>JAZQNP010000114.1:0-15451 GCA_045627405.1 Oscillospiraceae bacterium | reverse complement strand
TCTTCCATTTGGGGTTTCCCCTGATCAAACTGATTCATGCAACACTCCCTGTATTCTGTATTATGGTATTAAGTAATACGCGGTGATATCCGGTGCGTGCCGGATTGTGAATCCTGTTTACCGGCAAATCGCAGTTCCCTTCATTGCATCCGGTGTATGAGGATCACCGTCAGCACGCAGCCGAGCAGCAGCGTGACAAGCAGGATGATAAGATCAATCCGCCTGACCGCTTTCACTGCGCGTTTGTCGTCCTGCCAGCGGTGAAACAGTACAGAGCGAAGCAGCATCATCAGCGCAACACCCAGCCCCAGACTGCCGAGTGCGCAGACACTGATCCATATACCCATCTCATCCGGATTGACGGCACCCCGATAATCGAGATACAGTATCGTCATGAGACTGCTGAGCATCAGCAGAGTGCCGAGTCCGGCACCCGTGATCGGATGCCGGAATGAAAAGCTGCTCATTTCAGTGCTTCTCTTGTGTAATCGAGCAGACCGCCTGCCAGCATAATATCCTTGGTTCTGCCGGTGAGTTCACAGAGAACGGGGATTTCCGCGCCGTTTGTCTTGTCGATGACTGTCAGCTCGGTTTTGCCCTCTTCGACGGCTTTGCGCACATCCGCGAGAACAAGCTGATCGCCCTGTGCGATTTTGTCATAGTCCGCCTCATTGACAAAGGTCAGCGGCAGAATGCCGGCGTTGATGAGGTTTGCACGGTGAATGCGGGCAAAGGACTTGACCAGCACAGCCTTGACACCGAGATACAGCGGCGCGAGCGCAGCATGTTCACGGGAGCTGCCCTGACCGTAGTTTGCACCGCCGACGATGATGCTCTGACCGAGAGCCTTTGCGCGTGCGGGGAATTCCTCATCGCAGACAGCGAAGCAGTGTTCGGAGATCTTCGGAATATTGGAGCGGAGCGGAAGAATTTTCGCGCCCGCAGGCATGATGTGATCCGTGGTGATATTGTCCCCGACTTTGAGCGAGACCGGTGCATCGATGGTGTCAAGCAGCGGATGTGTCTCCGGATACGGCTTGATGTTCGGGCCGAGTTTGATTACAACGGCGTCCATATCGGCTTCATCCGCGGGGAGCGTGACCATGTTGTCGTTGATCGTGAACACGTCCGGCAGCTTGAACTGCGGCATGTCACCAAGTGTGCGCGGGTCAGTGAGATAGCCGGTCAGAGCGGAAGCGGCAGCGGTTTCCGGCGAGACAAGATAGATCTGACCGTCTTTGGTGCCGGAGCGGCCCTCGAAGTTGCGGTTGAAGGTGCGCAGGGAGATGCCCGCAGAATTGGGCGATTGACCCATGCCGATGCACGGACCGCATGCGGATTCGAGAATTCTCGCGCCCGCGTCGATCATATCGGAGAGCGCGCCGTTTGCAGCAAGCATGTTCAGCACCTGCCTGGAGCCGGGTGCGATCGAGAGCGACACATCCGGATGTACGGTTTTGCCTTTGAGAATGTGTGCGACCTTCATCATGTCGAGCAGCGAGGAGTTTGTGCAGGAACCGATGCAGACCTGGTCGATTTTCAGTTTTCCGATTTCGCCGGTTGTTTTGACATTGTCCGGAGAATGCGGACAGGCAGCCAGCGGTTCGAGCTTGGAGAGATCAATTTCAATGACTTCATCGTATACAGCGTCTTCATCGGCAGCGAGCGGTGTCCAGTCCTGTTCACGCTGCTGCGCTTTGAGAAATGCGCGTGTCATTTCGTCGGAGGGGAAAACAGAGGAGGTTGCGCCCAGCTCTGCGCCCATATTTGTGATGGTTGCGCGCTCCGGAACGGTCAGCGTCTTGACGCCCTCACCGGTATATTCGATGACCTTGCCGACACCGCCCTTGACGGTCATGCGGCGCAGCACTTCAAGAATGACATCCTTTGCAGCGACCCACGGGCTGAGCTTGCCGGTCAGTTTGACATTGACGATGTGCGGACAGGTGATGTAATATGCACCGCCGCCCATAGCGACTGCGACGTCAAGACCGCCTGCACCGATTGCGAGCATACCGAGGCCGCCGCCGGTCGGGGTATGGGAATCGGAGCCGATCAGAGTTTTGCCGGGAATGCCGAAGCGTTCCAGATGCACCTGATGGCAGATGCCGTTGCCCGGACGGGAGAAGAAGAGGCCGTGTTTTTTCGCACAGCTTCCGATGAAGCGGTGATCGTCAGCATTTTCAAAGCCGTTTTGCAGCGTATTGTGGTCAATGTACGCAACCGATCGTTCGGTACGCACACGCGGCACGCCCATTGCCTCGAATTCGAGGTACGCCATTGTGCCGGTCGCATCCTGCGTGAGGGTCTGGTCGATGCGGATCCCGATTTCGGTGCCGCGGATCAGTTCGCCCTCGACAAGATGAGCGGATAAGATTTTTTCTGTTTGAGTCAGTCCCATTGCGGTTCCCTGCCTTTCGATAATTATACATCTTATATTATACACGAAAGGGAGGCATTCTGTCAACCTTTTTTGCAGATTTGCCAGCAGAATCCGTGCGGAAAAGAACCCGCGCCGGCAACAGGGAACCTTATGGGAGAAAGGATAGCACAGAATATTTAAAATAAATTGAAAAAGTGAGCGGGGGAGATGATGCGGCAAAGAAAAACCGCAGCCCGAAAGCGGCAGGAAAGAACCGTTTTCGGGCTTGGCTTCGGAAGATGTATTTTACACAAACATCTCAATGCCGGCGATCAGATTGCCTTTTTTGGTTGTGCCGGTGATGCCGGTATAGCGGAATTTACCGTAACCGCGCACAGAGATGCGGTCGCCGGAGCGCAGGGAATGGCTGCTGTTTTCGGTGCATGCGCCGTTGAGAAAAACCTTCTTTGCGCGAAAGAGCGTGAGGCAGTCGCCGCGTGAGATATGGCAGACCTTTGCGATCAGTGCATCGAGCCGCTCGGAGGGAATCTGAACGGAAAGGGGCTTTGTTCGGCTTGCAAGTGCGGCAGGGAACGCGTCGGTTACCGTGCAGATGACGGTTGTGTGCCGGACGCGGGACAGCTCCCGGCAGATATAGTCTGCCATGTCTGATTTGCAGAGCAGATACGCGGTTTTTCCGTCAAACAGAATGTCGCCGAGCGTGCTTCTCTCCATGCCGAGGTGCATGAGTGCGCCGAGAATGTCGCGGTGCGTAAGAGCCTCTGCGAATTTTTCCTGTGCAGGAGAAATTTTCAGGCAGGCAATGGGGAAATCTTCTTCATAACCGAGCGTCTCGGGATTACCGAAGCGCAGCATGACGCGGTCGGCGTCCTCTCTGCCGCCCCAGACTGTCACACAGGAAAAAGAAAGCTGCTGCTGCATTTGCAGATAAGTGCCGTATTCCGCTTCTGTCAGAAAATCGCTGAACGTAAAGCGGCAGGCACGTTCGGATTGCGCGGCGAGATCTGCAAAGCGTTTTGCGGTAAAATCGTCCATATCAAGCTCCTTGCTTTTTGTAAAGAAAGCGGGGAAAGCAAGTGCCTTCCCCGCAGAAAACGCATCAGTCTGCGAAATATTTTACACCGCTCTCGAAGATGCGCTGATCCTTCTGACCGGGTACGTTCTTGCACACGGCATTGCCGATGCGCTCGCTGTGACCCATTTTGCCGAGGACTCTGCCGTCGGGCGATGTAATGCCCTCGATGGCATCGACGGAGCTGTTGGGATTGAAGCGAATATCCATCGTCGGTCTGCCGGAGAGATCGACGTACTGTGTAGCGATCTGTCCGTTGTTTGCCATGCGTTGCAGCAGGGATGCGGAAGCGATGAATCTTCCTTCGCCGTGGGAGATCGGGATTGTGTGAATATCCCCGACCTCACATGCTGCAAGCCACGGAGACTTGTCGGAAGCGACCCGCGTGTTGACCATCATGCTCTGGTGGCGTGCGATGGTATTGAAGGTCAGCGTCGGGGAGTTCTCACTCATCTCCGTGATCTCGCCGTAAGGCACAAGACCGAGCTTGACGAGTGCCTGGAAGCCGTTGCAGATGCCGAGCATGAGACCGTCGCGCTGTTTCAGCAGCGTATGCACAGCCTCGGTGACCATCGGATTGCGGAAGAACGAGGTGATGAACTTTGCAGAGCCGTCCGGTTCGTCGCCGCCGGAGAAGCCGCCCGGAATCATAATCATCTGCGCATTGCCGATCGCCTTGACCACAGCCGAGACAGATTCTTCGATTGCTGCCGCAGAGAGATTGCGGATGACCAGCACCTCCGGCACAGCCCCTGCGCGTTCAAAGGCGCGGGCGGTGTCATATTCGCAGTTGGTGCCGGGGAAAACCGGAATCAGCACGTGCGGCTTGGCGTATTTGACCGCAGGAACCGGACGCTGCGCTGCCTTGTGCGAGTATGCCTCGATGTTGGCAAAGGCGGTTTTGATGCGGCAGGGGAAGACGGATTCGAGCTTGCCTTCCCACGCTTTTTGCAGGGTGTCGATGCTGAGGGTATAGGCATTGGAGAAGATCTTATACTGTTCTGTGGTTCTGCCGATGATTTCCTCACCGTCCTGCGCCGCGCCGTCAAGCTCAATAATGAACGAGCCGGCAAACGGATCGAAGAGGATCTTTTCGGGGAGTGTTTTTGTGAATTCAAATCCGATGTGATTGCCCATCGCCATCTTGACGATGCCCTCTGCGACGCCGCCGTTTGAGACTGTCCAGACGGCTTTTGCTCTGCCGTCGGAGATGATCTGTTCGAGCTGATCGAAGCATGCGCGAACGCTGTCCCAGTCGGGTAGACCGCTGCTGCTGTATTCGGGCGCGATGCGGATGACCGTATCGCCGGCAGCCTTGAACTCAGGGGAGACAACGCGTGCGGTGTCGGCAGTGGAAACGGCAAAGGACACAAGCGTCGGCGGCACATCGACCTGCTCAAAGGTGCCGGACATGGAGGCCTTGCCGCCGATGGGTGCGCAGGAGAGTTCGAGCTGTGCCTTGAATGCGCCGAGCAGCGCGGAGAACGGCTGCCCCCATCTTGCGGGGTTATTCTGTGTGCGCTCGAAATATTCCTGGAACGTCAGCCAGCACTGATGCCACGAGCCGCCTGCCGCGATGACTTTGGCAACGGATTCAATGACAGCAAGCATTGCACCGTGATACGGTGACTGCTCCGAGAGAATCGGGTGGAAGCCCCAGCTCATGACAGAGCAGGTGGAGGTTTCGCCGGACAGTACAGGGATTTTTGCAGCCATTGCCTGCGCGGGCGTAAGCTGATAGACGCCGCCGAACGGCATCAGCACGGTGCCGGCACCGATGGTGGAATCAAACTTTTCGACAAGTCCCTTCTGCGAGCAGATATTGAGGCTGCTCATCAGTTCGCGCCAGCCGTCGGGGGTATCCTCAAAGCGCGCATCGCGCGCGGCAGCAGGCTTGGGATTTGCGGCAATGACATCGGTATGCTTCTCCGCGCCGTTGGAGTTGAGAAATTCGCGGGAGAGATCGACGATGGTTCTGCCGTTCCAGTTCATGCGCAGGCGTTCGGTGTCGGTCGCCTTTGCAACGACGGTTGCGAGCAGATTTTCCTTTGCGGCGGCAGCCATGAACGCGTCCACATCTTCGGGTGCGACGACAACTGCCATGCGCTCCTGCGATTCGGAGATTGCAAGCTCGGTACCGTCCAGACCGTCATATTTGCGCGGAACGGCGTTGAGGTCGATGTCCAGACCGTCGGTCAGTTCGCCGATTGCGACGGAGACGCCGCCTGCGCCGAAGTCATTGCAGCGTTTGATGAGCTTTGTGACCGCCGGATCGCGGAAGAGGCGTTGGAGCTTGCGTTCCTCGGGGGCATTGCCCTTCTGCACCTCCGCGCCGCAGGTTGTCAGCGATTCGAGGGTATGGGATTTCGAGGAGCCGGTTGCACCGCCGCAGCCGTCTCTGCCGGTCTTGCCGCCGAGCAGGATGATGACATCACCCGGCACCGGCCGTTCTCTGCGGATATTTTCAGCGGGAGCGGCACCGACGACCGCACCGATTTCCATACGCTTTGCGGCATAGCCGGAGTGATAGACCTCCGTGACATGACCGGTTGCCAGACCGATCTGGTTGCCGTAGGAGGAATAGCCGTTTGCGGCACCGACGGTGATTTTTCTCTGCGGGAGCTTGCCGGGCATGGTATCCTCAACCGGAACGAGCGGATTCGCCGCACCGGTGACGCGCATTGCCTGATAGACATAGCTTCTGCCGGAGAGCGGGTCGCGGATTGCACCGCCGAGACAGGTCGCTGCACCGCCGAAGGGTTCGATCTCGGTGGGGTGATTGTGGGTTTCGTTTTTGAACATGAGGATCCAGTCCTCGGTCCCCTTGTCGGTATCGACCTTGATCTTCACGGAGCATGCGTTGATCTCCTCGCTCTCGTCGAGTGCGGGGATTTTGCCGTCGGCTTTGAGCTTGCGCATTGCCATCGTTGCCATGTCCATGAGGGTGACAGGCTTGTTTTCTCTGCCGAGTTCCTTGCGGATGCGGAGATAATCGTCATATGTTTCCTTTATATAGGGTGTGTCGATCTGCACATGGTCGATGGTTGTGAGGAAAGTAGTGTGCCGGCAGTGATCGCTCCAATAGGTGTCGATCATGCGGATCTCGGTGATGGTGGGATCGCGGTGTTCGGTATCGCGGAAATAGGTTTGGCAGAAGGTGATGTCATCCAGATCCATCGCGAGGGCATATTCTTTCAGAAACGCATTTCTGCCCGCCTCATCGAGATCGCAGAAGCCGTCGAGTGTTGCGACGGTTTCGGGCAGTGCATAGTTGGTATCAAGCGAGCTGACGGGATCGAGCGATGCCTCACGGCTTTCGACGGGGTTGATGAGATAGTGTTTGAGCTTATCGAATTCGGCATCGGAGAGCGCGCCGGACACGATGTACACGCGGGCGTTTCTGACGCGGCAGCGTTCTTTTCCGTTGAGAATCTGAATACACTGCTCACAGGAGTCGGCACGCTGATCGAACTGACCGGGCAGATACTCGACGGCAAAGACGCGTTCCTGCGTAGAGATCATGGGGAGCTTCTCATAGACATAATCGACCGCCGGCTCTGAGAAGACGGTCGGGACAGCGCGCTGAAAATCCTCTTCCGAGATATGATCGGCGTCATACCGGTTGAGGATGCGGATGCTGAGGACATCGAGCCGGAGCGCGGTGCGCAGATCGGAGAGGACGGATTGTGCCTCCACCGCAAACTGCGGCTTTTTTTCAGTGTAGATACGATAAACTGCCATAGTTTCAAACCTCCGCTTATTCGTTGAGATTGCGCGGCATCTGTCACGCATCAGAATATACTTTTATGTGTTTTATGTGTTTGATCCGGCGCGAACGGTTTCCCGCGCACGGGTTTGCGGGCTGCTTTTCCGCCTAAACTGTCTGCAAGGCGAGCTGTTCTGCTGCGAGCTGTGCGGCATTTCGCACGCAGTCGTTGCAGGAGCAGAGAACTTTTCCGGTGCCGACGCCTTTGAGTTCACGGCAGAGCGTGCTGCCGCAGCGTGCCTCAAACTGTAAAAAAAGCTGTTTTGCATCTGGGATGACCGGCTGCTTTCCGAGCATGCCGAGAACCATTTGCGCACCGCAGAGTGCGCCGCAGGTCGCCCCCATGGTACCCATGCCGGAGCCGAATCCTGCGCCGAGCTTACAGAGCGTGTCCGTATCCATGTGCAGTGCATCGGCAAAGGCGCAGAGAACCGCCTGACAGCAATTCGTGCTGCGTTTATACTGCACAGCGAGATCTGCTTTTTCCATGATGTATCATTCCTCCGCAGGAGAATCTGTGTATGCGGGATCTGCGAAGAGCGCGTCCTGCTCATACCCCTTTATTGTAACACAAATCACGGAATTCTGCAAACCCTTTTCTGCATTTTCCGGAAAAATTTTCACAAGTGTACCATCCGGCGTATGCCCTTGGTAAAACCGCTGTGCATTTTGCTGTTTTTCGCCCTCGACCAGCACCTCGGCACAGGTTCCGACAAATTTTCTCAGATGCGCCGCACGGATCTCATCGGCGGCGGCAGAGAGCGCAGCCGCACGCTGCGTCTTGATCTTCTGCGGCACCTGATCGGGAAATGCGGCAGCTTTTGTGCCTTCGCGGGGAGAATAGGGGAAAACATGCACCTTTGCAAAGCCCATTTCGCGCACAAAGGCAACGGTTTCAGAGAACTCGGCATCGGTCTCTCCGGGAAATCCGACAATGACATCGGTTGTGAGCGCGGCATCGGGGAAGAGGGCATGAATGCGTTCTGCGAGTGTACGGTATTCCGAAGCGGAGTAGCGGCGGTTCATGCGTTTGAGCACGGAATCACTGCCGCTTTGGAGCGAGAGATGAAACTGCGGACAGAATTTGTTGCAGTCTTTGAGCTCGCGGAGAATTGCATCGGTCATGCGTTCGGGTTCGAGCGAGCCGAGCCGCACGCGGCAGACGCCGTCCTGTGCCGCGCAGATGCGTACTGCTTCGGCAAGAGATGCGCCGTTGTCCGCACCGTAGAAGCCGAGGTTGATGCCGGTCAGAACGATTTCCCGGAAGCCCTGTGCCGCGAGTGCGGCAGCTTCTTCTCTGAGCCGTTCTGTCGGCATGGATCGACATCTGCCGCGCGCATAGGGAATGATGCAGTAGGAGCAGAACTGGTTGCAGCCGTCCTGTATTTTGAGAAACGCGCGGGTGCGGGACGTATCTGCGCAGGGCAGCGGAGAGAACGCCTCTCCGGACTGATAGGGGGAGATGCGGCTTTGCTGTGCATCCGGACGCGACGCATGATTGGCAAGATACTCCAAAAGTGCAGGGCGGTCTTTGGTACCGGTGACAAAATCCGCATCCGCGAAATCGTCGGTCGGAAAAGCCTGCGGCCAGCATCCGGTGAGGATGAGCAGGGCATCGGGGTGTTTTCTGCGCAGACTGCGCAAAAGCTGCTTTGCCTTTCGCACGCTTTCGGCGGTGACGGCGCAGCTGTTGACCAGGAGGAGGTCGGGCTGTGTGTCGTCATCGGAAGCAGGGGAAAAGCCCTTTGTCCGGAGTAATTGAGACAGTCCTGCGCTTTCTGTCTGGTTGACTTTGCAGCCGAGGGTATAGATTTTGTATTGCATAAAAACTCCTGTTAAATATGCACAAATTTCGCTGTTGAAAGTTGTGCAATCCTTATAGCGTGGCGGGAATGCAAAAAAGAAATGCGCGAAGCTTTGCAAAATTCGGTCAGGTGTACAAAGTATGACGATTTTGCTTGACAAAACCGCGCATTCATGCTATATTATGCGCAAGGGTGAATCATGACAACCCTCCAAAGACTACCGGCACTTGCGATGCGCGGCAAAGCGGAATGTTTCCCCCTCTTGTCATTTCGTGCGGCGCGGGAATCATCGCAAGTCCGCCGACTGTTTTGGTCCGGCGGAACAGAGGAAAGGTGAGGTGTACCGCGATGTCTGCAATGTCTGCAATGACAGTTTATCTTCCGGAGATCGCTGATGTTACCGAGTTCGTCAACATCATGACGCAGTTCCCTTTTGAGGCACAGCTTCATGTCGGAAGCTATGCAGTGGACGCGAAGTCGATCATGGGCATTTTCACACTTGACCGTGACCAGCCGGTACAGCTTGAAGCGCAAACGACCGATGAGGCAGAGCTTGCGCGGTTAAAGGAAGCACTCGGACGCTTCGGCACCGCACCGGTGCATTGATTTGACATTTTCCCATCGGGAGGCATATGCCGCTCCCGAAATCCCCCTTTTTTCATGTTGCTCCCCGTTGTGGTTGCTGAGATGCAGCGGGGGCAAACACACTCATGCGTATCGTTCTCTGCTTTGCAGCAGAGAATGATGCGTTCTTTTTTTATTATAGCATATTTCGGACAGATCCGCAAGTGGCAAACGGCGGATCTGTTTTTTGAGGACATGAAAATATCCTGCCGGTATGCAACCAAAGCCGCGGAAAATCTGTCATAATAGACAGAGGAGGTGAGAGCCTTGCAGAAAAATCGAACTGACAGCGAGATACTGATGCTCTTTTCCGCACACGACGAATCTGCCCTTGCGGAAGCAGCCCGTGCGTACGGCGGACTGTGCAAAGGGATCGCGCAGAATATTCTCGGCAGCGAGCAGGACGCGGAGGAATGCGTCAATGACATGCTGTTTGCCGCGTGGAACAGCATCCCGCCGGAGCCGGAGCATCTGCGGGCATATCTTGCCGCACTGACGCGCAATCTCGCGATGAACCGTCTGCAAAAGCGGCATGCACAGCGGCGCGGCGGCGGAGAGCTGCCGGGTGTTCTGGACGAGCTTGCAGAGCTGCTCCCGGCGCAGGAGTCGGTCGAGCAGACTGTTGACGAACGCGCGCTGACCGAGGCGATTGCGGGCTTTCTGCGCGGCATCTCTTCCCGGGCGCGGCGTGTGTTTCTGCTGCGGTATTTCTCCGCCATGCCGGTGCAGGAAATTGCAAATACGCTCTCGCTCAATGAAAACACAGTCAAAAGCATTCTGATGCGAACACGCGGGAAATTACGCGTTTACTTGCAAAAGGAGGGGTATTTATGAAGACGCAGGATTTGCTTTGCGCAATCGGTGATCTTCCGCAGGATATGATTGAGCGCGATGCACTGCCGCAGAAGGGTCTGCGGCGGATATGGATGCGGCTCGGAGGACTGAACCGTGCAGCGGCGATTGCGGCAGCCGTTGCGCTGATTGCGGGACTGAATCTGTTTGCATTCGGCGTTGTGCTGCGTGACAGCCGCATCCCGCGCAGCGAACATTCCGGTGAGGCTGCGGGGAGTGCAGGCGTTTCGGCAGCAACGACAACTTCCGCGCAGACCGCAGACGTCACGCCGAAAATGTGTCCTTGGGGAAATTACACCGCAAGTCCTGTCCGTGTCACGGCATCGGCTTATGCACCTTATTTGCTGGAATTGGATGCGCAAACCGCAGACCAATTATATACTGCCTTTACAAATGCTGCATGGGAAGTGATCCCGTCCGATACCGTATATCCTGACGGAGAAGCCTGTTCTGTGTTTGTATATAACAACGGACAGCCGTTCAAATTGGTATTTTATGGTGATTCCACTGTTCAGTATGAATCGGGGGACGAGATCAATAGATATAAAACTGAGGATGAAAGTGTATTGAAACTGGTAACTGCTGTTGCAAATCCCGATCATCTTGGGGAGATATGGGATACGTTGATCTGGTGCGCACCGGAATTTTTTACAAATGAAGGCGTATGGGTAACAAACAATTATCAGCATATCGAAATAGAGCCCGAGTGCGGACCGGCTTTTGGATTTTCATTTGAACTTCCAAATGGATGGACATACCATGGAATGCAGACAGAAGATGTCCCTACTGGTCATATCATTGTTGGGATACAGCCAAAGGATACAGACACATCTGTTCTTATCATTGAATACATTTCCGGCGGATTGAGTGTATGCGGTACTGACCTTGAAAGTAAAGCGATCGACTTTAACGGGCATTCGGCAACACAAGGCTTCTTTGGCGGTGATGATATGTGGGGCTTCATTGCACTCGACGGCGATTATAACGGCTGTGTGGTTAAAATGAATGATCCGGATCTGTACAGGGCGTACACAGACGAGGCGGATATAATTCTAAAAACCTTGCAATTTCATTTCTATGAAGCCGGAGATTATTCTGACTGATCTGTGTCAACGATACGAAATGCCGGATTCTGAGGCAATTTGTTGTCTCAGTCGGCACATCAAAGCGGCGTTCTGCTCCGGCGGAACGCCGCTTTTTTTGCAGACGCTTGATTTCAAAGTGAAAATGTGATACAATAGATGCGGAAGGATGTGAGCGCAGTGGCAGACGAGGATAAGCGGCAGCCGGAGGAACCGGCAGCGCAGTCTCCGCAGAAGATCTCAGCATTTCAAAATGCGTGGGAGATGCAGGCGAAAGCGCGCCGCGAAGCGGAAATCAAAGCGCGTGAAAAGCAGGCGGCGGCGGAAGCGGAAGCCGATCAGGCGCGTGAGGAATACGCGAAGGAATTGCAGGAAGAAAAAGTCGATCTGATCCGCTTGAAACAGGGCGTAATCTCCGAAAGTGACAAGGTGTTCCGCGGGGAGACATCGCAGAAAAAATATACACTGGGCGAAAAAATCGGAAACTGGCTCTACCATTCCAAATGGTGGCTGGGCATTGCGGTGTTCGTTGTGCTGATCGGCGCGTTCCTGATCTACGATTATGTCACGCATGACGATCCGGATATTCAGATTCTGGTGACGACGCAGAACGCCGATTTCTATCTGCATCAGGATGATCTGATGCAGCTGATTGCGTCTGTCTGCCCCGATTTTGACGGAGACGGCGAACAGGAGGCATCGGTGATTTATATTCCCGTGACAAAGGAAATGATGGAAAGCGGCTCGACCTATGCCTCTTCGACCAATACGCAGCTGCTTGTGCAGTTTCAGTCTGCGATGAGTATGCTGGTGATTGCCGATGACGAAGCGAATCTGTATCTGAAACCGGAAGAGGAAGGCACGGAGATGTTTGAAGATCTCTCTGCGATGTATCCGGACTGTCCGTTTGCGGACGGATACAAGCTGCGCTTGGAGGATACCGATCTGGCAGAGCAGCTTGGGATGACAGAGCCGCTGAATGCCGGAACCTATCTTGCCTTGCGGCAGGTGCATGAGAATATGGAATCGCTGGAAAAGAATCAGGCAGCATACGACAAGGCGAAAGAAGTGCTGGATGCACTGGTGCCGCTGCTGAATTCCGGACAAAAGGAGGCGGAGTAACCGTGGCAAAGGACGTGCAAACCGAACAGCCGGCACGAGAGCAGCAGACGGGCATATTTGAACCGAAGCCGGTCGGTGCGGTCGGGCTGCCGCTTTCGGGGACGCAGAAGGCGATACGTTTCTGTATTTTCATCGGCATCCTGATTCTGATTGCGGTCATCGCGTATGTGCTGCACAATCCGTTTATGCGGCCGGTGAAACGCTACTACAAAGCACTGATGAAGGGCGACGCTGCGGCGATGTGCGATGCGTTCCCGTCGTGGCTGACCGGTGCGGATACCGATGAGGAGACGATGCGCATATATGATATGTGCGCGATGGTTGTGACCGCGACAAACTATAATTACGGCAGCGATGCAAAGATCGAGGTCAAATATGCCTCCAAAACGGAAGTCGGTGCGGATTATCTGAACCAGCTGGAAACGGGTATTCAGTCTCAGTACAGTGTAGATGTGAATATTACGGCGGGCTGGTGGGTGACGCTGAATGTGACATACACAGACGGCGAAGACAGTGTGACCGTGACGGAGTATGCACGGCTGTACCGGATCAACGGACGCTGGACAATGCTGGACGTACCGGGCAGCACAGCATAAAAGCGCAACGGAGGAAGATAAATATGCTGACAGATTTGCATACGCACACGCAGCATTCGCCGGACGCATCGCCGCAGAGCGTGACAGAGCGGGTTGCGGCAGCGGAGCAGCTCGGTTTGCAGGTAATGGGCATCAGCGATCATGTGGAGATCAACCGCTGGTATCCGGCTGCGCGGTATCATGCAGAGGAGACGGAGGAATTTCTGTATGACAGCCGGTCAGTGTTTGCGGCATCGGTTTCCGAGGTGGCTGCCTTGCAGCACACAGAACGGATGCAGCAGTCTCCGGTGCGGCTGGTCTGCGGTGCAGAGGTCGGACAGATTCCGCAGGACATCGCGCTGTCACAGCGGCTTTACCGTGATCCGCGGGTGGATTTTGTCATCGGGTCGGTGCATGAGCTGCCGGAAATGGCGGATTTTTATTTTCTGCATTATGATGAGATTGACATTCCCGCGCTGATCGGAGCTTATTTTGAAGAGGAACTGCGTCTGGCGCAGACGGACTGTTATGATACGCTCGGACATCTGACCTACGGGCTCCGGTATCTGCCAAACCGTGCGGCGTTTGATCTTTCGCCGTATGCGGGTGTGATCGACGAAATTTTCCGGACAGTGATTGCACACGGCAAAGCGTTGGAGCTGAACGGCTCCGGACTGAAATACGACATGCCGTTTACAGATCCGGCACCGCAGATGATCCGCCGGTTCCGGGAGCTGGGCGGGCAATACCTCACGCTCGGCACAGACGCACACGACACGCAGTATCTTGGCTTTGGAATGGAGCAGCTCGAACAGATTGCACGCGATGCAGGCTTTTCGCATGTGACATACTTTGTCCGTCATGAGCCGGTGCAGATCCCACTTTGATGAATGGAGAAACCATGAGCATTTTTGATATTTTCAAGCAGTTGGAGTCACAGACGCCGACTGTCACCGGACCGCCGGAATACATTATCGCAGGTCTTGGCAATTACGAAGCGAAGTATGCAAATACCCGCCACAACGCAGGCTTTCTGATGGCGGATGCCTTTGCGGCGCATTGCGGTGCGAAATTTCAGAAGCACCAGTTCCGCTCGCATACCGCGTCGGCGCAGAGCGGCAGCACACGCTGTCTGCTGCTGAAACCGGAAACATACATGAACAACAGCGGGCTTGCGGTCACGGAAGCGATGCAGTTCTATCAGATTCCGCCGGAGCGTACTATTGTTATATACGATGACATTACGCTTCCGGTGGGCGGTCTGCGCATTCGCAAGAAGGGCAGCGACGGCGGACATAACGGCATCAAGAACATCATCTATCTTTCGGGGTCCGATCAGTTCCCGCGCATCCGTGTGGGAATCGGGCAGAAGCCGCATCCGGATTATCCGCTGGCGGACTGGGTGCTGTCGGCATTCTCGGCAGAGGAGATGCAGGTGCTCTCAGAGACGGCAAAAACCGTCACAGCCGCACTGGAACTGATGTTGGCGGATCAGACAGACAAAGCAATGAATCTATACAACAACCGCAAATAATGAGGTGGAGCGCGGTCTCCGGAGACGAACGATGCGATTTTTTACAGAGTCTGGCAGCAGGCTGAGCGCAGTGCAGGAGCTGCGTCGCTGTCTGAAAACACAAATATCACCGGTCTCGCTGACCGGTGTATCACAGCTTCACAAGGCGCAGATTCTGCTGACGATGTCGCAGGATGCGCCTGTTTTGGCAATCACGGCGGACGAATCGGCAGCGCGGCTGCTCTGCGAGGACATCAACTTCATGTCCGGCACCCGCACGGCATATCCGTATCCGGCAAAGGAACTGAATTTCTTAGAAGCAGCGGATATCTCCCGCGAGTACGAGCAGCTTCGCATTGCGGCACTGTCGGCATTGTGCCGCGGGAGCTGCGGCGTGATTGCGGCGTCGGCGGAGGCAGTGATGCAGTTTACGCTGCCGCGGAATGTGCTGGAAGAAAAGACGCTGCGGATTCAGGCAAACAGCAGCGTCAGCCAGCAGCAGCTTGCGGCACAGCTCGTGCAGATCGGCTACCGCCGCTGCGAGCAGGTCGATGCACCGTGTCAGTTTTCGGTGCGCGGCGCGATTTTTGACATCTTCCCTTCGCAGGAGCTGATGCCGGTGCGCATCGAGTTCTGGGGCGATGACATCGACAGCAT
>JAZQNP010000113.1:0-7091 GCA_045627405.1 Oscillospiraceae bacterium | reverse complement strand
GATTGCAGTTTCCCGTGACATTGAAAACCTTCGGCATGGTGACACCTCCCCGTATGTTTCTATAGATAGTATACCACAATCTCTGGGAGAAATCAAGTATATGAGCAAAGCAGGCAGCCTGCGGGCTGCCTGCTGTCGTTTTATCATTCGTAATTGAAACACCCTCAATCAGCATACTGTTTCATCATAGCACACGAAAAACCATAGGTTTATATTGACATACTGTGCAAAATGTGATATAATGAAATGGATCATTCTTGTCAGTTCGACAGTGAGAAATGGAGGGAACCCCCATGAAACCCAATGAGCAGAAAAAAGCCGCTGCATCCGCCAGAATTTCGTTTTCTTCCCTGATTAGCTTGTTCTCACGCTGCAGATCTCTGACCTGCTTCTTCAGCAGCATCTGCAGATCGGAAACAATACTTAGGGCTTCAGCGGGGTCAAGTGTGCCCTGTCCAAGGTCAATGCTGTCTTTTCTGGCCTTCCGCATCCAGTTGTTCAGCGTGTGATACGGTATCTGAAGCTCTCCGGCTGCCCTTGTAACACCGATTTCTTTTGCCAGCTTTACCGCTTCCGCTTTAAAGCCGTCATCATATTGCCGTTTGTTCATAACTTTCAACTATATTACGTTGAAAGTGATGTGTCAAGTTTTATTGTACTATATTAAAATGTTTGCCGGGAAGAATAATAATGTTCCAGTTTAAGTGGATAAAAAGCGAAGTAGCAGCAATGAAACAGATCACCTCTCATCTATAGGTGTAATATTAGGATCCGTCATAAAATGGTCTTTATATGTGATTGATTTGCAATTCCCTTTGTGCTATACTGAAATTACATTCAATGCATCCGCTCATATTTTATGTAAATCTCAGAACAGGAGGGTACTTATGAAGCGAACAAAAGTGAATCATTTGTATGCAATTCTGGTCGTACTGGTCATGCTGTTCGGCATCCTCGGCATGGTGTTTCCACAGGCGATGACAGTAACCGCTGCCAGCGTGGATTACCCCGCGCAGCTTCTCCGTATCAGCACCTACGACAACAGCCGGAACCTGAATATCTCCGGCTACTCCGACAAATCGCCGCTTAACACATGGACGACGAACGGCGTGCAGAATGAAAACTGGCGATTTGATTACGTCGGTGCAAACAGCGTCGGAAGCTACTACAAGATCACCAACATGGGCACCGGCAAGCTCATCACGCCGCTCGGCTATGAGACAGCGGCCGGAACCTCCTGCGTGATTTTCGGCTCCGAAAGCGCACAGTCTCAGCACTGGTATGTGACGGCTGTCGGCAACGACAGCAACGGCACGGCGCTCTATTACAAGATTACCAACTATTCCGCGCCCGATATGGCACTGACATGGGATTCCGCTGCGAACACGGTCTCGCTTGCATCTTATACCGGTTCGAACAGTCAGAAGTGGCTGCTCAATACCGCAGGCTTGCAGGGATTTGCCGGATGCAGCAAGGACTTCTCCGGCCAGCTGAAAGCCTCCAATATCGGCGGTGCCCTCGGCAAGGTCGTTGAGGTCACGACATTCGATGAACTGAATGCCGCCTGCACCAGCACAGAGCCGCTGACAATTCTGATCACGAAAAATATATCCGGTGTATCCGGTTCCTCAAATTATGAGATTTCAACGGCTTCAGACGGCAGCCGTCGCTATTACTGCCGTACCAACTATATCTATCTCCAGCCGAATAAAACGATTGTCGGCAGCTATGCGGCACATAATCTGTACAATGTTTATTTCCGCACCTACAATGAGAATTACGGTCCGGGACATGATATCATCATCCGCAACATCGACTGCACCCATGATACTGAGCTGAACAGCGACAACATTTGGGAATTTGCTTACGGCTGGAACTACTGGATCGACCACTGCGACATGGAAGGGCATACCCAGATTGAGACTTCAACGCTTGGCTCTGATGACTGGGATAAGCTCCTGAATTTCAAGGGCACCGCCGATTATGCCACGATCTCTGACTGCACCTTCGGGCATCACGAATACGGCGTGCTCATGGGCTATCCCACCGATACGCAGGAGACCTACGACACCTACAACGGCAAGCCCTGCATCACGCTCTGCGATAACTATTATAACAATACCATCACCCGTGCGCCCGGTCTGATGCGCTATGGCTACTTCCACAGCTTCAATAATTACGTCGTGAATTTCGACATGGGCTACACGATCTATTCCGCCTGCAAGCTGTATTCCGAGAGCAACTATTTTGAAGCCGGAACAGGCAAAGGATCTGTGGTCAATGACCGTCCCGGCAGTGATATTTCCGCTACCTATCCGGGCGTTTACACCGATTCCGGTTCGATCCTGACAGGCTCGAATTACAGTCTGACCGCAAGCTATGCGAAAGCCTGCACATGGAGACCGACCTCGAATTATAGTTATACCGCAAAATCCGCATCCGATGTCAAGGCGTACTGCATGAAGAATGCAGGCTCGAAGTCCAGTGCTTCTGCCATGACCTATGCTGCCTTTACCGAAGCCGGCGTTCCGTCTGCCGGCTATGTGACGGCACCAGAAACGGATATGCAGGAAATCCAGATCGACCCGCTTACTGGCACGCTTGTCAAGCAGCTCGACCTGAAAGACAGAAATACCTACCAGAACTGGGGGATTCTGTCTGGTGTCAGCATCGGCGACAAGATCTACGGCGACCGTGACTTCACTTACACGGCACTTCCCGCAACGCTCCTCACATCCGAAGCCATCCAGACTGCCTGCGATGCCAAAAATTCCACCGGTGATCTGGCAGTTCTGACCGCAGCGGCAGACTGCACGGTCTATGTCGGACTCGATTCCAGAGTGGAGAACGTCCCCTCGTGGATGACCGGCTTCACAAAGACGGATTTGACCGCGTACACAAGCAATGATGTGATCTTTGTCTTCTACAAGACATCGCTGAAATCGGGCGCATCGCTGTCGCTCGGCAGCAATGAGCAATCTTCCTACTGCGTCAATTACACTGTGATTGTACAAAAGGCAGCGGGCTTCCGCTGCGATCTCAATGCGGACGGACAGTTCGATATCGCAGATGCAGTGCTGCTGCAAAAGTGGCTGCTGGCTGAGCCGGATACCGTACTTCCCGTCTGGCAGGCAGGTGATATGAATGCAGACAACAGGCTGAATGCCGCCGACCTGACGCTGATGAAGCGTGCACTTCTGGAACCTGTCAGCATTCCGGTTTCCGATCCGCCGGCAGACCCGCCTGTTGTGGAAACAAGCGGCTATGAGCCTGCAGATTTCCAGTTCTCCGGCAAGATGTACCTCGTGGGAGATTCCACCGTCTGCGAATACACTGGCAGCATCTGTACCGATTACAACCGCTATGGCTGGGGCATGAAGCTCGGCGAACAATATAACGGCGGTCTGGTCATCAACTATGCGCTCTCCGGCAGAAGCAGCCGCAGCTTCCTCACCGAAAGCAATTATCAGACGCTTCTGACGAATATTGGCGCCGGTGACTATCTGTTCATCCAGTTCGGCCACAACGACGAAAAGACCGATGAAGCGACCTATCCGGGACTTGGCACCTATGCCGGACTTGACCTGTCCACACTCGACAGCACGGGAAAGGATTCCGCAGGGCGCTATTCCTACGAATGGATCATTCTGAATAAATATGTGAAGCCTGCGCAGGCAGCCGGTGCGGTACCGGTGCTTGTGACGCCGATCACCAGACGCGGCTCGGACGGCACGCCGAATTACGCCGCGCACACCGCCTATCAGCAGGCGCTGATTCAGCTCGGCAAGACCTACAATCTTCCGGTTATTGACGCGACCGCACTGACAACGGCATACTACAACCAGATCGGTGCGGCGAACACCGCAGCGCTTCACTGCTGGACGGATACCGCACACACAACCCTCGACAACACGCATCTTTCCGAGCAGGGTGCAACGGTCGTTGCCGGCATCATCGCCGCACAGACCAAAGAGCTCGGTCTGACGATCGGCAAATTCACAAAATAATATGCGTAAGGGCTGGGCTTGATGTGAAGTTCAGCCCTTGCCATTTCATCGGGCTTATGCTATAATGACAGTAACAGAGGAGGTGATGCCGATGCGGAAAAGAATTGCGGTCATTCTTCCGGAGCTTTGTGACATTCTGGAAACGGAATTGGTCAGCGGTATCCACGAAACTGCAAAAGTCCTCGGCTATGATGTGCTGATCCTGACTGATACGCTCAATACCATATCCGACAGCTATTCCACGCCCTATATCCAAGGATTAGAGAGCATTTATCAGCTTTTGGATGCGGCATCGTATGACGGTGTGATCTTTGCCGCCGGACGGTTCCACAGAGCGGCAATGCGTGAGCGGATCGCAGCACTCTTGCGAAAAAGGCAAATTCCCAGTGTGGTTCTGGATGAACGAATGGAAGACATGGATTCTGTCTTTGCAGAACACGAGGAGGGGATATACCTCATTACCAAGCACCTGATCGAAGCACACGGCTTTGCGAAGATTGCCTTTCTGGGCGGTGTTCCGGAACACGAGATCTCGCAGCAGCGTGAAAACGGATACCGCAGAGCGATGCACGAGCATGGGCTTGCCATTAACGAATCAATGGTGATTTACGGCTATTACTGGAAGCAGGTGCCAACAGACATTGCTGACGGTATCGCAGACGGCAGCATTCCGAGACCGGAGGCATTTGTCTGTGCCAATGATATCATGGCAATGACGCTCATGGAAAAGCTTTTGGAACACGGTATCCATGTTCCTGATGACATTGCCGTGACAGGTTACGACGGCGGATGGCGTGCATCATTGCATACACCGGCGCTTACGACCGTCACCGGCAGAGAAAAGAGCCTTGGCATCCGGGCAGTCTTTCACCTGCATGAGATCCTGACCGGACAGAAATGCAGCATTTCTCAGACAGCACAAGTGATCCAACACGGCATTTCCTGCGGCTGTCCGCCAATAACCGACGCCGCGCCGCTTGCCATGAAAAATTACGTTATCAACCGCATAGAGCTCTATGAACGCCGAAAAAATTACATGGCATCCAACCAACTTTCCCGCTTCACCGGTGCCAATTCTCTGAACGAATTATCCGCACAAATCGACGAGCTGGCGTATACGCAATTCAATATTCTCTGGCTGGATGTCTGCCTGTTCGCAGACTGGACATTTGATTTCCAGGATTCGACACGCTACCGGAAGGAGTCGTTTTCGGAGCAGATGCTTTTACTGCTTTCCAAGCGGCTGCCGGTGAATGTACCTTGTATGTATCATTTCCCGACACAGCAGATTCTGCCTGCGCTGGAACAGCCGCATGAACCGATGCTGCTGGTGTTGTCCGCCCTGCATTACAACGATCAGGTGTTCGGGTATCTCTCGACCGCCTACCCGACGGTGGATGATATTTGTCTGGACGAGCATTACATCTATTGGTGCGACGTGATCGCCGAGGGACTGAATGTATTGCAAATGCAGCTATATATGG
Organism: Oscillospiraceae bacterium; assembly: GCA_045627405.1. Taxonomy (GTDB): domain Bacteria; phylum Bacillota; class Clostridia; order Oscillospirales; family Ruminococcaceae; genus Firm-04. The sequence goes on along the minus strand of JAZQNP010000113.1, from coordinate 1,600 downwards.
ACTATATCCACAAACAGTTCGACTCTCTGTCCGTGTACGACCCGGAGACCGGAATCCTGAATCGCCGGGGCTTTCTGGAAAAAGCTGCACGCCAGATGACGTGCGGACAAAGTTACCGATATATTCTGCTGACCTATCCGACCAATGCACAGACACCAGTCAGCATCACCGGTCTGATCGCCAATGCGCTGCGCAAGGTGTGCTGTCAGGGGGAGCTGTTCTGCCGCATCACGGAGCGGTATTTTGCAGTGCTGCTGCCGGAGGACGAGGACCATTCGGCGGAAAGCTGGATCCATTTGCTGTACGACACCTACCTGCATCGGCAGGTAACGATGCTGCACCTGATCGACGCGAAGCCGATCTATGTGACAGACACATTTCTGCTGCACAATATGAATGAACTGGAGCATCACCTGAACATCGGCAAGGAAAAACTCGATCTGCGGTGCAGCATCCGGAATCAATTCCCTACCAGCACGCAGGAGCAGATCGAGCATCTGCATTTCGAGATCCATTCCGAGCCGCAGCAGGACTGGAATCTTCCCGGGATCGCCGGAAGGTACCACCTCAGCATTGGCTATATGCAGCGGCTGTATAAGGAGCGATACGATATTTCTATCATCGAGGATGTACTGAACGTAAGGATGGAGCGTGCCAAATGGCTGCTGACGCACACGGAGCTTCGCATCACGGAGATTGCCGAGCAGGTCGGATTTGGCAGTAATGCACATTTTATGCGGCAATTCCGGAGTAAGGCGGGGATGACGGCGCTTCAGTACCGGAGAAAGAATCGAAAGTAGAAATGTCGGTGCGATCCTTGCAGACGAAAACTGAATAGGCATCTAAAAAGAAAAAAACAGGGCTATGATCATATTAGTTCTGAATGATTTGTCGAACGGAAAACACCGGAGGGTTACGCCGTTGCGCCGGAGGAGCTTCGCAAGCTCAAGGAAATGCCGTTTATCGCGATGGTCGCAAGTGTCGGCAAGGATGACGAAAAGGAGATGTATGATTATCTCGGCGGCACGAAAAATGACAAGCGCTTCGAGGAGCTCGCTGCGGCGTTCAAAGAAGATCACTCGAATCTCAGCATTGTCATTGTAGTGGATATGTGGATTACCGGCTTTGATGTGCCGTCTCTGACCTATCTTTACAATGATAAACCGCTGCAGATGCATCAGCTGATTCAGACGATCAGCCGTGTGAACCGGAAATATACCGGCAAAGAATACGGATTCATTATTGACTATATCGGCATCCGCGACAATATGCGGCAGGCGCTGAAGGTGTACGGCGGAAATGTATCCGTCGCGCAGTACAAGGATGATGTAGAACAGGCCACACTGCTGTTTCATGAGCATATCGGCTTCCTGAAGGATTTGTTCAAGTGCTATGATTTGAAACCGTTCATGAATCCGGATGCCGACCCGGTCGAGCGGTATACGCTCCTGACGAAAGCGGCGGAATATGTCTTCTGCTCCACGAAGGAGCTGCACATGGAAGGTGCAAAAGGCAAGGTGTCCTTCCAAACCTATTTCCTGAAAACAACAACGCGGATGCGAAAGGCTTACGATATTTGTCAGCCGTCCGGAAATCTTTC
>JAZQNP010000112.1:0-23076 GCA_045627405.1 Oscillospiraceae bacterium | reverse complement strand
GTTCCGTTCAAGGCAAAAATCCGCAGGCGGGCTGTCGCCCGGCAAGGATTTTTAACGACGAACGGGGCAAAATCAGCCAAAAAGACGCGTGTTAGGCTTAGTGTCAACACGCCCTAAAAGGAGTCATTGCCATGACCGTTTCGCATCCGATCCCTCCGCTCTATGATGCCTCTTGCGAAATTCTCATTCTCGGCAGCTTTCCCTCGGTGAAATCGCGGGATGCGGGCTTTTTCTACGGTCATCCGCAAAACCGCTTTTGGCGCGTGACCGCTGCCGTGACCGGTGCGCCGGTGCCGGTCACGATTGCGCAGAAAAAGGATTTTTTGCTGTCACATCACATCGCGCTGTGGGATGTCATCGCCTGCTGTGAAATACACGGATCATCCGACAGCAGCATCCGCAATGCCGTCCCAACCGATCTCTCTGTCATCCTCTCTGCCGCGCCGATCAGACAGATTTTCGTCAACGGCGGCACCGCTGCAAAATATTATGACCGCTTTCAGCTTCCGCGCACCGGTATGCACGCTGTCCGCCTGCCCTCTACCAGCCCCGCCAATGCCGCATGGTCGCTCGAAAAGCTCTGTGAGGCATGGAAAATCATCTGCCTGTGAGCATCTCTGTGTTCTGCCCGGCGACAGGGACAAAGTCAATCTGTCCGCTGTTGACATCGGCACGCACACACTGCACGTCCACAGTCTGTCCGAGCGCAAGCACTGTGCCGCTGCGCACACCGCGCACGGAATAAAATCCGTCGGACACATATTCATCCTCCGGCAACGCCTCAAACGGCACCATGCCCTCTGCCGTATTGCTGAGCATCACATATACGCCGTAATCCGACACGCCCGAAACTGTTCCCTGAAACATCTCCCCGAGATGCTGCTTTGCCCATTCCGCACGGTAGCGGTCGTCACAGTCGCGTTCCAACTGCATGGCGCGCTGTTCTGTGCTGCTGCCCGCCAGGGCTGCTGCCTCTGCAAAGCCGCGCAGCTTCTCCGGCTTCTCCCCGCTCAGATATGCGGACAAAATGCGATGAATCGCAAGATCGGGATACCGGCGGATCGGTGACGTGAAATGTGCATAATCATCCAGTGCCAAGCCGAAATGTCCGATCGGTTCCGTTTCATAATCCGCCTTGGACATGCTCCGCAGCACGATCTGATGCACTGCCGCTTTCAGCGGACTGTCCGCTGCATTTTTCAGAATCTGCGCATAATCCTTCGGCTTCGGCGCGTCCAGCGCAGGGTGTGCCACATGAAGCAGATCCAGCATCTCGGAAAGACGCGCTGCCTTCTCTGCGGGTGGCTGCGCATGGACACGGTATACAAACGGCATGTTCTTTGCCTTTGCCAGCCGCGCCGCCGCTTCATTGGCAAGCAGCATACACTCCTCGATGATGGCTTCGCCCCGTCCGATTTTGCGCGGCAAAATGTCTGTGCAGACGCCGGATTCATCCAGCAGAAAGACACTCTCCTCGGTTTCCAGCGAGGGCGCACCGCGCTGCGATCGCAGCGCAAGCCGCTTCTCACGCAGTTCATCCAGCAGCAGCAGTGACGGCAATACCGCCGCATATTTCTCCTGCACTGCCGCTTCCGCCGTGCCGTCCAGCAGCGCGTTCACCTCGTGATACACACCCTGTACCTGCGAGCAGATCACGGTTTTTTGGAACGCATACCGCTGCAACGCACCGTCCTCGTCCAATTCCATGAACGCGGAAAACGTCAGTCTGTCTGCATCCGGATGCAGTGAACAGATGCCGTTGCTCAGTGCTTTCGGGAGCATCGGAATGACCTGATCGGCAAAATATATGCTGGTGCCGCGCAGAATCGCCTCGCCGTCCAGCAGGGAATCCTGCCGGACATAATGCGAAACATCTGCAATATGCACGCCCAGACGGTATCCGCCCTCTGTCTTCTCAATCGAAACCGCATCGTCCAGATCCTTTGCGCCGGCTCCGTCAATCGTAAATACGACCGGTTCATTCCCGCGCAGATCCGTTCTGCCTGCAAGATCCGGTTCTGTAATGCCGCGGTCAGCCAGACGCTCGGCCTCTGCCAGAACTGCCTCGGAGAACGCAATCGGCGCACCGCTGACTGCGGCAAGTGCCTGCGCACAGGTCTTTGCCGTGCCGGCATCCCCGAATGCGCAGTCCACACGCACCTGATGCTCCGAATGCCGCGCCCCGCGCACTGTCACGGTCGCCAGCACCTTTTCGCCGGCATGTCCTGCCCAGTCTGCCGCATTCGTAATCGCGAGGGCCCTCGCCGTCAGCTGATCGGGCAGAAACCGTATCCCGCCATGCTCTTCCACCAGCATTCCTGCGGTCTGCACCTCTGCCTCATGCAGCACCGTCACAACCTCGGCAGCCGGTCTGCCGTCCGCATCTGCCTGATCGCGCAGCAGCACGGTGTCTCCGGGCATCGCGCCCTTCATGACGCGCCCGCCGACAAACACCTCACTGCCGTCGGTTTCCCGCTTCGCAAAGCCGAATGTGCGGCTCATCCGCACGATCACACCGCGGTACATTCCCGCAGATTCCGCCCAGACATATCCGCTGCCGCGTTCGGCTGCCAAACCGTCTGCCGTAAGCTGTTTCAGTGCGCGGAGATACGCCGCCTTGCCGCGCCCCCGGCACTTTGCTGCGAGGTCTGTGCGCGAGACCGGTCTCCCGCCCGCTTTTTTCAGAAACACCGTGATGCGGTTTGCAAAATGCTGCACCTGCTCCGCACTGACCGGCTTGTCCTCCTGTGCCGGACGCTGCGCCGCATCTCTCCGGACAGCTTTTTTCACGCTGCTGCGGTGCTGTGCCTTGTTTGCCCGTTTTCCCATAGCATCCTCCCATTGTCAGTTCGCGGCATCTGCCGCCGCAAACGGAAAAACGCCCCATGCTCCGCAGCGGAGCACAGGGCGCAGACATCCTGTCAGCTGTGCCTGATCACTCGCCGAAGTATACGGGAATGATCGTGATAACCAGTGTTGCGACAAAGAAAATGACCGACAGCCAAATCGTCCATCTTTTCAGAATGGCCTCCTTGGTATTGCCCTCATTCTTGCTGTACGCGGAATCATATGTGCCGCCGGTGATCGCAGAGGTCATATTCTGATCCTGCTTCTGATCCTGCATCAGGCAGAAAAGAATCAAAAGTGCGCATGCGATCAGCAGGCAGATGCCGCCGATCAGTTCGACAATACTCATAGTCATGATATTCGCAGTTCCTTTCTTTCATGCTGTTTAGAATGCCCTGCGGACAGAGCGATTATTCTTAGTATAGCATATTCATCAAAAAAATGCAAGCCTTTTTTTCAAAAAAACAGTTTCTCCCTGCAAAAATCCGGCAAAGCTGCGGCAATCTGCTCCTAATCGGGCAGAAAATGGTGAAGATTACATGAAAAAACAGCAAATCCACTTGTAAATTGCCTTGGTTTATGGTAAAATATAATGCAACACAAGTCATTGCCGATCCGACAGACTGCGCGGGGATGCCGCAGCAATCCGGATCCCGATCGAACACGGAGGCGAACTATGCAGGAATATCAGGGACAGCCCTGTCTGGTCTGCGGACAGGTTTTTACCGATACCGACGATATTGTGACCTGTCCGGAATGCGGCACGCCGTATCACCGCGCATGCTGGAAGGAAACGGGACACTGCATCAATGCCCCACTCCATGTCAGCGGGGAAAGCTGGCAGGTCAACCAAAAAAAAGCCGCCGATGCGGCGCGCAGAGAAGAAAAACGTGCAGAGGAAGCTGCACAGGCTGCCGAACGGGAACGCGGAGAAGGTCCCCGCATGATCAACGCCTCGCTCTATGACGGCGTGCGGATCAATCCGGACGATCCGTTCGTCGGGCTTGATCCGGAGGAAAAACTCGGCGATGTCACCATCGGGGAAGTCGCGGAATTCGTTCACAGCAACAGATTTTACTATCTTCCCCTCTTCCGCTTCATGAAACGGACAGGCAGGAAGTTCTCGCTCAATCTCATCTGTCTGCTCTTTCCGGATTTCTATTTTGCAAACCGCAAAATGTGGCTCATGGCACTCGGCTCTATGCTGCTCAATGTCCTGCTCGAAATTCCGACCATTCTCATCTATCTCACCGACCCCAATTACTACAACATCTCCCTGCCCTGGGCTACCATGTCCGATGAAATGCTGCAAACGGCATACATGCTCTCAGGAATGATCTGGATGGCATTCAAGCTCTTTTGCTGCCTCTTCGCCAATTACCTCTACTACCGGTTCGCGGTGCGCAGAATCGGCAGCATCAAAAAATCGGCTGCTTCCGATCCGGAGCTGCATGCACAGATGCAGTCCGCCGGCGGGACCAGTGCGGGCAACATCGTTCTGGCTCTGGTCATCAAGGGCGCACTGCTCTTTACAATCATCGCACTGATGCTGATGATCCGCTAAATACACGCAAAAACTGCCGGCAGACTGCGGTCTGCCGGTTTTTCTCTGCGCAGTGCTTGCTATTTTCAGGCAAATGCGGTATAATATGAGAAACCGGTTATTTCAGATGCCAACCGAAAGAAGGGAAAATCACCATGCAGCTCGATGAACAGCTCCGGCGCGCAGAACAAAAATACGAAGAACTGACGGAACGGCTGCAAGACGGCGCGGTTGCCGCAGATCCGCAAAAGCTCGCATTTCTGATGAAAGAATATAAACAGCTCACGCCTGTCATGGAAGCCTACCGCAGCTACACGGCGTGTCAGGCGGAAATCGCCGCACTCACCGAGCTGCTCAGCGATCCCGATGCCGATCCCGAATTTCGTGATATGGCGCAGCAGGAACGCCTCGCAGAAGAGGAAAAACAGCTCGAACTGGAAGAACAGATCCGGCTGCTGCTGCTCCCGCAGGATGAAGCCGATGCGCGCAATGTCATTGTGGAGATCCGCAGCGGCGCGGGCGGAGAAGAAGCCGCGCTCTTTGCGCATTCTCTCCACCGCATGTATTCCATGTACGCCGACCGGCAGGGCTGGACACAAACCATACTCAATCTCAGCGAAACGGAACTCGGCGGCACCAAGGAAGTCACGTTCTCCCTCACCGGCGAATGCGTTTATGCCAAAATGAAATTTGAAAGCGGTGTCCACCGCGTACAGCGCGTTCCGGAAACTGAATCGCAGGGCAGAGTTCACACTTCCACGGTGACGGTCGCCGTGCTGCAAGAGGTCGGAGAAGTCGAACTCGAACTCAATCCCGCCGACCTGCGCATTGACGTATTCCGTTCCAGCGGCGCAGGCGGACAGCATATCAACAAAACCTCATCCGCCATTCGTGTGACCCACCTCCCGACCGGCATGGTCGTGGAATGTCAGGACGAACGCAGCCAATATAAAAACAAGGACCGCGCACTTTCAGTTCTGCGTGCGCGGCTCTTCGCAAAGGCACAGGCAGAACAAAATGCGCAGATCGCTTCGGAACGCCGCACACAGGTCGGCACGGGCGACCGCTCCGAGAAAATCCGAACCTATAATTTCCCGCAGAGCCGCCTGACCGATCACCGGATCGGTTTCTCACTCTATCGGCTGGAAGATGTCATGAACGGCGACCTCGATGCGGTCTTTGATGCGCTGATGACCGCGGAGCAGGCGGAAAAACTGGCAGCGCAAAAGGACAGTGCCGGCTGAGAGGTGATGCACAGATGATCATATCAGAGGTCACGCAGGCGCAGCTTGCAGCGTGGAAATCGCTGTGGCTGCGGCATCGGGACAGCCTCACCCCGAACCGCATCGACGGCATGCAGCTCGACCGGTATTTCCGCGCACAGTATCAGCCGAGAAGCTATACATCTGCCCGGTTTCTCCGGATGCTGACAGACAGTGCCGCCGAACAGGGCAGCCATTCGCCCGACATTGCGGCGTACACGCTGGACGGCGGTATTCTGGTCGGCATTGACCGCGCTTCGGGATGGTTTCATGTCGAATGCGCGGACATCCGCAAAGCCGTTCCGGTCTGGGACGACCTCTTTTTCACAAGAGGACTCAGCAAAGAGGATCTGCAAAATTTCGTGCTGACCGCACAGTATCTGCTGATCGCACGGGAGCGGCAGGCTAACGCAGAAGACGCAGAAAGCTGCACAGGAGGATGCACAGACATATGATTACAAAAATGCTCCGCGCAGACGAAACCGCGGAAGCCGCAGAACTGCTGCGCAGCGGCGAAATTGTCGGCATCCCGACAGAGACGGTCTACGGGCTGGGCGGCGATGCAGGCAATGAAGATGCCGTGCGCGCGATCTTTGCCGCAAAGGGCAGACCTGCCGACAATCCGCTGATCGTACATATTGCGGATCTTGCGGACTGGGCATCGCTGGTCACGGATATTCCGCCGCTGGCTGCCGCGCTCGCCAAACGGTTCTGGCCCGGTCCGCTGACCATGATTCTGCCGCGCTCACGCAAGATCCCCGAAATCACGGCAGGCGGACTTGATACCGTCGGTGTCCGCTTCCCCGCACATCCGGTTGCACAGCAGATCATCCGGCAGGCAGGCGTCCCGGTTGCGGCACCGTCCGGCAACCGCTCGGGCAGCCCAAGTCCCACCACCGCGGCACACATGCTCGCGGACATGGACGGGCGCATCCCGGCAATCGTTGACGGCGGCAGTTGCCTCTGCGGCGTGGAATCCACCGTCATTTCCTTCGACAACGGCAGAACGGTTCGTGTTCTGCGGCCGGGATTCGTCACACCCGAACAGCTCAGAACCGTCGCACCGGAGGTGATTGTCGATGAGGCTGTGCTGGAACAGCTCTCCGCAGACACCGTTGTGCGGTCTCCGGGCATGAAATACAAGCACTATGCGCCCAATGCTGCCGTCACGCTCGTGCAGGGCGATTCAGCGCATTTTCTCTCGTATATGCAGGAAAAACAGGCTGACGGTGTCTATGCGATGGTGTTCGATTCCGATGCCCCTGCATGTGCTGCACTCGGCATCTGTGCAGTCGCATACGGCGACACCGATGCCCAGCGGGCTGCGTCATTCTTCCGGCTGCTGCGCGATCTCGACACCCGCGGCGCGAAGCAGATTTATGTCCGTGCTCCGCGGACAGACGGCGTCGGACTTGCTGTCTATAACCGGCTGATCCGTGCTGCCGGCTACAATGTTGTCAATGCCGATACGCTGCCCAACTCTGCGCCAAAGACAAAAATCATCCCAGAATAAATGCGGCATTGACTTTCCTGCTGCACCGTGCTATAATAGAGAAAACCTTCCGCATCTTACGCATTACAATAAAAAGATCTGAACCTGGGAAAACGGAGAATCCGCTATGACACCTATGACACCAAAAATATCACAAATGCTCGCAAAACTGCACCAGGAACATCTGCTTCAACACATGGATGAACTGTCCGCAGAAGAGCAGTCTGCACTCCTGCGGCAGATCGACAGCCTTGATCTGTCGGTGCTGGACGAACACAACACGGAAAGCAAGCGCGGACAGTTTGCTCCGCTCTATGCCAAAACACTCGATGAAATCGAACAGTCCCGCACTGCCTTTACGCAAACCGGTTTGCAGGCGATCCGGGACGGAAAGGTCGGTGCTGTGCTGCTCGCCGGCGGACAGGGCAGCCGCCTCGGCTTTCATAAGCCGAAAGGAATGTTCAATATCGGCGTAGACCGTGAGCTCTTTATCTTTGAGTGCCTGATGCAGAATCTCATGGAGGTCACAACTGCCGCAGACGCATGGGTGCCGCTCTTTATCATGACCAGCACCGACAATTACAGCGAAACGCGCGCGTTCTTTGCCGCACATGATTATTTTGGGTACAGCAAGGATCACATCCGGTTCTTTATGCAGGAACAGCTTCCGACGGTCGATCCGGACGGCAGGCTGATGCTCTCCGCCAAGAACACCGTCTCCACTGCGCCGAACGGAAACGGCGGATGGTACGCATCCATGGAGAAAACCGGTATGCTGCAAGTCGTTCGGGAGAGTTCCGTCGAATGGCTGAATGTCTTTGCCGTGGACAATGTGCTGCAACGCATCGCTGACCCTTGCTTCATCGGTGCGGTGATCCAATCCGGCATGGTCTCAGGCGCGAAAGTCGTTGCAAAATCCAATCCGGATGAAAAGGTCGGCGTCCTCTGTCTGGAAGACGGCAGACCCTCCATCGTCGAATACTACGAAATGACCGAGGAAATGCGTACACGCCGGGAGCCTGACGGCACGCTCTCCTACCGCTTCGGCGTGATTCTCAACTATCTGTTCCGCGTCGATCGGCTCGATGAAACACTGCATGTCAAACTGCCGCTGCACCGTGCATTCAAAAAGATTCCGTACCTTGATGCAAACGGCAATTCCGTGCAGCCGGAAGAACCCAACGCTTATAAATTTGAAACTCTGGCACTGGATATGGTGCGCTTGCAGGAGAACTGCCTCGCCTATGAAGTGGAACGCACCCGTGAATTTGCGCCGGTCAAAAATAAAACCGGTGTCGATTCCGTGGATACTGCCCGCGCACTGCTCCGTCAAAACGGCGTGCAGCTTTAAGAGAGACTCTGCCCCATAATCATGATGATTGAAAAAATCCAGACTCCATACGGAGTCTGGATTTTTCTTGTAAAGAGAGGCTTAGAAGGAGCTGCGTCCCTCCGGCGGCAGAATGTTTTCAAGATCTGCACATTCAATCCTCTTTGCCGTCGGAATCGTCATCATCGGACTTGCCAAAGCCAAGCTCATCCAATATCTCATCAATATCGGCATCCACATCGCGCTGCGCATCGCGCTCTGCATCGCGTTCCGGCACCGGCACGTCAATCGGGTCGCTGAGCCGGATCGGGCGCGGTGCAGGCTGCTGCGGTGCTTCCTCTGCCTCTGTGACCGGATCCGCTGCGGCGGCTGCCTGCTGAGACGCTTTCTTTGCAGCTTCCTCTGCTCTGCGGCTGTCAACGGTCAATTCACCGCGCATGATCGCAAGGAATTCATCCTCATTGACCTTTTCAAATTCCAGCAGGAACTGCGCAAGTGCTTCATGCTCGTCACGGTGATCGCGCAGGATCTGCAACGCCTGCTCATATGCGTTCTCCACGATGCGGCGCACTTCCTTGTCAATCTTCGCTGCGACCTCCTCGGAGTAGTCGCGGACATGACCGTAATCCTTGCCGAGGAACACTTCATCACTCTCAGAGCCGTACATAATCGGACCGAGTTCTTCGGAAAGTCCCCAGCGTGTCACCATGTTCTTTGCGAGCTTCGTCGCACGCTCGATGTCGTTCGATGCACCGGTGCAGATGTCATCCAGCGCAACTGCCTCACCTGCTCTGCCGCCCATCATCATCACGATGGTTTCCAGCAGCTTGGTCTTGGTCATGTGGTTGTCTTCCGTATCCGGTCGGGTCCATGTCATACCGGCTGCCATGCCGCGCGCAATGACGCTGACCTGCTGCACGCGATCCTGCGTTTCCAGATGATGCGCTGCGACTGCATGACCCGCCTCATGATACGCCGTGATCTTCTTGTCGCGTGCCGTCGGGATATGCGACTTCTTCTCCGGACCGGCAAGCACTTTCATCGTTGCCTCTTCGATGTCCGCATTCACAATCGCCCTGCGGTTTGCACGCGCAGCCAGAATTGCCGCTTCATTCAGCAGGTTTTCAAGGTCGGCACCGGTGAATCCCTGCGTATCCTTGGCGATCTCATGAAAATCGACATCCGGACCGATCGGCTTCTTGCCCTTGTGGACATTGAGAATTTCCTCTCTGCCCTTGATGTCGGGATAGTTAACCGTGATCTGACGGTCGAAACGACCCGGACGCAGAAGTGCCGGATCCAGAATATCGCGGCGGTTTGTCGCGGCAATGACTATGACACTTTCATTTTCCTCGAAGCCGTCCATTTCAACCAGAAGCTGGTTCAGCGTCTGCTCACGTTCATCGTGACCGCCGCCCAAGCCGGAGCCTCTGTGCCGTCCGACCGCATCAATTTCGTCAATGAAAATAATCGAAGGCGCGTGCTTTTTCGCCTGCTCAAACAGATCTCTGACACGGCTTGCACCGACACCGACAAACATCTCTACAAAGTCGGAGCCGGAAATCGGGAAGAACGGCACGCCCGCTTCTCCCGCAACCGCTCTCGCAAGCAAGGTCTTACCGGTACCGGGAGGGCCGAGCAGCAGCACGCCGCGCGGAATTCTCGCGCCGATTTCGTCAAACTTTTTCGGATTTTTGAGGAAGTCCACGACCTCCGCCATCTCCGCTTTTTCTTCGTCCGCACCGGCAACGTCTGCAAAGGTCGCCTTTTTCGAGGCACCTGTCGCCGCCTTGATATTGGCTCTGCCGAACGAATTGATCTTTCCGCCGCCGTTTGCCTGACGGAACATCACCACAAACAGCACAATCGCCATAATCATCAGCACGAGCGTCGGGATCACCGTCAGCAGCCATGAATTGTCCGTGACCTTGTAATAATCCTGCGTCAGCTGCGCATCCGGATGCCGCTCGTTGTATTCCTCACGGTAATTCTCCACGTCAGAAAGGAACAGCGACACATGCGGTACCTCATAGGTATAGGTCTTGTCGTCGTCCAGCAGTTTATATTTCAGCTCGCCGCTGCCGAGATCCAGCGTGTATTCCGTGACCTCGTAATTGTCAAAGTGCGCCAGAATCTCCGAATACTGTACGGCGTGCTGTGAGCCGCTCAGGGAGGAAAGTAAAATCCACGTTGCACCGATAAACAGGACGGCAACGATCAGATATGTCAGAAATCCGCGGTTTTTGTTGTTCAAGTGCCAATCACTCCATTCTTCTCTTGTCAGTTCCGGCAGAACTGTGCCGTCTGTGCGCGGCATCGCCGGTAGGTCGGATGTCCAGTGTCAGAATCCGGACACTGTCTGCATCCGGACACACGCGTTTTGCTACGCCGACAGATTCACAGAAAATGCAGCCCTCATCATCATAGAGCGCGTATACATTCCGCCGCTCCGGTTCCGGCACATTCGCCTGAATCCGCTTCCTGACAGACACACTGTGCGCCTGCCGTTCCAGCAGAATCCGGTCGTCTGTCCGCCACGGGCGAAACTGCGGTCTCCCGATTATTTTATCAGGGTCAAGCGTATATCGCATGTCGTTTCTGTGACGGGTTCGTGATAATGCCGCCGCAGCATACGTTTCTGCAATACAGATTTTATGCGGGAAAAGCCGGTTCTCACCCATGCGCAGTGAAAGCGTCTGCGCCAGCGGTTCGTACAACTGCCCGATATAGAGCATTTGCTTTGAGACCTGTGCGTATACGCCGCTGCCGATCGTGACCTTTCCTCTGCCGCACATCACCGCTGCGTCAATCTGCTGCATCAGTTCATAGGACGGATCTATGCCAAGCTCTGCAAACCGCCGCATATAAATGCGCATCCGGATTGGTTTGGGCAAACCGTGCGGCGCATGCAGTCCGCCGGCAGCATCGCGCCGGCTGCGCGCAACTGCATCCGCTGCGACTGCATCAAGGCAGGCTTCGTCCTCTGAGAGCATCTCCGCCGTGCGCACTGCATGACGCAAAAACGCGGGGTTTTCCGCTTCCAGCAGCGGGATGATCTTCCTGCGGATGCGGTTTCGGGTGCTATTGTCCGAAAAATTCGTGCTATCTGTCATATACGGCTGCGCCCGCTCTGCCAGAAATGCCAGGATCTCCGGCTTTTCCGCACAAAGCAGCGGCCGGATGATTCTTCCGCTGCGTGCAGGAATGCCGCACAAGCCGCGTGTGCCGCTGCCGCGGATCAGATGAAACAGCATTGTCTCGGCATTGTCAGCCGCATGATGCGCTGTTGCAATCTCGCCCTCTTGCGCCGCTTCTTGCAGTGCGGCATACCGCAGACGGCGTGCAGCGGTCTCCTCCGAGAGATGATGCTGTGCGGCATACTGCGGCACATCCACATACATACACCGGAACGGAATGTCCCTCGCCTCGCAGAACGATCTGCAAAACGCTGCGTCGCGGTCAGCCTCGCTGCCGCGAATGCCGTGGTGTACATGCACCGCGCGCAGAGAAATCCCCAGTGTTTCCTGCAATTCATACAGGCAAAGCAGCAGGGCAGTCGAATCCGCACCGCCCGAAAATGCGACCGTACAGACCCCTCGCTGCGGCAATGCCTTGCTTTGCAGCAGGCGTTGCGTCAGATTCATACCGGCGGTGCCTCCAACTGCGTTTCCGGTGTCGAGAAACGCGTATACTGCGCATCCCAGATCAGGTCGATCTTACCGGTCTCACCGTGACGGTTCTTTGCAATGATACACTCCGTGATGTTCGGACGCTCTGCTTTTTCACGGTGATAATAGAAATCATTGTAAAGAAACAGAATAATATCCGCATCCTGCTCAATCGAACCCGAATCACGCAGATCCGCAAGCTGCGGGTGCTTATCGGGACGCTGCTCGACCGCGCGGTTGAGCTGCGAAAGCAGCAGCACCGGTACGTTCAGCTCCTTTGCCATCAGTTTCAGATTTCTCGTAATTGCGGAGATTTCAAGCACACGGTTATCATTTTTGTCCGGCGAACTCATCAGCTGCAAATAGTCGATCACGACCATGCCCAGATTCGGTCTGCGCCGCAGCTGCGCTTTCATCTGTGAGACGGTTACGCCGGATGTTTCCGATAAATAGATGTTCATATCCGCAAGCAGATCGGCACTCTCGGCAAGACTCGCCCACTCCTTCGGATCCAGTCTGCCGGTGCGCAGCTTATAGGAATCCACCTTCGCCTTCGTCGAAAGCATCCGCGTCACAAGCTGCTCCATGCTCATTTCAAGCGAATAAATCGCCACCTCTTTGCCGGAATTGTGTGCGACATTCATTGCCAGATTCAGCGCGAAAGACGTCTTGCCCATACCCGGACGTGCCGCAAGAATGACCAGATCAGAACGGTTCATGCCGCCTGTGACAGAATCCAGATTCGGAAAGCCCGTGCGCGCGCCGATGAACTGATCTCTGTCCGGACCTGCGCGCTCTCCGACCTCGCGGTATGCACGCACAACCACATCCGAGATGGACACCAGTCCGCGCACATCGCGCCCCTGCCGGATGTCATAAATCCGCTGCTCCGCGGAATCCAGCAGGTTTTCCGATGTCTCCGAGCCTGCCGCAATCTCCCGCAGCAGATCGCGCGCCACCGCCGCAAGCGATCTTGCATAATACTTCTCTGCGACGATCTTTGCGTAGTTTTTGACATTCTCCGGTGCAGGTACCTCATTGGAAATCGCGTAAAGATACCGCTTGCCCTCTGCCTCATTCTCGAAAATGCCGCGCCGGACCGCCTCGTTCAGCACAACGATGATGTCCATGCCGGACGCATTCGCGCCGGTAAACATCGACTCCATCAGCCGGAACAGCTCCCTGTGCTGTTCGAGATAAAACGCCTCGGAGCTGATCAGTTCCAATGCCAGCGGCAGCATATCCGGATTCAGCAGAACCGAACCGAGTACCCCCTGCTCCGCTTCTATGCTGTGCGGCATCTGTGCCTCGGAAAAGCTGACCGGCAGCTCCGAGAGATACTGCTCAGCCATTGTCTGCGGTCACCTCAACGGTGAACTTCGCGGAAATACCGGCGTAAAGCTTTGCTTCCGCGCTGTAACTGCCCTCATTCTTCATCTCGCCGCTGACGGCAATCTTGCGCTTGTCAAGCGAAATGCCGTACTGCTGCGCCAGTGCATCTGCAACATGACCCGGCGTCACTGCGCCGAAAAGCTTTCCGCCCTGTCCCGCCTTTGCGCGGACAGTCACCGTCTTGCCTTCCAGCGTCTTCGCCTGCTCCTGCGCCTCTGCTTTTGCAACGTCGATCTTATGCTGCGCTGAGGCTTTCTGCCCCTCCAATTTGTTGAGATTTTCCGGAGTTGCCTCTGCTGCAAGCCCCTTTCCGATCAGGAAATTGCGGGCATAGCCGTCCGAGACATTCTTGATCTCGCCCTTCTTGCCCGTTCCCTTGACATCTGCAAGCAAAATGACTTTCATAGCTTCGCTGTCCTTTCTGTATCCGTGCCTGTCTCTGCACAGATGTTATTTCGTTTCTTCCGCTTCCGCCGCATCCAAAACCTCAATGAGCATGGTGCGCAGCTCTGTGATGGTGCAATCCGAACGCTGTGTCGCTGCCATGATCTGATGGCCGCCGCCGCCAAGCTGCTCCATGATCACCTGCACATTCATCCTGCCGAGCGAACGTGCCGAGATACATGCCTGTTCACCGCGCGGATACAGCACAAATGATGCGTCAACGCCCTCGATGCCCAAAAGATCATCCGCAGTCTGTGCCGCGATAATCTGGACATTTTCCATTTTTTCACGCGTTACCGTGATTGCAAAGCGTCCGTGCAGCTCCGCGTCCGCGACGAGCTGGGAACGCTGACGGTACGCCGTCATAGATGCCGCAAACAGCGTCTTCACCGCAATCGGATCTGCACCGCGCTCCCGCAGGAACGCCGCTGCCTCAAACGTATGCACGCCGGTCTGCATGACAAAATTCTTCGTATCCAGCATGATGCCCGAAAGCAGTGCCTCCGCCACAAACGCCGGCATCTGATCGCGGAACTCAAAGCACTGAATCATGCCCGTGACCAACTCCGCCGCAGATGACGCATGCGGGTCGTGCAGCTTGACAGTCGTATTTTCGAGATAGTTCACCATCTGACGGTGGTGGTCGATGACAACGACATGCTTTGCCATCTCATACAGCTCCGCATCTTCTACAATGTCGCGGCTGAATGTATCCACAATGACGACCAGATCCTCCGCCGAGAACTGCGCACGCGCTTCCTCCGGCGTGATCATGCTGCCCGGCATTTCCCGCGCGATTCGCTCTGTCAGCGATTTGGCAAGCGTGGTATCCTGCCGCACAACAATGTGATACGGAATCCCCGTCTCCGCGGCAATGAATGCCACGCCGACCGCTGCGCCCACCGCATCCAGATCGCTTGCGCGGTGTCCCATGATGTACACATGATTGCATCGGCGCATCAGCTTTTGCAGATCCTTCGCTGCGGCACGGTTCTTTGCCATGCTGCGGTGTTCGATGCCCTTTGACACGCCGCCGTAGAACGTAAAGCCCTCCTGCGTCTTCACCGCGACCTGATCGCCGCCTCTGCCCAGTGCCATATCCAGCGACTGCTGCGCAAAACGCTCGTTCTGCGCGAGGTTTTCTCCGCTGCGGCCAACGCCGACCGAAAGCGTCAGTGCCGTTCCTCCGCTGACTGTAATCCGGCGCGCCTCATCCAGCAGCGGGAAATGCGCCCGTTCCATTTCCAGACAGTGCTTCGCCTCTGTCACAACAAGGAACCGGTCTTCATCCAGATGACAGAACACACTGTCTGTGCCTTCGAGGAACCGGTCAAACAGGACTTCCAGTGCTGCCAGCACCGACGCACGCTCACTCTGCCGCGCTCCGCTCATCAGATCGGTAAAATTATCAATCGTCAGCAGCAGAACGCAGGGGCGGCTGTCCATGAAGCGGCGTTTCAGATTCACATATTTTGTTGTGTCCTGAAAGCACAGCAGCGATGCGCGCTCCTTTTTCAGCGTATAATCCGCACGCGCAACACGGTAATGATGTCCGGGCAGCTCAATCTCCGCCTCCTCACCGTCTCCGACCGCATCCGGACGGAGCGGAATCATATCGGAAATACGGCTGCCATATGGATCCGTACCGCCTGCCACCTTCCGCAGAAAGCTCTCATTGAACCATAGAATCTCATATGCGTCATTCACAATGACCATCGGGATCGTCACACGGTCCGGCACCGCTTCCAGCGTCTTGTTCCGCAGGTGATTCAGACGGGAGATATACCGGAGCTGGGCGCGCCGCAGAAGCAGACACTCCGCGATCAGCCACAGCACCGACAACGCAAGGAAGATGCCGATTACACGAATCGCACGGTCAGAGAACGTCCCCTTTGCCGCTGCCGTCAGCGACAACACACCGCAAATAAACAGCATTCCGGCTGCGGTCAGCAGCCGAACCGGCAGCTTGCGCTGCATAGTCAATCAACCTCCCTTTCGTCTCAAACAGTTTTCTCGGAAATCACTGTATGCTCTTACAATATTATACGTCCAGAATGATCGGCAGAATCATCGGAGAACGCTTTGTCTCACGGAAAATGAAATCGGAAAGAGCTTCGCGCAGTCTGCCTTTCAGCGCATTCCAGTCATGCAGCTCCGCCGCCGTCAGGTTGTCGATGACATCTTCCAGACGGTCTCGCGCCGCATCCATCAGTGCCTCGGACTCCTTCACATACACAAATCCTCTGGAAATCAGCTCCGGTCCTGTGACAACCGCATCTGCCGAACGGTCAACGCCCAGTGCCACAATGATCAGTCCGTCCTCCGCAAGCCGCTGCCGGTCACGCAGCACCACAGACCCTACATCTCCGACGCCCAAGCCGTCCACAAGCACTCTACCCGCGGGTGCCTGCCCGACCACTTTCATGGTCAGACCGTTCGTTTCGATGACGTCTCCGATCTGCCCAATCACAATATGATCGCGTGCGATGCCCATTTCCATCGCAAGCTCGGAGTGCTTTTTCAGATGCTTATATTCGCCGTGTACAGGCATGAAGAACTGCGGCTTTGTCAGCGCGAGCATCAGCTTCAATTCCTCCTGACACGCATGACCGGACACATGCACATCATACATCCGCTCATAAACCACATGTGCGCCCGACCGCATCAGCTCATTGACCACGCGGGTGACATATTTCTCGTTGCCGGGAATCGGCGTCGCAGAAATAATGATAAAATCCTGCGGCGTGATGCTGACTTTCTTATGATCGCCCATCGCCATTCTCGTCAGCGCGGACATCGGCTCACCCTGACTGCCTGTCGTAATCAGCACAATCTGATCGTCGCTGTAACGGTTCATCAGATCAATGTCGATGAGGGTCCCTTCTTTGACCTGCAAATAGCCAAGCTCCCGCGCGATGGTCATGACATTGACCATGCTGCGCCCGAACACCGCAACCTTTCTGCCGTATGTCTCTGCATAATTCACAATCTGCTGGACACGGTGAATATTGGAGGAGAAGGTCGCAATGATGATGCGCTTGCCCTCTGCCGCTGCAAAGAGCTTGTCAAAGGATTCTCCGACCTTTCGCTCCGTCGGCGTAAAGCCCGCACGCTCTGCGTTCGTGGACTCCGAAAGCAGTGCCAGAACACCCTTGCTGCCCAACTCTCCGAACCGCGCAAGATCAATGATCTCGCCGTTGATCGGAGAATAATCCACCTTGAAATCGCCCGTATGGACAATGACACCTGCCGGCGTATGAATCGCAAGCGCGACCGCATCGGGAATCGAATGGTTCACGCGGATCAGCTCTACGCCCATGCAGCCCATGCGGATTGTCTTCCGCGGCTCGACAACATTCAGTGTCACCGCACCGTTGAGCTGATGCTCTTTCAGCTTTGCCTCAACCAGTGCCAGCGTCAGGCGTGTGCCGTAAACCGGCGTATTGACCTTTTTCAGCAGATAGGCAAGCGAGCCGATGTGATCTTCATGCCCGTGCGTCAGCACCACGCCGCGCAGCTTGCCGGCGTTCTGCTCGATATAAGTGAAATCCGGTATGACCAGATCGACGCCCAGCATCTCTGCGTCCGGAAACGCCAGACCGCAGTCGATGATAAACATATCATTCGCACATTCGATGACTGTCATGTTTTTGCCGATCTCACCAAGTCCGCCGAGCGGAATGATGCGCACCGGTGTCTTGGCGCGCGGCATCTTTTCCGGCTGCTGCTTCTTCGCAGGTTTATTTTTGTTCTGCTCCGGCTGTGCCGTTTTGCGCGGCTGCGCAGAAACCTGCTTCTGCTGCGGCATCTTGCCGCCCGATGCCTGCTGCTGCGGCATCTCCGGCTGCGGCTTTCTGCGTTCCAGCTTCTCGCTGACCAGTTCTGTCGGAAGAATCTTCCTGCCGACCGAAGCAAGCGGCACACCGCCGCGCTTTCCGCCTGAACGGAAGCTGCGGCTGCCGCGGTTATTATTGCTGCTGTTATTCCGGTTCAAATGAAACCTCTCTTTCTGCCGCACCCATGCGGCTGATATATGTGCACACCAATACAGAATAAGTATATACGATTTTCCAAAAAATGTCAAGTGATAAAGCCGGACATGATCCGTTTGGGCAGCGGGATTCGTCTGCCGGTCAGACAAATCCCGCCTGCTGCATTACAATACGCAAACCGCGTCCGTTTCAGCTTTTCACTGCCTGTTCAATCTCTCCGGCAAGCTCCTGTGCCGCCTCC
Source organism: Oscillospiraceae bacterium (assembly GCA_045627405.1). Taxonomy (GTDB): domain Bacteria; phylum Bacillota; class Clostridia; order Oscillospirales; family Ruminococcaceae; genus Firm-04. Next base: position 4,865 of record JAZQNP010000112.1, on the reverse strand, counting down.
ATGCTCGCCGCTTCGACCAGCATGGCGATTGTGCGCCCCGACGGAGACGGACAAAGCAACGCTTCGCCGCGGGCATCCCATGCGCGCAAGCCGTCCGGCGTCTGGCGCGTTTGCATAAACGTGCCGCAGCCTGCCGCAGAATCTGCCGGCAAGATCCGCCGCACCGTATATACCGGCGGCAGGGACGATGCCCAGCGAGACAGATCCGGCTCCTCCTCCGCACAGATGCGCAGCACATCGGCAAGCAGCAGCGTGCCATCCAGCGTGTAGCCCTGCGATGCCGCAAGTGCGCGCGCTTCTGCGTCCGAGCCGTCAGAACGCGCCGCATAGCGCAGAATCCGTCTGCCGTACTGCGATGCCATCTGCTCTGCAATGTGCGCCGCCCAATACGGCAATGCTGCATCTTCTCCGTGTTGCAGCCGGTTCTGCGTCACCATCAGCATCAGCTTCTCATGGAACAGCCAGCCGTCTTTCTCCGAGTAGAGCGAGAGCTGTCTTCCGTCCGCCGAAAGCTGCACCGTGACAGACGGCGCATCCTTTGCAGCCTGCGGCAGCTTGCGCAGCAGCTCCCACAGTCTGCGCGATGCCGTGGAAATCTCCGCTCGCCACGGCAGGACTGCCGGCAGATGCGCCGCCAGCTTCGCCGGATAGAGCAGCTTCATCGCGCTTCCGTCAGTAATGCTGCCGTATTCACTGCGGCTCTGCCAGCGCGCCGGCGCGGTCAGTGCCGTCTCGTGCGCCGCAGTGACCGGAAGCAGCCCGCGGGCATACAGCCGCAGCCTCGTCTCATCTGCAAAAAGAATGATGCCGCATTCCGCCGCAGATGCCGCCGCGCCCAGTTCAACCGGTGTGCTGTTCGGCACCAGCACAGCTTCGCTCCCTGCCGCCGCAATCGCGCCGCACACCGTCATTGCACCGGCTTCCGCATACGCGCTCTGCTCTGCATATCCGACCATGCACCGCGCCTCGGCACCCGCAATGCCTGCGCCCAGTGCAAGCAGCGCATCCGGTGTCTGATCGCTTGCCGTACAAGCTTCGTGCAGCAGCCAGTCCGCACCCTCGTTCATCCATTGCATGTCCATGCCCCCCTTTACGGGAAGTATGGGCGAATCTGCTGGAAATATACAGCAGAATCAAAATGCAGATACCGCTTGTCAAAAGGCTTTGACAACAGTTTTTCCTGATGTAAAACTGTTTTGGTTGAAAAACCGCCGTGTATGTGCTATGATACAGTCAGCCGGAAGAGATCCGGCAGAAAGAAGGAAAAGCCCTATGGAACTATACACAACCATCAAAAAGCTCCGAACAGAAAAAAACTGGTCACAGGAAACACTCGCAGAGCATGCCTATGTCAGCCGCCAGACCGTCTCCAACTGGGAGACCGGAAAAAGCTACCCCGATGTCCACAGCCTTCTGATCCTGAGCGATCTCTTCGGCGTTTCCCTCGACGAACTGATGAAAGGAGATATTGAGATCATGAAAAACACAATTCAAAATGAAGATGCCCGTATGCTCAAAAAAATCGAATGGATGTCACTGGCGGAAATGCTCGGACTGATCCTCGGAACAACACTGCTGGTTGAATACGGCGGCGAGATCGGCAAGCTTCTCGGATGCCTGCTCGCCGGCATCCTGTCTGTATGTATCTTCCTGACATTTCACAGGCTGGAACAGATCAAACAGGATCACGACATTCAGACTTACCGCGAGGTGCTGGCTTTTATGAAAGGCGAAACACTGGATGACATCGAAAAGAAAAGAGAACTGGAAAAACGCAGTTCACTAAAAAAGCTTTCTCTCATCACCGCAGTTTGCAGCATCATTCTGCTGCTGTTCGCTGCCGTATTCCTCATATTGCAGCTTGTGTAAAAAATAATCAAGCCCGAAAGCGATCGTTCCGACCGCTTTCGGGCTATCTGTCTTTTTCTGTATTCTGCTTAATAACCGTTCAATCCGACGCGTGCCATGATCTCCGGATAGTTGCGGTAGCTGTAATTCATATCCACAGCACCGGAAATGCCGCTCACGCTGCCGGTCGAGCTGTACTGCCACATGCCGTAGGTTCCGGAATAGGCTGGCTTTGCGACATTATAATGCGCGACCCAGACATCATAACGGTCTTTCACCGTCTGGTTCACCGTTGTGCTCAGCGGAGACGCAGACATATACACCGATACATAATATCCTGCTGCTTCAAGCTCTTCACAAAATGCGCAGATAATGGCGGAAACCTGTTCCTTCCCCAGCGCAAGCTGCTTGGATTCTTCGACATCATATGCAATCGGATATTCAAATGTACGGTTTCCGAGCACCTGCAAGCAGGCACGCGCCTCAGTCCGTGCTTCATCCGGCGTCATCGCATACGAATACCAGTATGCGCCGACCGGAATGCCCGCCGCCTTTGCCTTATTGTAATTCGCTGCAAAACGCTTATCCTCCTGCGATGCCAGCCTGCCGTAACCGGCGCGCACCATCACAAAGGAAACATTGCTCGGCAGCTTTGTCATATCCACATCGCCCTGCCATGTCGAAATATCTATGCCTGTCCGGACATACGGCGTTGTTGTAGGCGGTTCGGTCACGACCGGCGGCTCCGTCACGATCGGTTCGGTTACAATCGGTTCCGTCACAGCCGGTTCAGTCACCGTGATCCTGCCGCGTTCGGTCAGCATCGAAAGCAGATTGTAATCGGGATCGTAAATATCATGCTGGCGCAGTACAAAGGTATAGGTCGTCCCCGGCGTTGCATTCTCCGGAATCTGAAACGAAACCGTGAACAGCATGCCGTTATCTTCACTCTGCTTGAACATAGATGAAGAATAGAGAACCGTGGAAGTATCCTCCAAAATCATCACCTGCGGACGCTGCGCAGAAAGCACATCCGGCTGAACAACTGCCGGAGAAATTTCTCCTTCCGCCGCAACCGGTACCAGTTCCGGCGAATAATCGAATACAAGGTTCATGCCGAGACAGCCGGTATTGTCCGAAACACCGACCGGAATCGTCACAATCGAACCTGCCTCACCCTCCTGTGAGCCGATGGACAGGTTCAGCGGTGCAGATGCGTCCACACTGTCGCGTTTGGAAAGCACATAATCAAAAACGTCAATGACGCCGTCGCCGTTGAGATCGGACAGATCCGATTCTGCGGAAACAGCAGGTGCCGATGTCAACAGAGAAGCGCACAGCACAGCCGATACAGCAGCTGCTGCGGCCCGTTTGCATGTTCTGAGCATAAGGATCCCCCTTCAAAAAAATGAAATGTCGGAAACACCGGGCTTTCTTTTTTCTCGCACGGCTTCAATCGTTGCTTTTTGCGTTTTGGTTTGTTGCTTTTCCCAATTTCTATATGAAAATTCCGAATTCTTATAATTCATATTACCATATTCCTCCGAAAATTTCAAGTATTTTGTGCAACTTTGGGCAATCTTTACACGGTGTAATTTTTTTAGCCAAATCCTGTCTCTGTTTTATGCAACTTGCCGAATTTGCGTTTTCTTCATTTTCTGCTTGACTTTTCCCGTCGGTTGTTGTATAATAATAGGGCGGTTCAGTTCCCCCGACATTCCGCTTTGTGCTGTTTTAGCTCAGTAGGTAGAGCACATCCTTGGTAAGGATGAGGTCGCTGGTTCGACTCCAGTAAACAGCTCCAAATGCCCCCGTTCATCCGAGCGGGGGCTTCTTAGTCCCTTCCGGCAATCGGTGCTGCACAACGCATAACAAAAAAAACCGCACGCACCCTTGACAAAGCCGCCGGAATATGTTATAATAATTTGGCAGTGCATTCGGAGGCATAGCTCAGCTGGTTAGAGCGCACGGTTCACATCCGTGAGGTCGCGGGTTCGAGTCCCTCTGTCTCCACTTTTGTGAAAATCCCTAGATGCTTGAAAATTACGCATCTAGGGATTTTTTCATGCTTTTACGCTGGAAAATTCTTTCCGGATTCAGCATAAAAACACCGCATTTTGAGGCCATTTTCACGTTTAGTGCCCACAAGAGTTCCCACGAAAGTTCCCACATATAAGTTCCAACAAATCGCATACACTAGCCCCCAATCGTGTGGAAACATTCGTAAATGCGCCGTTTTTGATACCGTTTTTTTGCGGGAACTACAAATCGGCTCATTTGAATGGTGCGCCACTGCCGCTTTCCGAATTCGCTATGTGCAAAATGACGAAAAAACGGCATGATTTACAACTGAATATTACCCTATCCGCCCGGTCTTTCAACCATGAATTTCCGGGCTTTTTTATACCCTGTTCCCGGAGGTGATACTGATGTAAACAAATATATAACGATCCACTGCCTGCCTTGACCGTATGAAACCCCGAAACCGGCATCCGTTCCGTATGCCTAAAACAATCAGGAGGAATATTATTATGAAACAGATGACTTTGAAGCTCCTTTCTATGTACGCAGCCGCAATCAAACTCGGCTACAGCCTGCCCTTTATGAACGAGATCTGCAAGAGAGCGTTTTGGAGCGGTCGCCCGTTCCATGTGCTCAAGGACGCGAACAACAAGTACTTCATCGAGGCAAACAGCCTCCAACGCTACATCGACAGCTGTCCTGACTTCAATCCGTTTGAGATTCCCGGCGTCTATGAGCCGGATAACTACGATGAGGACGCGCCGATGGACGAATCCGTGTTCATTCTGACCGAAGATATGCTCCCCCAGGTCTGCGGTGTGTTGGTCGATGACGAGTGTGCGCCGCTCATCGCCTACAACCGGCATGAACCCCAGCTTCTTGTACTGACCGTTGTGGAGGCGGACGAAACAGAAAACCTGTTCTATCAGTCCGAAAATGACTGATCGCAGACCGCTATCGGCAAAAACATTCCAGAAATCAGCTCCGATTTTGCC
>JAZQNP010000111.1:0-10352 GCA_045627405.1 Oscillospiraceae bacterium | reverse complement strand
GAGATTTTGCTTCAAAGCATTGAAAAAAGCGACTTTGAACTTTACAAGGCAGTGCTACTCGCGGCATTCGGGAGTTTACGCCGATCAGAAATCTGCGCACTAACGCCCGATGACATCACAGGAAATGTTGTAAGAGTCTGTAAGGCAATGGTTCCAGATAAGAATAATCAATATGTTATCAAGAAAACCACCAAATCAGAAGCTGGCACACGCCTCATCACAATGCCTGCGGAGGTTATCGCAAAACTGATCCCCAAGGATGGTACATCATATATCATCGCGCGCCCACCGCATCAGATCACTAAGAATTTTTCTGATGCAATACAGAATGCAGGATTACTGCATTTTCGTTTCCATGATCTTCGTCACTACCAAGCATCAATCCTTCATGCTATGGGCGTACCCGATCAGTACATCATGGCTCGTGGTGGCTGGAAAACAGATTCCACACTAAAAAATGTGTACCGTCACCAAATGGATGATAAACGCCAACAAGTCGAATCAGAAATCTGTCAATATTTCTCTGAAAAATTCAATTTATGACAGATGTTATGACACAGATTCAAAATGTTAGCTAATTCGTGCATTACGAGTGTATCATGAGGGTTCGATTCCCTTCATCTGCTTACCGAAAACAGGACGCGTAGAGTCGATGTTTTGCTCGATTCTACGCGTTTTTCTTTTCATATAAGCATCAGAAGCCGTACTGCGCACAAAAATCCGGCACATATTCCAAATGCAGCCCGTTCAAACCGGAAAGCACACAGGGTTCTTCGCTGAAATGAAACTGCAAAGAACAGGCAGCGAGCATCTGGTGCGGGGCGCGGTGCAAACGGTTCACCGCAGGATCACCGTATTTTGCATCTCCAAGCAGCGGACAGCCGAGAGCTGCCATCTGCGCACGGATCTGGTGCGTCCTGCCGGTATAAAGCGTGATACGGAGCATCGACAGTCCGTCATGTGAACCCTCAACGGCATAACCTGTGCGGATCGGGCGGAACCCCTCACGCGGAACCGGTGAAATCTCCGCCTTGCCGCCCTCTTTTCTGCGGTGAAAGGCATCGACAATCGCTTCCTGCTCCGGCGGATTGCCGACGGCGATGCAAAGATATTGCTTTGTGATCTCTCCAAGCCGGATTTTTTCGTTCATACAGCGCAGGGCTGCTGCCGTCTTCGCGCCGATCACAAGCCCCTCCGTATTGCGGTCCAGACGGTTGCAGAGTGCGGGCGAAAAGCTCTGCTCCTCTGCCGGATCGTATGCACCGGTATGCACAAGATACTGCAAAAATCGTGCCGCGAGCGTATCCGAGGAGCCTTTGTCATCTGCATGAACCGGCAGATTCACCGGCTTCTTCATCACGGCAATCTCTGCATCCTCATAGACAATCTCCGGCAGCGGAACTGCCGCCTGCACAGAAAGCGGTTTCTTTTGTACAAAACAGTCATCCGGAAGATACACCGCCAGCGCATCTCCCGCCTGCAAGACCGTCTCCGCGGTGATGCGTTTGCCGTTGCATTTGACATCGCGTTTGCGAAAGGTCTTGTAGAGCAGCGATTTCGGCAGTGACGGACACGCTTTTGTCAAAAACTTATCGGCGCGCTGACCTGCATCATTGCTGCCGATCGTGAAAATATGCAAAAGCTGCACCCCCTCTCCTCTTGCTGCCGTTCTTGCGGTCAAAGCACTCAAACGATCTCAAAACAGCCCATCATACCTGTCAGCATCGTGCCGATGTCACTCTCCGGCGGCAAAAGCGCGAGCGCGACCGGAAACAGCTCCGTATGCGCGGCATCTGTCTGCCGCAGATAGGCGTAGTCGCCGGAAATGTCCTCTATGATATATGTATGCGGTTCCATGCGGTTTCCTCCTGCCGAAAAAGCGAACGCCGGACAACAATCCGGCGGCTCACTCTGCCATGTTTAATCGCTTATACGTCGTTGCGCACCAAGTCCTCATAGGATTCACGGCGCACGATTGTGCGCGCCTGACCGTCCTTGACCATGACGACTTCCGCGCGCGGATTGCGGTTGTAGTTCATTGCCATCGAATAGTTATACGCACCGGTTGCAAGCACTGCAATCACATCACCTGCTTCCGCATTTTGCAGCGGCATATGTTCTCCGATGAGATCCCCGCTCTCGCAGCATTTTCCGCCGATTGTGACCGTTTCACTGCGCGGCTGATCTGCCTTATTTGCGACCAACGCCTCATAGCGCGACTGATACAGCGCATAGCGCGGGTTATCGCACATGCCGCCGTCCACCAGCACATAGGTCCGGATATTCGGAATTGTCTTTCTTGCCATGACCGTATACAGCGTCAGACCGGCACCGCCGACAATCGAACGTCCCGGCTCAAACAGCACAAACGGTTCCGGAAATGCAAGTGCCGTGCTGGTATCCTTCAAGGCACTCAGAATGGCACGGATAATATCGCCAAACGGCTTCGGATCATCTTCCTCCGTGTAACGGATGCCCGGACCGCCGCCGAGATTCAGCTCCGGCAGCATGATGCCTGTCACTGTGCGGATCTCGTTCATGAAGCGCACCATGACGCGTGCTGCCTCTGCAAAGGGTTCTGTTTCCAGAATCTGCGAACCGATATGGCAATGTAACCCTGCCAGTTCCAGATTCGGATATGCAGCTGCAATTTTGACTGCTTCCATCGCCTCTCCGGTTTCCAGCGCGAAGCCGAACTTGCTGTCGATCTTGCCGGTCTGCACAAACTCATGTGTGTGCGCGTCAATGCCCGGCTTGATCCGCAGCAAAATCTTTGCGGTCTTTTGGCTCGTTGCAGCAATCATATTCAGGCGTTCCAGCTCCGTCAGATTATCTGCCACAATGCGTCCGATTCCCTGATCCACCGCCATTGCAAGTTCCCTGTCGGTCTTGCTGTTGCCGTGCAGGACAATCTTCTCTGCCGGCATGCCCGCCGCCAGTGCGGTGTGCATCTCACCGTCGGAAATGCAGTCTGCGCCCAGTCCCTCGGAATCGACAATGCGGTAAATCTCCTTACAGGAAAACGCCTTGCTTGCATAGCAGATCAGTCCCCGTCCGGCATACTCATCACGCAAAACGTCATTGTAACCGCGGCAGCTCTCCCGGATCATATTCTCATCCATCACATACAGCGGTGTCCCGTGTTCGCGGGCAAGTGCCGCGGTATCAGCACCGCCGATCAGCAGGTGTCCCTCTGCCGATACTGTGAGATTCGGTGTCAACATTTGAATCATCCTTTCCGTTTTTGGAATTCCGCAGTCAGCAGATACGCGAACTGCCTGTGCATCAAAAATACTGGTAAAGCTGACATTGCAGCATGCCGTTATAGAGCTTTCTGCGCTTGCGCGCTTTTCTGCCGAACTGCTGCTCAAACTCCGTATCCGGCGTGATGATGCTGCACGGCTGCGCCTGCGGAATCACTTTTCCCATCACGCGGTAGAGTTCCCTTGCTGCATTGACATCCAGCATCCGCTCGCCGTAGGGCGGATTGCACACAACGGCAAAGCCCTCCTCCGGCACATAGTCGCGTATATCACGCTGCTGCACTGAAATCCGGTCGGCAACGCCTGCTTTTTTTGCGTTTTCCAGCGTCAGTGCGACTGCTTCGGGCGAAATATCATAACCGACCGCCCGAAATGCAGCATCCCTGTTTATTTTTTCTCTTGCCGCAGTCCGCGCATCGTACCAGGCTGCTTTCGGCATCTGCGCCCACTGCTCGCAGGCATATCTGCGGTGCAGTCCGGGCGCGATGCGCATCGCGCGGCACGCCGCCTCAATCAGAAATGTTCCGCTGCCGCAGAACGGATCACAAAGCTGCACATCAGCGCGAATATGTGACAAATCCAGAATGCCTGCTGCAAGCGTTTCACGGATCGGTGCCAGATTGGCTTTCTGCCGCCAGCCGCGCTTATGCAGCGGCACGCCGGAGGTATCCAGATACACAGTGCAGACGTCATTGCGAATCGCAAATTGCAGCTGATGCACCGCACCCGTTTCCGGCAGTTCCTGCGTGCGATACGCGCTTTGCAGCCGCTTCACTGCCGCTTTTTTTACAATCGCCTGACACGCAGGCACACTGTGCAGTGCAGAGTTCAGCGAGGAACCTTTGACCGGAAAGGCGTCATCCCTGCCGATAAAATCTTCCAGCGGCAATGCGGCAACACCGTCGAACAGCGGGTCAAATGCCGTTTTCCCGCGCCGCTGCCCGACAGGAAAGCTCCCAAGCTCGATCAGCACTCTTTCTGCAACCGTCAGCTCCACATTTGCTGCGGCAAGCATCTGCCAGTCGCCCTGAAAGGTCACTCGCCCGTCCGCAGCAGCAATCTCCGCTGCACCGAGCCGCACCAGTTCAAATTTCAATACACTTTCCAGCCCGAAATGACACGGGCAGCACATTTTCATCATAGGTTTCTCCGCGGATGCAGGTGCGATCACCCGATCAGCCCCTGAATCCCCTCGCTTTGGAATCGTTCCTTGTAATACGAAAGCTCATTGGAAATCATATCGTCGATGGTCTGCATGCCGAGCAGCTCCACCGGTGCCTTGTCATCCGTCAGCAGCAGATTGCCCGCCGCATACGGCTGCAAATTGTCAGATACCCGCTGCATCATCTCCCGCAGCGCGTCGTCGTTAATCTGCGAAATGTTCTGTACAAGCTGTTCTGCTATCTCCGGATTCTGCGATGCAAACAGCTCTCTGTTGGTCGAGCCGCGCACGTCAACTGTATACACATTCTCAAATACTGTCGCAATCGTATCCTGCAAATAAGCATTGATGCCGTCTGCGCGGTCGGAAATCATATTCATATTGACGATCATGACGCCGTTTTCGGTCAGATGCGACCGCACCATGCTGAAAAATTCCTGTGAGGACATCTGAAACGGGATTGTAATATCCTGATAGGCATCCACCATGATGACATCGTATTTCTGATCGGTTCCGGCAAGATATGCCCTGCCGTCATAGGTCGTGACCGGAATATCCTTATCCAGCGAGAAAAATATATGCGCCAGTGCCGTGATCTTCTCGTCGATCTCCACGCCCTCAATTTGCATGCCGTCAAAATACCGCCGGCACTGTGTCGCATAGGTCCCCGTTCCCATGCCGAGAATCAGCAGAGAATGTGCATCCTCCGGTTCTTCCAGCATCATCGGTGCGGCAAGTGCGTAATCGTAATACATGCCTGTCAGCGTATCGTTTTTGATATAGACCGACTGCACGCCGAACAGCACATTCGTAGACAGGCGCACGCGGCGGTCATCTTCGCTGACTTGCAGATAATTGTAGATGGATTCATCTTCCAGCGTCAGGGTGCTCTCCCAGAACGCAAAGCCGAGTGACATGCCGGCTGCGGAAGCTGCAACAAAAAGAATCATCGAAACAATCAGCCGGACAGCACCCCGTTTGACAGAGACAAAATACACCCCTGCCAGCAGCAGCAGAATGCCGGAGAAAATCATAAATGTCGCCGCGGTGCCGACTGCGGGAATCGAAAGAAAGGTCGGGACAAAGGTGCCGATGATGCTGCCGATTGTATTTGCCGCGCCGAGCGTTCCGACGGTTTTTCCGCTGTCATCCAGACTGCTGACTGTATATTTTACAAGGGACGGCGTGACCGTACCCAGCAGAAAGAGCGGAAACACAAACACGATCATGCAGGACAAAAATGCTGCCCAGATCAGGAAATTCGTGCTGATCGTCACGACAAGCAGTGCCGAAATGCCGAGAATCACAAATTTGCCGAGAAACGGAATCGCTGCAATCCAGACCGAAGCAAACAGCATTCTGCCGTAGAGCTTGTCCGGATTCGGATTCTTGTCGGCAGACCGTCCGCCGTAGACATTGCCGAGTGCCATCGCAATCATGATCGTGCCGATGATGATGGTCCAGACAATCTGCGAGGAGCTGAAATACGGTGCCAGAAGTCTGCTCGCACCGAGCTCCACCGCCATGACTGACATGCCGGCAAAAAACTCGGTGAGATACAGATACCACTTATGTTTCAGAATACGGGTTTCCTGTGCCATAAATCACTCTTCCGCCTTGCCAAGACCCAGCTCGCGGTTGTCACAGTACGGCGCATTGGTCGATTTCCAGTAACCGGCAACGCCCTTGCCGCAGCCGTCCACCGCAATCTTGCCGGTCGAGGTGCAGACATAGCCCGATACAACGGAATCGCACGCCGGAAAATCATTTCCGGAATAATGCGTCTGGATCCATTCCCCGATGATATTCTTCCAGATCGCAGCAGACGCGATCTTTCCGTGGTTCTTGATCTCTTTGTTTTCCTTGTAGCCGATCCACATACCGCTGACAAAATCCGGATTCAGACCGACAAACATCAGGTCACACCAGTCGGAAGTCGTACCGGTCTTGCCCGCGATCGGAACAGCCTTGCCGCTCACTGTCATCTGCGCTTTCTTACCGGTACCGTTCAGAACGACATTTTCCAGCAGCTTGTTCATGACATAGGAGGTTTCCGCATCAATCGCCGCAGCGTAGTCATCGCCGCCTGCATAGACCAGAACACCGTCGCCGGTCTCCACACGGCTGATCATATGTGCATTGCTGAAATAACCGCCGTTTCCGTAAACCATGTAGGCATTGACCAGATCCTTGACCGTGATGCCGTATCCAAGCGCGCCGACGGAGAGCGGCGCATAGTCAACATCGTATTTCTCGTTGAGGCTCAGCCCGACAACGCCCGTCGCATAATCATACACATTGCGCACGCCGTAGGTCTTTGCCAGCAGTGCGGGAATCGTATTGTAGGACTGTTCCAGTGCCTTATAAACATTGATCTTGGAATTGCTGTAACGGACAACATTGCTCTGCTCGGAATAGTTCGTCGGCCACGGCTTTCCGGTATCGGGATTGGTCAGAGGCGGATAGTCCAGCACCTTTGTACCCCATGTGATATAGTCGTGGTACAGCGCATAGCCGTAGGTCGAAACAGGCTTGATCGCAGAACCCGGCTGCTGCGGTTCAGTCGAGGCATAGCTGGTTCCCAAAGAACCGACCTTCTCACCGATGCCGCCGACAGTACACAGCACATTGCCGGAATAATCAATCGCCGTGAAACCGGATTGCAGCGCGAGATTTTCGTCATCGGAATATTCTCCGTCGCCGTCCAGATCGCGGTAAATGGTCGTTCCCCTGCCGGTTGTCATGCCTTTGAGCAGATTGTTGATGTCGGAATATTTCTCTTCCACATATGCCTGCATCTCGCGGTCAACCGTGGAATAAATCTGATAGCCGCCGGTATTGATCAGCGTCATGGCACGTTCCTTCGTGATGCCGCGCTCCTCCATCAGATAATCACGGAACTCGCGCAGCACCTCATCCACTGCCCATGAGGTTCCCTCGGAAGTATCCGCAGTCTCCTCTGTTGTCTCTTCTTCCTCCTCCGGATGCAGTCTTGCATATTCGGGGGAATCGGTGAAGATCAGCTTTTCATTCAGTGCTGCCTGATATTCGTCGAATGTCAGTGCGCCGTTCTGATACATCTGTTTGAGGATATACTCCATACGCGTGCGGTTTGCTTCTCTGCCCGTATTGATGAAGTTGTCCGTTGTATACCAAGTACCGGTGACCTCATTTTTTGCGCGCTCATAATGGCCCGCAAACGGGTTATTGACCTCGGGGCTCTGCGGGATTGCCGCAAGGCAGGCTCCCTCTGCGACCGTCAGTTCACTGACTGATTTGCCGAAATATTTTTGTGCGCCCATTTCGATGCCGCTTGCCGCGCCGCCGAAACCGATATAGTTGATATAGGTTTCGAGAATCTCATCCTTGGAATAGCTCTTCTCCATCTGCATCGCACGGTAAATTTCACGGATCTTTCGCTGCGGGCTGGGGTCATTGTCTCCGGTGAGGTTCTTGACAAGCTGCTGTGTGATGGTCGAACCGCCCTGATCAAAGCTGCTCGCATCCCAGAATCTCATCAAAAACCGCGCCATAACATACGCGGTACGCTGAAAGTCAACGCCCTCATGCTGATAGAAACGCTCGTCCTCGCCGTAGACAAACGCGTCCACAACATAGTCCGGCACTTCATCCAGCGTTTTCGGGATCCGCTGCACGTCGTTATTGACATGATAGACATTGATCCATTCGCCGTCCTCGCCCATCTCGTAGATGTTGGTCGAATAGCTCAGCGTCAGCTCCTGAATACTGACAGAGGTTGTGGACTCCATATAGTTGACGACATAGGCTGTCGCTGCAATCGCACAGATGGAACCTGTCACGACAAACAGCAGGACAAATGACAGAAACGTCACGAGTATCACAGAGCCGATCCACCCGAGAAGGCGCAGAACAAACGGCTTTCTGCGGCGTTTTTTGGTTCCTTTCCGGGATGTCACTTTTCTATCCTGTCTCGCCTCAGCTGAATCGTTCTTGCTGCGGCGCATCATTTGCGGAAGCTTCGGAAGCGTCATGAACAATCTCCTTTCGGATTTGGCAGGATTCCCCTGCGCAGACATACACAGAATATTATAGCACAAAATGCGGCATTTGTTAAGTGGTTTTTTATATTTTTGAATCATATAACAATTATATTTGTATAAAAGGAAAAATCTGCGGCATACTGTCTTTGATTCTGAAAGGAGAGTGGATTCTGATGGTTACAGCCAGATGGCTTTGGACAGGGATTGCGGCGGCGGCAGCGGCAGTCACGGCAGGCGCAGCAGTTCTCATGCGATCAGATACCAAGCACATTTCACTGCCGGAGGTTTCAATACAAGAAGCGTCCGCGGCGGATGCGGCAAATGTCCCGCTGCAAATTCATGCTGTGGAAGATGTGATGCCGACACTGCCTGACACTGCATATCTCATTCAGCTCAGCGGCGATGTTCTCTCGGTCTACGCCGAGGGCAGCAAAGAACCCTTGGAGCAGTACGAACTGCCTTCGGGCTGGCTGCCGGAGTACGACCGCATTCTGCTGGAATACGGTCTGCGCGTGCAGAATACAGATGAACTGCGGGAACTGATGGAGGATTATCTCTCATGATCCGGCGAACACGGTCGCTTTGGAGAAGAACGCAGCTTCTTCTGCGCGAACACCGCAGTGAAATCATGATTCTCGGCGCAGCAAGAACCGCCGTCGCCCTGCTCTGCACCGCCGCAGGTGTCTTCATGCAGCAAATTCTTGCCGCACAAACGCATCTGCTGATTTTGCCCGCCGCTATGCTGATTTCCCTGCTCGCTGCCGCGCCGATGCGCACGGAAACAGTGCGGCATCTCAGCGAACTGACCGGCGTCCTCAACGAAGACGACCTCGGATTTCTGAATTGCAGCAGCAAGCTCTGGCTCTGGCAGCGTGCTGCACTGCTGCGGCTGATCTGCGGGATTCTGCTGTTTCTCGCCTGCGCACCGATGCTGCTGCTTGCTTTCGCGGCAAGAATCATCTGGCTGACTATGCCCGCTGCCGGCGACGACCTGCTGCCGCTGCTGACTGTACTGCACCTGACGCTGCTGATTCCCGCAGCAGCATGGCTGCCTCTTCGCGTATATACTGCCGGAACGGCACTGCCCTTCACCCTGCTCAAAATACCGGAACGCTCCCCTGCTGCACAGCTCCGGCTTGCATTCAGGCTGACGCGCAGACAGACTGCCGATATTCTGATGCAGCGGCTGATCTGCCTGCCGGCACTGCTGCTGCCCTATCCGGCGGTAGCCGTGCTGCCCACGCTGCTCAGCGCAGAGCTGCTCCGGTATCACCGGAATCTGATGCGAACCTGACCACACACAGCAGCAAACGCGGCGTCTGTACAGAACACCGCGTTTACCGCTTGTAAGGAAATGAGATGTATAGAAGCTGTCTGTGTTATGTGGCGGAAGCTGCCGGTGCATCCTCATCCTGCAAGGCATCGTAGCCGTATGCACCTGTACGCACCTTGACAACCTGTTCAACCGGATAGACAAAGAGCTTGCCGTCGCCGGCATGACCGGTGTACAACGCCTTGCGCGCTGTCTCAATGACCGTCTGCACAGGAACCTTGCAGACAACAATCTCTGTCTTGACCTTCGGACGCAAAGAGGATTCCATCTTTGTTCCGCGGTAATAGCTCTCGCTTCGCATGCCGCAGCCGAGTACATTGATCACAGTAACGCCCGTGATGCCGATGGCATCCATCTCATGCAGGAATGTGTGCAGCCGCTCCTGATTAAAGACCGCAACAATCTTCGACATCTTCGGTGAACTGCCGCTTTCGTTCGGGATATAGCTTTCGACCGGAATCGCCTCTGCCGGCGTCACTGCCGTGTCGCTCTTAGCTGCATTTGCAGCAGAATATCCGGTTACGGATGCGCTGCTCACGGCAGGCATGGAAAATGCGGGGATCATCAAGGCG
>JAZQNP010000110.1:0-3635 GCA_045627405.1 Oscillospiraceae bacterium | reverse complement strand
ACTGTCCTGCCCGTATTCGGCGGAGAAAGGCAAACTGATCTGCCGTGAAATGACAGATCAGCTCGCGCTCGATCTGGTGCGCAAGGATCTTGCCGCCGATCAGATCGTCCTGCACATCGTGTACGACCACACCGGCATTCCGGCAGATTATGCCGGCACACTGCAAATCAATCATTACGGCAAGCGCATCCCAAAGCCCGCACACGGCTCCGTCAATCTCCGGCAGCACACATCTTCTGCAAAGTGCATCATTGAGGCGGCGATGCAGCTATACGATCAGATTGTCGATCCCGAACTGCTTGTGCGTCGGCTGAACGTCACAGCCAATCATGTAATCTGTGCGCAGGATGTTTCAGCGGACGATGCCCCGATACAGTACGGACTCTTTGACGATGCAGCGGCATTGGAGCGCAGATATGCGGCGGAAAAAATCCGGAGAGAAAAAGAACACAGGCTGCAAAAAGCACTCCTGCAAATCAAGAGCAGATACGGAAAAAATGCAGTCCTCAAAGGCATGAACTTCAAAGACGGCGCAACCGCAATCGAACGAAACGGACAGGTCGGCGGACATCGGGCATAGCAGCCGCCGGCAACGGAGGGAACACAGCATGGACGACTATACCGATATTTTGCAGCATCCGCGCTATGTACTGAAACATCACCGCACCATGACAATCGAGAGCCGTGCAGCGCAGTTTTCTGCGTTTGCCGCCCTGACCGGATATGACGAGGAGATCGACGAAACCGCCCGTCTGACAGATGACCGCGCTGCGCTTTCCGAGGATGATCTCGCAGAGCTTAATGCCGCTTTCCGGAAGCTGATCGAATCGGAATCGGAACAGCCCTGCGTCACGCTCACCTATTTTGTGCCGGACGAAAGAAAGACGGGCGGTGCATATCTGACATACACGGGGCATTTTCGTTTCTTCGATCAGGAGGAGGGATTGCTGAAATTTACCGACGGCACCGCGATTATCATGCAAAATGTGTGTCACATTGCATTCTCTTCGCCGGAGCAGTAAGCCGGCTGCTGTATCACTGCATACAAAACATCTCCGATGATGGTATTCTCATCGGAGATGTTTCATTTCATTCCGTTTTGCAAAAACAGTCCGCAATCGCGCCTGCGGCAACCTTGCCTGCGCCCATCGCGGAGATGACCGTTGCAGCACCCGTGACGGCATCGCCGCCCGCATAGACATGCGCACGCGATGTCAGACCGTCCTCTGTGACAACAATTCCGCCGCGCGCATTGACCTCCAAACCGGCTGTTGTCGATTTGATCAGCGGATTGGGAGATGTACCGATCGCAATAATCACCGTGTCCAGATCGAGTACAAATTCCGATCCGGCAACCGGTACCGGACGGCGTCTCCCCTTTTCATCCGGCTCACCCAGCTCCATTCTGACGCAGCGCAGACCTGTGACAAAGCCGTTGCGCTCGTCTCGCGGCACATCCGGATTGTGATACCCAAGCACCTCAACCGGATTGGTCAGCAGCAAAAACTCGATGCCTTCCTCCATCGCGTGTTCGACCTCTTCGCGGCGCGCCGGCAGCTCCTCCATCGAGCGGCGATATACAATATAAACCTTTTCCGCACCGAGCCGAAGAGCTGTTCTTGCAGCATCCATCGCCACATTGCCGCCGCCGACAACTGCCACTCTGCCGTTCTTCATGATCGGTGTGACCGGATGATCCTGATATGCCTTCATCAGATTGCTGCGCGTCAGATATTCATTTGCGGAGTAAACACCCTTGAAGCTCTCGCCGGGAATCCCCATAAAATTGGGCAAGCCCGCACCGGAGCCTATGAACACCGCCTCAAAGCCCATATCAAACAGCTCATCAACCGTCAGTGTTCTGCCGATAATGATATTTGTCTCGATTTTCACACCGAGTGCTTTCAGATTTTCAACTTCTCTCTGCACGATCTTTTTCGGCAGACGAAATTCCGGTATGCCGTACACCAGCACGCCGCCCGCAGCATGCAGTGCCTCATAGACCGTCACCGAAAAGCCTTTTCTGGCAAGATCCCCCGCACAGGTCAGCCCCGAAGGACCGGAACCGACCACCGCAACTTTATGTCCGTTCGGTGCTGCTTTCTCCGTTTCACCGGTACTGTTCTCATTGTGCAGATCGGCAACAAAGCGTTCCAGTCTGCCGATTGCAACCGGCTCAAACTTCACGCCGAGTGTACACTTGCTTTCGCACTGGCTCTCCTGCGGGCAGACTCTGCCGCAGACCGCAGGCAGCGAAGAGCTTTGCGAGATCGTGCGGTATGCGCCCTCGTAATCGCGCGCTTTGATCTGCGCAATGAAATCCGGTATTCTGATATTGACCGGACAGCCGCTCACGCAGGGCTGGTTTTTGCAGTTCAGACAGCGGTTTGCTTCTGCAACAGCCGTTTTCTCGTCATAGCCCAGCGCGACTTCATCAAAGTTTCTCGCACGCACAACAGGAGACTGCATCGGCATTTCATGCTTCTTCGGTTCAATCGGCATACCGCTCACTTCCTTTCATCTTTTTGCAGCAGATTGCAGGTGTTCTCATATTCACGCCGCTCAAAATCAACGTACATCTTGTTGCGGGAGATTGCCTCGTCAAAGTCAATTTCATATCCGTTGAAGTCCGGACCGTCCACACATGCAAATTTGGTAATCCGTTCGCCGTTGCGGTTAAGTGTCACGCGGCATCCGCCGCACATGCCCGTGCCGTCAATCATAATCGGATTCATGGAAACAGTGACCGGCGTCTGATAGGGTCTTGCCGCCTCTACAACGAATTTCATCATCATCATCGGCCCGATTGTCACAATCTCGTCAAACTGTTTCCCTCCGCCGAGCATCTTCACGAGCGGCATGCAGACATTGCCGTGTTCCCCGAAGGAACCGTCATCCGTCATGATGTGAAAAGTATCGGAGCAGGCGCGGAACTCATCCGCCAGTATAATCAGATCGCGGCTGCGAAAGCCGATGATACTTGTGACCTCTGCGCCGTGTTCCTTGAAGGCACGCGCAATCGGCAGCGCAATCGCACAGCCGACGCCGCCGCCGATAATGCAGACGCGGCGTTTCCCCTCGGTATTTGTCGCAATGCCGAGCGGTCCTGCAAAGTCACTGATATACTCACCGACCCGCTTGCGGTCGAGCTTTTTGGTCGTTGCACCGAGCACCTGAAAAACGATCGACACCGAGCCGCGTTCTTTGTTCGTGTCGTAGACCGTAAACGGCACTCGCTCTCCGTCTTCATCCACACGCAGAATGATAAACTGTCCGGCAAGTGCCTTTGCTGCAACCAGCGGTGCCTCAATTTCCAGCATCGTGACCGTTCGGTTGAGTTCTTTCCGATTCAGAATCTGATACATGTTCTGTAACCGCCTTTCCCGTTTTGCGTATTGTTTATCTCACTTTTATAATTGCGTTCCTGTGATAAATCAGAATTTGCGCGGCGTGATCGGGGGACATTGTGGGGACGCTGTCCCCACACCCCTGCCGGAGGGACGGCGGTCCCTCCGGACCTCCCCTATATAAAAATCCCCGTCCCCCGACGGGGGCGGGGATTTTTTTATAGGGGAGGTTTGGGGGGTCGCTATCCCCCCAGCGGGGGGTTGTGGGCGGAGCCCTCAAAACATCTC
>JAZQNP010000109.1:0-9506 GCA_045627405.1 Oscillospiraceae bacterium | reverse complement strand
AAACCTTGCCTTGCGTCAGCAAGGCGGCGGCTTTCTTCCTTGCATATCGACATTTATCCTGCGCATCTAATATTCAAGAGTTAATTGGAACATCAATAACAGTATATCATATTTCCCTGCATTTGTCTACACATAGGTTGCAGCTCAGAGCTGCGCAAAGACCTTGCCGATGGAGTCATGAAGAACGAGGTCGGCTTCTTTGTCGAGCGGTGTTTCATCGCGGTTGACGAGTGCAAGGGTGTCGCCGCGGAAATAGCGGACGAGGCCTGCTGCCGGATAGACCGCGAGAGAAGTGCCGCCGATGATCATGAGATCCGCCTGCTGAATGCAGCGCACGGCTTCGTTCATCGTATCATTGTCGAGGGATTCCTCATAGAGGACGACATCGGGTTTGATGAGACCGCCGCAGTCTGTGCAGCGCGGCAGTCCGACGGCATCGGTCACAGCGGAGACATCATAGAATTTTCCGCACTGCATGCAGTAATTGCGCAGCACACTGCCGTGGAGTTCGAGGACTTTTATGCTGCCCGCTTTCTGGTGCAGCCCGTCGATATTCTGGGTAATGACGGCATTGAGCTTTCCGGCTTGTTCCCATTCCGCCAGTTTTTTGTGAGCGGCATTGGGCTGGGCGGAGCGCGCAATCATTTTGTCGCGGTAGAACCGATAGAACGCCTCCGGATTTTTCAGAAAAAACGAATGGCTGATGATGGTTTCCGGCGGATAGTCATACTTTTGGTGATAAAGGCCGTCCTTGCTGCGAAAGTCGGGGATGCCGCTCTCGGTTGAGACGCCGGCACCGCCGAAGAAAACGACGGTATGTGCGCGGTTGACAGCATCGCGCAGCTGATCAATGGCAGTATTCATACATTGGATTCCTCCTGTCTTGGATGAGATTGTGCAGCGCAGAGGGTCTCAGAGCGTCACAGGGACCGTTTCTCCGCGTGCGATGGAATAGAGGTAGCAGGCTTTGACGGGCTTTGCGTCAAGGAGTCTGAGGGCCTCGGCATAGAGGCGGATCTGCTCGGTATATTTTTCGAGCAGATCGTCCGCACGGCTGACGGCATCGGTTTTGTAGTCCACGAGAACGATGCCGTCCTCCTCCTCAAAAACGAGGTCCATGATACCGATGAGCATACCGGCAGTTCCCTGATATTGTTTACCGAGCTGTGCAAGCGAGCCGGTGAGGTGCAGATCGCTGAGCCTGACGGTAAATTTCTGTTCCCTGCGGACATCAAGCGCATTGGCAATGCGCTGATAGAGCGCGGAGGAAAAGAAGGAGCTGACATTGCTTTTTGCGACAGCATCTGCCTGTTTTTTGGTTAAGCGGCCGGCGGTGCGGAGACGGACAATCTCGGATGAAAGATCGGCAGCAGCCCGGTTGAAATCTGCATACTGCAAAAACGTGTGTACAGCGGTGCCGCGTTCTGCACCGGAGAGACCGTGCTGCTCGCGGACAAAAAGCGGTCTGCGCAGGGGTGCGGAGAAATCCTCTTCCTTCGCAAGTTCGGAAACACCGTATTTTGCGGTCAGACCGACGGTTTTGCTTTCATAGTACCATTGACACTGTTTCTGCATTGTTTCGAGGAGCAGCGGATCTTGCTGCTGTGTGCAGGCGTTGTCCGGTTCTGCTGCTGTGTCCGCCGGATCGCCGGCAGGGTCATGAGAAAAGATATAGACATCGAGCAAAGGCTGTTTTGGGTCTGTATCACATTCCATCTGCATGGTTCTGCGGAGCTGTTCGCAGGCGGGATTGCGCACGAGAGCCATCAGCAGCCAGTACGCCATGCAGCTGACCGAGCCGGTCATGAGGTCGGTTGTCCCGCCGAAGACAGATTGCTCCGCTGCATATTCGGCAGCGCGTTTGCAGTCGGAGTTTTTGGCATCCATCGGGAGGATGAGATATTCTCTTGCGCGGGTCAGCGCGACATAGAAGAGCCGCAGTTCCTCGCTGACGGCTTCTTTTTTTGCGGCATCGGCGATCACCTTCCAGGGAAGGGTTCTGCTCTGGGAGAGAGCCTCCTTGTCATAGAGCTGGAACCCGATGCCGACAGAGGGATGATACCGGCAGATTTTTTTCTCATCTTCCTTGGAAAACGCCTGTTTGAGATCGGCAGCGATGACAAACGGGGCTTCAAGTCCTTTGGAAGCGTGAATGGTTTTGATGGAGACGACATTGGCAGAAGCTGCGGGGATGCCGCCGCCTTTGAGTTTTCCGCTTCGTTCGATTGTCGTGTCAACAGAGCGGAGCAGAGCAGAGAGACCGCCGCCGACATTCTGTTCAAAGCTGTGCGCATAGCTGAGGAGGGAGCGCAGATTGGCTTTTTTCTGTGCGCCGCCGTCAGTCATCTGCATCATGCCGAGAAAATCGGTCTGCTGATAGATCCGGCGGATGAGCTGTTCGGGGGTTTCCATCGCAGAGCAGAGCCGCATATTCTCCATGAACGAGAGGAAAGCTGCACATTTCTGCCGCAGAGCGGTGTCTGCGGTTTCGTCGGCAGCGAGCTTCTGCATAGCGGGGAAGAGGTTGGTTTTTGCATAGCTCACACGCACCGCAGTGAGGTCATCGAGGGAGAAGCCGAAAATCGGAGAGAGCAGGACTGCTGCAACCGGGACTTCGAGCAGGGGATTGTCGATGGCACGGAGTATATCGAGCAGCAGCGTGATTTCAGGCGCATCGAGGTAGTTGTCCTGCCCGATCGCGCAGACCGGCACGCCGACTTCTTTGAGCGCGTCGGCATATGCCTGCATGTGTTTCTTTTTGCGCAGCAGAATAAGAAAATCCTTTGGCGCGCAGGGCAGCATCTGACCGCCGCACATGACGGGTGTGTGATTAACATAGAGGTGCCATGCGATGCGCTGCGCGACGGCGCGGGGTTCGTCCGCATCGTCACCAAGCAGCATAATCTCGACAGGTCTTCCGCCCGGAATATCCGGGTACGGCATCCCCTGCACGAGCTTTTGGGTGTCATCGTAGGTGACTTCACCGACCTGTTCGGTCATGAGCTGTGAGAAGACATGGTTGATGAACCCGATGACTTCGCTGCAGCTTCGGAAATTGCGGTTAAGGTCGATGCGGGTATTTTGAGTCAGCACCGGTGTGTGATAGGGCGCACCCTCCTGCATGGCGCGGTAGAAATTTTCCGGGTTTGCGTTCTGGAAACGGTAGATGCACTGCTTGCTGTCACCGACGACAAAGAGATTATTGCCGTACTGCGTCTGCGAGCCGCCGCGTGAGAGCATCCGGAAAATCATTTCTTTGAGGTTATCGGCATCCTGAAATTCGTCGATCAGGAGGCAGTCATAGTGTTGAGAGAGCTGTTCTGCAAGCTCTGTTTTGACGATTGTGCCGTCGGGCTGGCGTTCTGCGAGGAGCGAGAGGCTCAGCGTGAGCGCGTCGTCAAATCCGATGGCATTGCGGGCTTGTTTTTCGGCGGTGAGCATCTGGGAGAACTGCTGCACGAGTCTGCTGCAAATGCGGAGGAGTGCTGCGTGGCGCGGCAGATCCTCCCGTGCAAATTGCAGCGGAATGATCCAGTCCGAGAGCGGAGAAAGGAGGGCTTTTGCGCGGCTGCGCAGCGCACGCACCGCCGGGATGATTGCAATATCCTTGCGCGGCAGATCAAATCTTGCAAAGGTCATGTTGCGCAGGGCGTCCGCGAGCGCGGCGAAATCGTCCTCACGATATTGTCCGAGTGCGTCAATCCATTTTTGTGTCTGCGCGGTTTCGTCGGAGAGGATGCCCTTGGACTTTGCCATTTTCTCGGCATCGGCGGATTCGAGCGTGTCATAGAGCGCGAGGGCGCGGTGTTGCAGATCAAGAGCCTGTTCCAGTATGGAGCGGATTGCATTTGCGGCTGCATTCTGCACGGAACCGTCTGTGCAGGCATCGGCGGATGCATCGAGCAGTGTTTCCCCGAACGGAACAGCATTTGCAGTCTGATAGAGCGTAAGCAGCACATCTTCGAGCGGCTTGTCGTCGGCAGTGCAGAAGGCATCAAGCAGCATCTGCTGATCGGCGAGAAGGTCAGGGGAGGCGGCTGCCTCGGAGCTGAACGCTTCGAGCGTCTGCGCGATCACAGCTTTGCGCAGGGCGGTTTCCTCTGTATCGTCCATGACGCGGAATCCGGAGGAGATTTCGAGCTGTGCGGCATGTGTACGGAGCAGCTGAAAGCAAAAGCTGTGGATGGTAGAGACATTCATGCTCGGCAGCAAAGTGAGCTGTCTGCGGAGCCATCTGTCATCGGGGCGGCTTGCGACGCGTTTGGTCAGTGCAAGATTGAGACGCTGGCGCACTTCTGCGGCGGCATCGTTTGTGTAGGTCGCGACGATCATATTTTCGGCTTTGATGTTTGCCTGCTCGTTTTCGAGCAGCCGGATGATCCGTTCGACGAGGACCGCAGTTTTGCCGCTGCCGGCAGCCGCGCTGACGACGACAGAAGCACCGTTTGCAGAAATCGCAGCTTCCTGCATTTCAGTCCAGTTCGGCATGATTTTCCGCCTCCTCTCCGTTCAGAATGGCTTGCATCTTTTCGCAGGCTTGTGCGTAGGGCAGCGGCGGGCGCATAAGCGCGGCATCGGCATCGGTGACGCCGCACAGCCCGTGATATTTGCAGTAGGCACAGGCATCGGTGTAGTAGTCCGGATTTTTCCGGCTGCCTTTTGTGCGTTTCGGCGGCGGATTGTCGGCAGCATCGGAATCGGTGTCAGGGGCTTTCAGCCGCATGGGACTGGGTGCGACCTCTCCGGCGGCGTAGTCCTCTGCGCAGGCACGCACGAGCTTTTCCGCGTATTTGCGCAGATTTTTGAGCTGCTCCTGTGTGAATACCGAGGAATCCGGCGTCAGCCGGAGTGTTTCGTCATCGGGAGAGGCGTCGTCCGCGAGCTTTGCAGGGATATATACACCTGCGATTTCCTGTTCCATTTTGGAGAGGATGCCTTTGTCGCAGAGAACGGTGCCGCTCATGCGGAAATAGCTGTTGATGTAGTCTGCAAGGGAATCGGGGTCACTGCGGTCATGCTGAAAGGCAGGCGCACCTGAGGGCATGTACAGCACACCGGCAGGCACGGCATCGGGATATTTTGTATTGTCGTCGAGCAGTGCAAAGAGGTAGAGGAGCATTTGGAGATTCAGTCCGTAGTAGATGTCCGCGAGGTCGAACTGTTTTTTTCCGGTTTTGTAGTCCACGACGCGCAGATAGGTTTTGCCGTCCTGCGTGCAGAGGTCTGCACGGTCGATCTTGCCGTTGAGGAAGAGTGTCATGCCGTTTGAAAGGGCGAGCCGATAGGGGGCAATGCCCTTTTGTCCTGCGAACTGCCCGATAATCAGCTCACAGGAATCGGGTGTGAACTGCGACTGCCGCATTTCATTCTGGGTATGCACAAGCAGTCTGTGCATACGGTTTGTCATGCGGCGGAAGTTGAGCAGAAAGCGTTGGGATCTGCCGTCTGCGCCGCCGAGTTCCTCTCTGAGGAATTCCGCTGCGGATTGTTCTGCATGGGCATAGAGCTGCGCGTGTGTCATAGAGAGAAAATCGTCTCTGTCAGGATGTTCTTTGAAGAGCTTTTCCATGCAGGCATGGACGAGATTGCCGACAGAGAGTGCATTGAGATTTTTCTTTTCGCGCATATAGAGCCGCAGACCGTTGGCGCAGAAGCCCATAAAGGGGCATTTGACAGTTGCCTCGATCTGCGAGGCAGACATTTGCAGCTCCCGTCCGATGAGTTTTTGCATAATCCGGGGATCTGTGACGCGCAGGGAAGCGGGATCTGCGTGTCTGCTGAGGCGTTCGAGCCGGTCGGTCTCGTCAGGATCGGCAGCGAGCAGAGCGCGGACGGTTTCGCGTTCATCCGGCGAGACTGTGTAGTCCTGCACGAAGCTGTAATAAGCAGCAGCTTTTGTGGAGACATAGAACTGTGTGCCGAGTCTGTCCGCCTGAATTTCGGCGTGGTGCGGAAGCAGGGTTCTGACCTCTTCGAGCAGCGGAGAGAAGCGGAGGGATTTGCCGCTTTCGTCCGCGAGGGCATAGCAGAGCCAGAGCGCGTGAGAAGGCGCAGAGAGTGTTTTGTAGACGATCAGCCGTTCATCGGCACAGAGATCACGCACGGAGCGGGATAGCTCGATGCCGATTTCGAAGAGCTTTTCGCGTTCCTGTTCGGAGAAGAAGCCGCTTTCCTGAATGTCGGCAGGGAACTTTCCTTCGTTGACACCGAGTACGAAGACAATTTTGGGGTCGTCGTAGCGCGCTGCGGCGGCACTCTGGACCGTGACCGCATCGAGCGTCTGCGGCGGGACCGCGATGCTGTTGGAGCGGAGAACGACAGACAGGAGATCGGAGAGCTGCGTGGGCGTCAGCACAGTGTCGCTGAGTGCGTCGTGCATGGCGTCGAGCAGCTCGGTAAAGCGGTTCCAGAGCTTGCGCAAGGCTCTTCCGCCGATGACATCACCCTGTGCATTCATATGTTCCGCCAGCCCGCCGATGCGCATAGGAACCCCCATTTCGTCCATACAGCGATAGAGGAGATCACAGAGGGCTGCGCCGTTTTTGGCGTGTTTGGCATGATTTTGGAAAGAAATCAGCGGTGGGATCAGTTTGAGCCGGATTGCTTCATATTTCCCGTCGGGATCCGTTTCGGGATGGAAGGGCTTTTCCCAGAGTTCGCCGTCGATGTCCCATGTATATGCGTAGTTTTCGAGTTCGGCGGCTTCCTGCGGATGCAGAGGTGTGAGCTGTGTTTTCAGCAGCGTGAGAATGGATTCCGTGCGCAGCTTTTGCGCCGCAGCGAGCAGGCAGAGCGGCAGCTTCATGACAGCAGTATGGAGAACGGATTTGCGCAGATCCATGAAGTACGGAATATCATAGCGTGCAAACGCCGCTTCGAGGATCGCGCCGTATTCTTCGGGATCATGCATGACGACTGTAATATCGGCACAGCGGACATCCCCCTGCATGAGGAGCTGTCTGATCTGTGCAGCGGCATATTCCGCTTCGAGTGTCATATCCCGTGCTTCTGCGACAGTCAGAGGGGCATCTTGGTCGAATGGGGCAGCGGAACCGGTAAAGAGAAACCGGCTGAGGTGTGCGAGCGCAGGCGCAGCATAGCGGTGCTGCTGCGTGCAGATGACCGTTTCGACGGGAATGCAGAGTTCGTCTGCGAGTCTGCGGAGTTTGCGCGCAGTGAGGTTGACGGCATCGAAGCGGGAGAAATCGGGCTGATCGGGGTCGTCGGTGCGCAGCGCGATCCAGACGTCCTGTGCATCGCGGAGCATGACTTCGAGCATGGCAAATTCGTCGCCTGTAAAGGATTCAAACTCATCGAGGAAGAGGGATGCACCGCGAAAGCAGGCAGAGCTGTCAGCGGTTTGGGCAGCGATCGTGAGATCGCAGAGGGTATCGCGCATGCCGTGCGCTGCGAGTTCGTTGAGATAATCCGCGTAGATGCGGGCAATATCGAGCAGCTTATCGGAGAGCGTGCCGAGGGAGGCAGCGGCTGCATCCGCGAGCTGTTCCGGCGAAAGTCCGGACTGCATGAGTTCACTGAGCTGCACAGATATTTCGTCGAGGAAAGTGGCTTTCTGGGCCTGTCTGCCGTAGTAGCGCAGAGCATTTGCCTGCACGAGGTGATGCAGAACGCGGTGCAGCACGACGGTCTTGACGACCGTATCCGCTTCATCTCCGGGATGCTTTGCAGCCGTTTCGAGGAGATCGGCAGTGAGGCTGCGGAAGCTGCCTGTCCTGACGCGATTGAACCCTTTCGCGCCGAGCAGATCATAGAGCCGCCCGTCATAGGTAAAAGCGAACTGTTCCGGCACGAGTGTCCGGACATCGGAGGAGGCAGCGACAGCAGAGCGGATCTCCTGCATGAGCCGGAAAGATTTTCCGCATCCCGCGCCGCCGAAGATGAAATGCAGCATAGAAAAAGCCTCCTTTTTCGTGTTACTCCTATCATATCACAAAACGGCAAAAAAAGCAATAAAGCCCCGGAACAAACTGCGTGTTCCGCGGGCTTTACTGCCGTGCCTGTATATTGCCGCACACAAGTGAGAGGTAGGTGTGGTATCAGGAGATATTCTGGAAGCAGACTTTGGAGTTTGCGGTAAAGGTTCCGCCGTCTGTTCCGGTGACAGTGCCGCCGGTTGTGACATAGTTTTTGGTGGTTCCGCCGGAGACCGTGCCGCCGTATGTGACCGAGTAGGTCGCATTGGAGAGCAGATTCGGACTGCAATAGACGGCATATTTATAGGCATTGGGAGAAGTCATCGTAAAGACAGTGCTGTTTCCGCTCTTGACGCTGACGACCTTATTTGCGGCTTGGGAATTGGCAAATGTCAGACCGATGATATTCGCGGTCGTGGTGGAAGCGTCAGGGGAAGTGATTGTATTGCCGATTGCCCAGAAGGTGCCGCCGGTGACTGTAAAGGAGCCGTCGCAGTAGATCGCGCCTTTTTCCTCGCGGACGCCGCCGATGAAAATCGACGAGCCGCCGGTGACATTGATATAGCCGTCTGTTTTCATGCCGTTGGTTCCGCCGTTGCAGAAGAGCGTGCCGGCGTTGATTTCGATGCCGTCATTGGAATGGAGGCAGCTTTTGGTCGCACTGATGTTGACCGTGCCGCCGTTGACTTTAATATCGTCATCGCTCTGGATGCCGTGCGCATAGACGCCGGTGATATTGATGGTACCCTCGCCTTTGAGCACGACGGTATCCTCCGAGAAAATGGCACCCTTGTCCTCGTCATGGGTACCGCCGTCGCTGATGGAGCTGGTGGTGCCGGGCATGGAATAGAGCGTGACTTTCTTGGCTCTCTGGCAGAAGATTGCTGAGCCTGCTTTGTTGGTAATGCTGCAATTATTGAGGAACAGCTTGACTTTTTTCTTGTCGGTCAGGATATAGATCTGACCGTTTGTCAGTGTGCCGGAGATTTCGTAGTGACCGCCCTTGCTGATCGTGACCTTATTGCCGCTGACAGCGATGCCGTCTCCGTCATACTTAATGCCGCTGTCATCAAGGTAGATGTATTTCATGGGCTTTTCTTCTTCGCCGTCATCGAGATCGGGGTCATCGCTGTCCGAGACGGTTGTGCCGGAGGACGAAGAACCGCCGGACGAAGAACCGCCGGACGAAGAACCGCCGGACGACGAACCGCCGGACGACGAAGAGCCGCCGGACGACGAAGAGCCGCCGGAGGAAGAACCGTCGGAAGAGGAGCCACCGGACGAAGAACCGCCGGAGGAAGAGCCGCCGGAGGAAGAGCCGCCGGACGAAGAACCGCCGGACGAAGAACCGCCGGACGAGGAGCCACCGGACGAAGAACCGCCGGACGAAGAGTCGCCGGATGCGGTATTGCCGCTACCGTCATCGGAGCTGCCGCCGGGATTGTCCGCAGCGGAAGGATCGTCGGAGCTTCCGTCAGAATCTGTGCTTGCGTCGGAATCGGAGTTTTCGCCGGCTGTGCTGTTATCATCGGAACTGTTCTCGCCGGAGCCGGAATCAGCGGGATCGGCAGA
>JAZQNP010000108.1:0-18322 GCA_045627405.1 Oscillospiraceae bacterium | reverse complement strand
CGATCACGCCGCGCAAATTCTGATTTATTGCAGCAGCCTACTCTGCGTCCTCAGCGGCTTCGCGGATCACCATGCCGACGACATTCGATCCGGAATTACACACGATTGCTGCACCGATATTCCAGATGCCCTCCGGCGGATAGCCAAGCTGCTTTGTGAGCGATGCCGCAAGCTGTTCGGCATATTCCGGAACCGCACCAGCCATCACAATATACGGCGTATGCGGCAGCATATGCTCCTTGGCATACTCGGTAAGCTTCTGCACGATCGGCTGCTCGCCGCGGATTTTTTGCAGAACACTGGACTTGCAGTTGACAATGCGGCAGAGCGGACGCAAGCCAAGCAATTCCCCAGCAAACGCTGCCGCCGCACTCACTCTGCCGGAGCGTTTGACATATTTCAGCGTCATCGGGACAAAATACAGTCCGGCATGACGGCACCAGTCTTCCAGATAGTCAATAAGTTCCGCAGCAGCGGCTCCGCGTGCCAGCTTCTTTGCCGCTTCCGCCACGGCATAGCCGTATGTTGCAGTGTAGCATCTGCCGTCTACCAGATGGATCTGCATCCGCTCCGCATCGTCTGCATGGGCTTCCTCAAACTGCTGCTTTGCCATCTCTGCGTTATTATATGTACCCGATCCGCCGGCTCCGATGGTAACGTAGATCACATCGGTATAGCCCTCCTGCGCAAGCGACTCGTATGCTTCGAGAATTTCAAACGGCGTAATCTGTGCTGTTGTCGGAAACTCCTTCGCCTGATCTGCAATTTCATAGAACTCTTCCTTAGTGAAATCCTGTACCTCACGGTACGACACACCGTCTACCGTGATCGGGAAACACAGCATTTTGATGCCGAGCGAAGCGGCGGTATCTGCCGGAATATCGCTGCATGAATCGGTCATAAGTTTGATGATTTGTTTGCGCATGGAATGAGATTCCTTTCTTCTTACTTCTTACCGGATCGCTCCGGTTGCTGCTGCTTCTTGCTGTCAGATTTGACTGATGTCATAGTCCCGCGGCTGTGCCGGTTCCCATGTTGCTTTTGCCAGTCGCCCGTCACGGGTCAATCCGGCAAATTCATGCTGCCGCAGCACTTCATAGGCTGCGACCGCTGCCGAATTGGATAAATTCAGACAGCGCAGAGTCTCCCGCATCGGAATGCGCACACAACGCTCCGGGTGTGCATCCAGGATCGCATCATCCAGTCCTTTGTCCTCTCTGCCGAAGATCAGAAAGGTCTCCTCCGGATACTGCACATCCGTATACAGCGTTCCTGTTTTCGCCGTGAAATAAAAAAACGGATCCGGCTGATCTGCCGCCGGATATGCGGCAAAAAAGCTCTCCATATTTTCATGGTGAAATATTTCCAGCTTATCCCAGTAATCCAGTCCGGCTCGCTTTAATTTCGCGTCATCTATGCGAAACCCGAGCGGATGCACAAGATGCAGTGCAGCTCCGGTCACAGCGCAGGTTCTTGCGATGCTTCCGGTGTTCTGCGGGATCCGCGGTTCGACAAGTACAATATGGAGCTTTTGCATGTTATTCCTTTCTGATGCGTGAAAATTTTTCATCTGCACAAACCGCTCCGCAAAAATTTTCTGGAAAAATAAACAACGGCATCGCTTTCAGAATCATTTTGCACGCCCTGCGCATACTAGACGTACAACGTCAAAGGAAAGGAGCCGGATTATGCAGTTACAGGCAATGACCAAAGGCATCGCGGTCGGGCTGACGGCAGGTGCCGTCGGATATATCATCACCGCAGCATCTGGGCATGAAAAATCAAAACTCAAACGCCGTACCGTGCGCGCTGCCCGCGCTGTCGGCGCGGTGATGGACGCGGTTGCAGATCTGCTGCATTAGTGTCTTGTGTCTGACACCGCATCAGCTCTCCGTTTTTTTCGGGGAGCATTTTTTTGCGCCTGTCCCTCGAAAAGCTTTTGTTTCATCCGGTTTCTTCGCCGCAGTTTTTGCGGTATGCCAGATAACTTTCCAGGATGATCGTCGCGGCAACCGTATCGACCACCGCCTTGCGCTTCTTTCCGCGTGTGTTCGTCACGTTCAGATATTGATGCGCCGAAACTGTTGTGCAGCGTTCATCCCACAGCACAACCTGTATCCCGCTCTTTTCCTGCACAAGCTCTGCAAATTCTGCGCATCTCTGCGCACGCGCCCCGAAGGAGCCGTCCATATTGACCGGCTGTCCGACGACAATCCGCTCTGCATGTGCCGCACGCGCAGCCTCCGCCGTTTTCTCTGCGGCTGCTTCAAACTTCCGCTCTGTAATGCCGCCGGCGGGGGACGCCAGCAGCTCACCCTTGTCACAGACGGCAAATCCGGTTCGCACATCTCCGAAATCCACTCCGAAGATAATCATGTGTGTGCCTCTTCGTACCGGCTCCACTGCGACTTTCGCAGCGTGGACAGCGACTGCGGCAGATGCGTAGAATCATTCTTGAAAATCAGCGTCCATTTGTCGCTGTCTGTATCATATTCCATCAGTGACACTGCGGTATTATCCGACCAGCCGACCGCTGCAAGTCCGGCGATATTGCCCGACTCCACCGCCGCAAGAAAATTGCGCACCGCACATCCGTGCGAAAAGACCGCTACGGTTTGTCCCGCGTGCTCTTTTGCGATCTGCGTCATGACCGCCTGCATCCGGAAATACACATCGGTCATCGAGTCCCCGTTCGGCGCAGAGAACAGCCACATTTTTTCCGTCCAAAGCTCATACTGCCGCGGAAATGCTTTCGGTATGTCTATCCAGGCTCTGCCCTCCCATTCGCCGCCGTTGATCTCCCGAAGATCGTATTCGGGCGAGATCGGCAGCTTGTGATAGCGGTTCACTGCCTCTGCTGTGAGCTTTGCCCGCTGAAACGGACTCGTGTAAATCGCATCCAAGGGAATCTCCGCAAAGCGTTTTGCGAGATATTCAATCTGCTGCTCGCCTTTTTCTGTCAGCGGTGTATCAATATTCCCCTGAAAAAATTCCCTTTGATTCCCCTCTGCCTCTGCATGGCGAATCAGATAGATTTTCGTTACCATGGCTGCACCGTTCCTGTCAGTTCGGCGGCTGACGCAATCCCATTTGCGTCAAGCCATTCATTCAGTTCATCTAGGATGCGCAGCGGCGCGTACGGATCCTGCACGATTGCCGTGCCGACCTGCACCGCAGATGCGCCTGCCATCATCAGCTCCGCTGCATCTTCTCCTGTCATGACGCCGCCCATGCCAATCACCGGTATGCTGACCGCATTTGCGACCTGCCATACCATCCGCACGGCGACCGGAAACACTGCCGCGCCCGAAAATCCACCCATATTATTGTGAAGAATCGGTCGCCGCGTTCTCAGGTCAATGCGCATGCCGAGCAGCGTGTTGATCAGAGAAACGGCATCTGCGCCCTCGGCTTCCACCGCCTTTGCAATCTCCGTGATGCTCGTGACATTCGGAGAGAGCTTCACACAGAGCGGCTTCTTTGTTGCTTTTCGCACCGCCGCCGTGACCTGTGCAGCCGCCTGACAGGATGTGCCGAACGCCGCACCGCCCTGCTTCACATTCGGGCAGGAGATATTGAGTTCCAGCATGTGGACATCCGTCTGATCGAGCTTCGCTGCAACCTCTGCACATTCCTCTGCCGTGGAGCCGGCAAAATTTGCAAGAATGACCGTATCACATTGCAGCAGATGCGGCAATTCCTTCTCGATAAAGGCATCAATCCCCGGATTCTGCAAGCCCACCGAATTGAGCATGCCGGAGGTTGTCTCCGCAACCCGCGGCGCGAGATTGCCCGTACGCTTCGTGCCGGTCGTCCCCTTTGTCGCGATGCCGCCCAGCTTTGACAGCGGATAATACTGCTCATATTCTCTGCCGTATCCGAATACGCCCGATGCCGGAATGATCGGATTTTTGAACGGAATGCCGCAGATATTGACAGACAGATCAGCCATTACCAAAGCACCTCCTCTGCATCAAAGACAGGTCCGTTTTTGCAGACATGGCTATATTGCTCGTCACCGTTCTGATCCTTTGTGCGGCATGCGCAGACCAGACAGGCTCCGATGCCGCAGCCCATCCGCTCTTCCAATGACACCTGACAGAAAATGCCGCTGTCATGCGCGAGCGCAGCGACCGCTCTGAGCATCGGAAGCGGGCCGCAGGCACAGATCAATGCCGGCTTTTCCGCCGCGATCTCCTCTGCAAGCGGTACCGTCACCAGCCCGTGTATGCCCGCCGAGCCGTCGTCGGTGCAGAGAATCGTCTTTGCACCGGTTTCTGCAAAGTCCTCCTGCAAGATCGCACTCTCCGCATTGCGGAAGCCGGAAATCACAACAGCATTTCTGCCGAAAAACTCTGCAAGCGGAAGCATCGGCGGCGTGCCGATGCCGCCCCCGATCAGAATCACACGCTGATCGGATGCCGGCAGCGTAAAGCCGTGTCCGAGCGGCGCAAGCATATTCACTTTGTCCCCTGCACGAAGCTGCGACAGTGCCGCCGTTCCCTTGCCGCGCACCTCAAACACAATGCGCAGTGTCCCTGCCGCTTTGTCAATGCCGCAGATTGAGATCGGCCGGCGCAATGTAAAATTGCCGTCGGGGAGTAGATTCACAAACTGCCCCGGCTGCGCCTTCTGTGCAATCTCCGGACAGGAGATCACCATGCTCCATGCAGCAGATGTCAGCTGCTCCATGCTGACAATCGGATAGATCAGCAGCTCTCTGTATTTGTCCTCTTTCATTGTATCACCGCTCTTTCAGATAATCACATCATCGGTTTCCCGGTCAAAAAGCCGTTTCCAGAAGAAACATGCCGCCCCAGAACAGCGAGGCGATGATGCTGATGACGGAAACAACCGCTTCGGCACGCAGCGTTTTCGGATTGTCAGAGCGCGCTGCGGCAAACCCAAGGCAAATCGCAATCGCGTTCAGTATGTGGAAGGGCGACAGAGCAGCCAGCACCAGAACTGCATGCAGCCAAAATGTTGTCTGCTCGGACATCAGCGCACCGGAGCCGGGATCTTTCACCTGTCCGAGCGAATCGGCAAAAAAGAACACAGATGCGATCATGAAAACCGCTGCGACAATCACCGCAATCCGCCGGTACAGGAGCCGGTCCTTGCGTCCGTCCGGAAACAGTGCCGGATGCTCGTCCAGCAGCAGTTGCAGCACACGGTTTTCGCGCTCAATCATCACAGAACCGTGTTCATCGGATTTCGCGCCCTGTGCTGCCGCCTCGTTCGCCAGCATCGCCTGCTGCGGTGTCACCCATTCCAGCGTAAACTGCTCCTCCGCTTCATACTGATCGAGCGTCTGTGCATCGGCAGCATCCTGCACATCACAGAAATAATAAAAATTCTCCTGAATGAAAATATCTTCCCGCTGCCCCTTTTGTATACGCCGCACCAGACCGTATTCCCGAATGCTTTCCGGTATCACACGCAGACCTGTTTCCTCGTGTACTTCGCGGATCAGCGTCTCTGTGTGCGTTTCGCCCGCGTCGATGCCGCCGCCGGGGAGCTTGTAATAATCATATTTGAGGCTGTGAACCATCGCAATGCTGCCGTCTTTTACGATTATGCCGCGCACAGAGGGTCTTCTGCCAACGGTCCCGCCTGCGGCATAATCCTTTTTGTCAATCTCAAAAAGCAGCCTCACTGCGGCGCACCGATGTGAATGTACTGCGTCAGATCATCCCGCATACGAATCGCCTCGCGCCGTGCCGCAGCTGCAAAATCGCGCTCGTCACAGCCCTCTTTCTGATAGGCACACATGATCGCGCGGGAGCTGTTTACAATCGCGCCCAGACCGTTCTCATCAAACGCACCCGCGATGCCTGCCGCGCCGCCGCCCTGTGCGCCGTAGCCCGGCACAAGGAACATCGTATGCGGCAGCCGCGCGCGCAGCTCCGAAAGCTGCTCCGGATAGGTTGCGCCCACAACGGCACCGACTGCACTGTATCCGTATGTACCGACTGTCCCGCTGCCCCATTCTTCACATTTGTCGCCCATTCTCGCATACAGCGGCACGCCGTCAATCAGCAGATCCTGAAATTCTCCGGAAGAGGGATTCGAGGTCTTGCACAGCACAAAAATTCCCTTGTCGCGCTCTTTGCAGACATCCAGCAGCGGCGAAATGCCGTCTGTACCCAGGTACCCGTTTACGGTCAGCGCATCTGCGCCGAACGGTTCATATGAACAGGAACCGATCTCGCAGGATCCAAGATGCGCTGCTGTGTAAGCCTGCATCGTCGCGCCGATGTCGTTGCGCTTGCCGTCGGTGATGACATACATCCCCCGCAGCTTTGCATAACGGATCGTGCGCTCCATCGTCTTGACGCCGTGATGGCCGTACATCTCATAATACGCAGCTTGCAGCTTGACTGCCGGAACAATGTCGCAAAGTGCATCAATCAGCAGCATGTTATATTGATAAATCGCTTTTGCCGCGGCTTTGAGGGTCTCTCCGTCCTCATTCAGAAAGCTGCGGCGCAGATATTCGGGTACATAATCGAGCTTCGGATCCAGCCCTGCTACGGTAGGATTCTTCATGCTCACAATCTTTTCAATCAAACGGTCAAAAGACATAATCCGACCTCCCTGTTTCTTCTGTATTCAGCATAGCCGGCTTCCGCACATACATATGCTAGTATATTATACCATATCCGAAAGCGAAACGTCAAGTGTTCGCAAAAAAATCCCTCTGCGGTGCCTTTTCGGCTCTTGCATTCCGATGCAGTTCGTGCTATAATATGGACGGAATCTGATGAACGGAGTAAATCATGAAACAGATAAAACGGCATTTGCAGATGCTCGCCGCTGCCGCGCTTCTGCTGCAGACCGGCTGTACAAACCGGGCAGAAGATACGGTCTCTTCCCGCGATGTGTTTGCAATGGATACCTATATGAACCTGAAAGCCTCCGGTGCTGCCGCCGACAGCGCACTCAATGCCGCTGTCGAACGCATCACGGAGCTGGAAACAATGTTCTCGGTTACGGATGAAAGCAGCGTGATCTGGGCGGTCAACCACGCAGAGGGAAAACCGGTTCCGATCCCCGCAGAAGTGTCGGATGTGCTCGCCGCCGCACAGCAGACCGCCCGCGAAAGTGACAATGCACTTGCCGTTTCGATCTATCCGGTTTTGCGTGCATGGGGCTTTACAACCGACAGCTTTCAGATCCCCGGTGAAACGGAAATCGCCTCACTGCTGACGCATGTTGATGATTCCCGCATCCGGACAGATGCAGATACGCTGACACTGCCCGATGATATGGAAATCGACCTCGGCGCACTGGTCAAGGGCTACACCGGCGATGCGGTCATGGAAGTCATGCGGGAACACGGCGTCACTTCTGCCATTGTCAGCCTCGGCGGCAATGTGCAGGCTCTCGGCACAAAAGCAGACGGCAGCGCATGGTCTGTCGGTGTCACAAATCCCTTTGACACCGCTGAAAATCTCGGCATTGTCCGGATAAAGGACTGCGCTGTGATTACATCGGGCAACTATGAGCGGTTCTTTACCGACGATGCCGGAAACCGTTACTGGCATATCATTGACCCTGCGGACGGGCATCCTGCCGACAACGGCGCGGTCTCTG
Source organism: Oscillospiraceae bacterium (assembly GCA_045627405.1). Classification (GTDB taxonomy): domain Bacteria; phylum Bacillota; class Clostridia; order Oscillospirales; family Ruminococcaceae; genus Firm-04. The sequence goes on along the minus strand of JAZQNP010000108.1, from coordinate 10,726 downwards.
TCACGGTGATCGGAAAAAGCGGGCTGCGCTGCGACGCGCTGTCTACGGCACTTTTTGTCGAAGGACCGGAACGTGCAGTCTCTCACTGGAAAAGCTGCGGCGATTTTGAAATGATTCTGGTGACGGACGATGCCCGTCTGATCGTTACCGAGGGCATTGCAAAGGATTTTGAAAACCTCAGCCCAATGCCCGTTGAGGTCGTAACAAAATGAAAAAACAAAGTAAAATCATTCTTCTCATCACGGCGGCGGCCTTCCTCGCGGCACTCCTTTGTTCTGCATGGGTTCTGCGGCAGTCGCCCCGCTCTTTGGTCGAGATTGTGCAGGACGGCACTGTCATTCAGACCGTTGATCTCAGTACTGCCGAAGATATGACGATCCGCATTGATTCGCCGGACAAAAATTCCTACAATATCATTGAAATCTCAGACGGGAAAATCTGCGTCTCCGAAGCCGCCTGCCCCGATCAGACCTGCGTGCATATGGGCGTGCTGAAATCCGACAATCTCCCGATTGTCTGCCTGCCGAACAAGCTGATTATCCGCTTTGCAGAATGAAGACGGAGGTGATTGCTGCGTGAATGCCAAGAAAATGACAACACTCGCCCTGCTGACTGCAACCGCACTGATTATGTTCATTGTCGAGATGCACATTCCCAACCCATTCCCGCTTCCGGGCATCAAACTCGGCCTTGCAAATATCATTACCGTGTACTGCGTGTTCCGGTTTTCCGCTTCGGAAACGGCATTGGTTGTGACGGCAAGGCTCTTGCTCGGCACCATGTTCTCCGGCAATTTCTCTGCTCTCATTTACAGCGGCTGCGGTGCGTTCTGCTGCCTGATCGGAATGCTTTTGCTGCGAAAATACCTGCCGCAAAAGCAAATCTGGCTGTGCAGCATCATCGGCGCAATGTTTCATAACATCGGACAGATTCTCGCCGCGCTCGCTGTTATGCGCTCTCTGAGCGTACTGGGCTATCTGCCCGTTCTGCTGGTTTCGGGTACGCTTGCCGGACTCTTCACAGGACTCTGCGCCCAGCTGATCTTCAATCGTCTTGAACCGAAAAGAGAACCCCATGACTGATGCCGGATATGCTTTACAGAGAAAAGAAAGGAAACTGATATGAAAAAATATGTGCGTTGGATGCTGCCGGTGCTGCTTGCTGCCGCCTGCCTGACCGGTTGTGAGAAGAAACAGCCGGTCACAGTTACCGTGCGCAATATCACCGGATACAGCATCGTCTCGCTCGAACTCGCACAGACCGCCGACACCGGCAACCATACCGACCGGATGGACTCGGAATGGCTCGACGACGGCGCAGAGCGTGAGGTTTCGCTCGGCATATTTACCGAGGACGAGCTTGCAGAGGGATTTCGCGCTGTGATCCGGCTTTCGGATGATTCAGAGGACGATTTCAGCCGGCTGATTCTTTCAGACGGCGGCACACTCACCTTCTATCTGGATGATCTGGGCATCGCCGTCGCCTATGATACCAGCGATGACGAGATTGAAGAAATGATCCGTGAACTGCATGAATCCATGCAGACCGTCCCTCCCGAAACAAATTGATCCCCCGCTTTTTATGAATGACGTTCCCAAGACAAATCAATAGAATGCCCCGAAGCACTTTAAAACGCTTCGGGGCAAAACTTCTATATGGGTACCCGTCATATGGGGACGGGAATTTTTTGTACAGGAAGGTCCGGAGGGACCCCCGTCCCTCCGGGAGGGGTGTGGGCGACTTGACGTTTGCGAAGCAAACTCAACCGTGCAAGCGTGAGCGACCCCACAATGTCCTCCGATCACGCCGCCAAATACTGATTTATCGCAGGGATAATGTTTTTCTTAAAAAGGGGAGATCTCACGCTTCGGCTGCAATCATGGACTGTCCGCTCATTTCGCTTGGCTGCGGCAGATTCATCATTTGCAGCATGGTCGGTGCGATGTCCGCAAGCACGCCTGTTTCACGCAGCTTGCAGTCGCCCTGTCCCAGCACAATAAACGGCACCGGGAACGTCGTGTGCGCAGTGAACGGTGTGCCGTCCTCTTCCAGCATTTTATCGGCATTGCCGTGATCCGCTGTAATAATGACCTTACCGCCCTTTGCAAGCACCGCTTCCGTGACCTGCCCGATGCAGTCATCCACTGCCTCAACTGCTGCAACCGCTGCTTCAAAGACGCCGGTATGTCCGACCATGTCACAGTTTGCATAGTTCAGAATGATCGCATCAAATTTGTCTGCGGCGATCTCTTTCAGCACCGCTTCCGTGACTTCATACGCGCTCATCTCCGGCTTCATGTCAAAGGTTGCCACATCCGGCGACTTGATCAGAATGCGGTCTTCGCCGGCAAACTGCCGCTCTTCGCCGCCGTTGAAGAAGAAGGTCACATGCGCGTACTTCTGCGTCTCTGCGATGCGAAGCTGCGTCTTCCCGCACTTGCTGAGATATTCGCCCATCGTCATCGTCAGCTCCTCGGGCGGAAACGCGACCGACACGTTCGGCATCGTCGCATCGTACTGTGCCATGCAGACAAAATGCACAGGGAAATATCCGTTCTTGCGTGCAAATCCCTTGAACTCCGGATCGACATATGCCCGCGTGATCTGACGCGCACGGTCAGGACGGAAATTGAAAAACACCACGCTGTCGTTCTCCGCGACAGACGCGCCGCCTTCAATCACAGCCGGAATCATAAACTCATCCGTAACACCGTTTGCATACGAATTTCTGATCGCCTGCACCGGATCTGCCTCAGACACGCCCTCGCCGTATGTGATTGCGGCATACGCCTTCTCCACACGGTCCCAAGCATTGTCTCTGTCCATTGCATAGAATCTGCCCATCACCGTCGCGATCTTGCCGACACCGATTTCATTCAGCTTTACTGCCGCTTCTTCCATGTACTCCGCGGCTGACGACGGCGGCACATCTCTGCCGTCCAGAAATGCGTGAATGTACACCTTTTCCAGCCCGAACCGCTTTGCCATTTCCACCAGACCGTAAAGATGCTCCTGATGGCTGTGTACACCGCCCGGCGACAACAGTCCCATCAGATGCAGTGCCGTTCCCTTGTCCTTTGCATTCTGCATTGCTGCACAAAGTGCCGGATTCCGGAAGAAATCTCCGTCCTGAATCGACTTTGTGATCTTCACAAGCTGCTGATATACAATTCTGCCTGCGCCGATATTCGTATGACCGACCTCGGAATTGCCCATCTGTCCGTCCGGCAAGCCGACATCCAGTCCCGATGCCCCGATGGTCGTATTCGGATATTTTGCAAAATATCCGTCCAGATTCGGCGTCTTTGCCGCCCGAATCGCATTGCCGTAATCGCTCGGATTGATGCCGAAGCCGTCCATGATCAGAAGGGCAACTGGTGCTTTGCTCATTCGTAGTTCTCCTTTGTTATGGTTTTTCCGGTCTGCGGCAATGCGGAATCTCTCCCGCGTTGCCGTGCCGGATTCTTTTCGCCGTTTTCGCTGTTTCAGCCGTTTAACCGTTGACTGCCGCCTGCACGATGACATTGAAGTCCTCTGCTTTCAGCGATGCGCCGCCGATCAGTCCGCCGTCAATGTTCGGCTTTGCGAGCAGCTCTGCTGCGTTCTTTGCGTTCATCGAGCCGCCGTACTGAATCGTCACGGCATCTGCCGTCGCCTGATCGTACATCTTTGCAAGCGTTGCGCGGATGAATGCACAGACCTCCTCAGCCTGCTCCGGTGTTGCAGTGAGACCCGTACCGATCGCCCAGACCGGCTCATATGCGATGACAACATTCTTCACCTGTTCAGCGGTCACATCCCACAGATCCAGCTTGATCTGCTTGCCGACGACTTCCTCCGTGATCGCGCACTCGCGCTCCCATTTCAGCTCACCGACACACACAATCGGCTTCAAGCCCGCATTCAGTGCTGCAATCGTTCTCTTGTTGACCGTCTCATCCGTCTCTCCGAAATACTGTCTGCGCTCGGAGTGACCGATCACGACATACTCCACGCCGACCTCGGTCAGCATATCTGCGGAAATCTCGCCCGTGAACGCGCCGCTCTTTTCAAAGTGTACGTTCTCTGCGCCGACTTTCACATTGCTTCCGGCAGTCGCCGCAACTGCCGTTTCCAGATTCGTGAACGGCACACATGCGATGACCTCAATCTTGCCCTCTGCATTCGCTACCAGCGGCTTGATTGCTTCCAGAAGTGCTTTTGCCTCCGGACGGGTCTTGTTCATCTTCCAGTTGCCGGCGATGATCGCCTTTCTCTTTGTCTTGTCCATGTTACCTTACTCCTTTTTGCTTTTATTGTTTCGGGATCAGAAATCAATCAGTCCCATTTTATCCGGTGTCAGTGCCGTTTCCGCCTGCTGCGGCAGCGGCCGCTCCCTGCTGATGTCCTTGCCTGTCGCAAACTTCAAATTTGCGTAAATCGGTGCCCGCAAGCTCATGCGCAGCAGATCGTCCTGCCGTCCCTGCGAAATCACAGATGCATCTGCAATCTCCTGCCGCAGCGAAATCAGTTTCGCATCACCGGCTTCCAGATCGCCCTTTGCAAACAGCACATTCAAATCGAACAGCTCCATCAGGAGTTCACGTTCAGAAAAAATCTCCCGCTTGCCGGACTGAAACTCCGCTTCTCCGCGGTACCGCAGTACCGCATCACGATCGCCTGCACGCGCCGACAGCGCACCTGCCAATGTGTAATAGACCATTGCATCATCCAGATACGGCCGGTATGTGCCGGTCAGCTCCGGCTCCGTTTCATATTCCCGATCAAGGAATGCCCTCTGTTCTTCAAAAAGCCGCTCCGCACTTTCCAGCTTGCCGTTCATCGCCTGATACTGCATCCGGCACAGCTCATACAGTGCGCGGCACCGCTGCGTCATCTCCGCGGTGCTGACAGCGCGAAACATGGTCTTCGCCTTCTCATAATCCTCTGCCATCAGGAACAAAAATGCTGCGATCAGCATCTCCCTCGGTGAACCGAACGGATTGGAATTCTTCACAAGACTGCCCATCTCCGGCGTGTATCCGCGCTCACGGAACATCGCGTCAAGCTTGATGAAGTTCGTCTTGCCCGACGCAACCGTCAACACGCGATACGCGAGAAACACACTCCCCGCTGCGACAAACGCAAACAGTGCAAAGCCAATCAGCGTCCAGAATGCCGCAAACAGCGATGCGGTGTCAAACAGCATCTTGATCGTCAGCAAGGCGGTGACCGCAAGGAAGAAAACCAGCGTCCACTTCGCCGCTTTCCGGATGATCAGCGGCGTATCCGGCTGCACCAGCTTCAAATACCAACTTTTGATTGTCTCTTTCATCTCAACGGATTCCTTTCCGCCAATGTCAGTCTGATATTTGTCTCTGTTTTATAAAGTGACACAGCGAAACAGTTTCAGGCGGATTGTATCATCCGCCCAAAACTGCATCTGTTCTGTTATTTCTCTGCGATTGCCGCAACGCCCGGAAGCACCTTGCCTTCCAGATATTCCAGAGAAGCACCGCCGCCAGTCGAGATGTGGCTCATCTTATCTGCAAAGCCAAGCTGAATTGCTGCCGTTGCAGAATCGCCGCCGCCGATGATTGTCGTCGCATCTGCCTCGGCAAGTGCCTCGCAGACTGCAACGGTTCCCTTTTTCAGCGTCGGATTCTCAAACACGCCCATCGGTCCGTTCCAGACAACCGTTTTTGCGGTCTTTGCAGCTTCTGCGAACAGCTCTGCCGTCTTCGGACCGATGTCCAGACCCATCTTGTCTGCCGGAATCCTGCCCGCTTCCACAAACTCTACCGAGATCTCTGCGTCAATCGGATCCGGGAAGGATGCTGCAATCGCCGTATCGACCGGAAGCAGAATCTTCTTGCCGAGCTTTTCAGCCTTTGCAAGCATCTCCTTGCAGTAATCCAGCTTTTCGTCATCCACCAGAGACTTGCCGATCTCGCCGCCCTGTGCCTTGATGAACGTATATGCCATGCCGCCGCCGATGATCAGCGTGTCGCACTTTTCCAGCAGATTGGAAATGACGTTCAGCTTATCTGCGACCTTTGCACCGCCCAGAATCGCAACAAACGGACGCTGCGGATCCTCAACTGCATTGCCGAGATACTGAATCTCCTTCTGCATCAGATAGCCCACTGCGGTCTCCTGCACATACTGTGTCACGCCTGCGGTCGATGCATGCGCTCTGTGTGCGGAGCCGAATGCGTCCATCACAAAAACCTGACCGTCTACAAGGTCTGCCAGCTCCTTAGAGAAGCCCTCGCCGTTCTTTGTCTCCTCTGCGCCGCGGAAGCGGGTGTTTTCCAGCAGCACGATCTCACCGTCGTTCATCGCTGCCACTGCCGCCTTTGCATTGTCGCCCACGACCGTGTCATCTGCCGCAAAGGTCACTTTCGTTCCCGGCAGAAGCTCCGCCAGACGTGCTGCGACCGGTGCCAGAGAAAATGCTGCCTCCGGTCCGTTCTTCGGCTTGCCCAGATGCGAGCAGAGCACCAGTCTGCCGCCGTCAGAGAGCAGCTTCTTGATCGTCGGCAGTGCCGCCGTGATGCGGTTGTCGTTCGTGATCTTGCCGTCTTTCAGCGGCACGTTGAAATCGCAGCGGACAAGAATCTTCTTGCCCTTTGCCTGAATGTCGTCTACCGAAACCTTATTAAGTCCAGCCATGTCAATTACATCCTTTCAGAAAAATGGATTTTTCTGCGGGCTTTCCGCAGTTACTTCTATTTTACACTATTTTCCGGATTTTTGCAAGAGGGGGAAGAGAATATTCTGTAAATTTTTTGCCCGGGAGCAAAAAAGCCCGCCGAAAGATGGATTTCAGCGGGCAAGGGATCATGATTTGAAAGAGATGGAATAGCTATCAGTCAGTCCGGAGATTTCCAGAATTTCTCGTATTGTTTGCTTTGTATTTTGGAGGACCTCGCCGTAATATCCTCCATCTGCAAGATGCTGCTCCTGTTCTTCTTTCAGCACATCTATCAATTCCGTATATTCTTCCAGAGAAGTTGACGTGAAAACGGAATTGTTTATGTCAAAAATCTGAAAGCTGTCATAATCAATTTCATGCGAGATTTTTTGTACGGGCGGCAAGGTCAGAGTTATAACTTTCTTATCATTGTCCACGCTGATTTTCACTTCCGACAAATCTATTCCTGCAAAGATTGTCCCATTGTATAAAAACAGCGATTTATCTGTGGTGAACGGCACTTTGAAGCTTAGAACCGTGCGGTTTTTTTCATAGACCTCATAGTTCGTATAGGTATATTCTGAGGTGATCAGTTCGCTTGCAACTGACAGCTTTTCTGCAATCATCGCAGAGGTCAGCGTGATTTCAGAAGAAACTTGTATCTCTGTGGGATCCCCAAGTGCGGTTGTTTCAGGCAGCAAGATCCGAGCAGCTTCTGCTTTTTTCCATTGCACAATATTAATTCCGATTGATAGAACTGCAATGGAACTAATCACAGCAATGACAGCCCAGCGGATTTTTCTTTTTCTCTTCTCTGTAAGTTCTTTCATTTTTACCTCCTTTGCCCCGGCAGCTGACCTTGTTTTGATATATTATAGGACAAATAGTCCTATTTTGTCAACCCTTTTCAGGTTTTTTCTGCGTTTTTCACGAATCGGCTCATCGCGTTTTGTGAATACTGCGAATAGGACGGTTTGTCCTATTCTAAAAAAAACGTCTCTTTCTTCCTTTATAATGAAATCAAACCGAGAGAAAGGGAGGTGTCCGCATGTTCACCCGCATCCGCGATCTGCGTGAGGATCACGACAAAACACAGAGCGAAGTGTCTGAATATCTCTTTTGCGATCAATCTCTCTATTCCAAATATGAACGGGGACAGCGTCCTGTTCCTGTTGAAATCATCATCAAGCTGGCATTGCTCTACGGCACAAGCACGGACTATATTCTCGGTCTCACCGATATTCCGGAACCATATAAAAAATAAAGCCGCACCGGCTGCGCTTCAAAACGCTGCCGATGCGGCATCTTTTCTTCACACGGTGACTGTTGCGATATACTCTGTGTCTTTCGGCGTGTCAATGCCCGGATCGGACAGGGAAAAAGTGCCGTCTGTCATACTCATAAAATGACAGAGCGCGATGCCCATGTCAATCTTCTGCATGTCGCCCGTCTGCGCGCCCGAAAAACCCTTGCTGTGCTTTTCGTAAAAATGAAAAGCGTTTCCGTTCCGGACAATGCGCCACGGCTGCTTATTGACCGCCGACGGCGAAAGCCTTACCGCTTCCAGTGCTGTTCCGATTGTTTCATCACATCCTTGCAGCGGCGCGGAAAAATCCCTGTCAAAAAACAGCTCGGATGCCGGCTTTCTTTTGCATCCAGCAGAACAAAGTCTACTGCGATTCCATACGGATTGGTGATCGTTCTGATATATTCCGTCAGCTGCTCTCTCTGCTCCGCAGAGATCATTCTGCCGTCAAAGGTTCTTATGCTCCTTCTGGTTCTGATCAGCTCCATGGTATTCATCTCAGCAGGTCTCCCCTCGTTTATCTGATATAAAAAAACGGAACATCTGCCCTTTTCGGGGAGAAAGACCGACTATCCTGCCTATCTGCTGCCGTTTAGGGCATGTTGACACTATAATAATATGCGAATTTTTGAGATGATTTTGTTCCGTTCAAGGCAAAAATCCGCAGGCGGGCTGTCGCCCGGCAAGGATTTTTAACGACGAACGGGGCAAATTCAGCCAAAAAGACGCGTGTTAGGCTTAGTGTCAACACGCCCTAATCGGTCTTATGTGATTGTTCCTTTTTTTCGCCCGTTGCACTTCTGTACGCAAATGCTGCGCCTGTCAGAATGTGACCGTTTCCGGTGCTTCTGTAAACGAGCTGAATACCGCAACGGCATTCTTCAAATACAGCATCTGCATATTGTCATCATCTGCGCTGTACATCGCTTTCAGCGACGGCATCTTTTCCAGCATCGCAAGCTTTGCTTCCCGGTCATCGTCATTTACCAGCTCTCCTGCAACACGCAGCCACTTTTCCCCGTTGAATGCACAGATCTCAACCTTTGCATCCGCAGCAATCTGTCGGGAAACTGCTTTCGATTTGCCGGTCTGAATATAAAGTCTGCCGTTGTACAAAAGTGCCGTACCGAACGGTCTGACCCGCGGCTGATCGCCCTCTGCGGTCGCAAGATAGTAGGTTTTGACCTCATCCAGAAACCGATATACCTTCTCAATGCCTTCCATAATCAATTCCTCCTTTGATCATTTTGTAAGCTCTTCGGCTTACGCATTTTTATTATAACAAAAACAGTGCAAAATGTCTATACCGTATCCCGCTTTTTTCAAAATCTCCCCCCTTTTTTTCAGTTTTAGAGCTGTCAAAGCGATACAGCAGGAATAACTGATCTCACCTGCTGTGTTGGGCGTGAATTCTATGATATTATCTCCCTCGTGAAATTCATAGGTCAGATCCAGTGCATTGCAGATCATGACATAATTGCAGCCGTTGATGCTGCCTGTGTCGGCGTGTATGTTCCACCGGACCGGAATGCCGCTCTGTACCGTGATTTCCGGATATGAACCCGGTGTCAGCTCACTTTCTACGATCTGCCAGCCGCCGATCCCGACCGCCTGATCCTGCGCCGCTCCTGCCAGCGCAAATTTTACGCCGGATCCTGTTCTCACACTGTGTGCAGTACATTCCCGATATTTTCATACGGCACGGTGTCTTGTTGCGCATCGACTTCACCTCATGCTCAGAATAACAGAAATTTATGTGTTTTTTATGTGCATGACGCGGCAGTGCCCCTCTTTTTTCCGGAATTCATCCGCATTCTCACACAAAAATTTGCGCCGCTTCGCTCCAAAGCCATTCAAATCGCAGATTTTCTTCCCGATTCCGCGCCCGCCGCCTCCCGCCGTTCGACAGCATTCTGCCTAAAAAAACGAATCCGTTTTCGTCTGTTTTGCGGCATCGCCCGAACAGCAGAACAAAATTTCGTGCAGATTGCGAATTGACAGAACAAATGTTCATGCTCTTTCTCTGTTTTTTCTGCGGCAATTTTGTTAAATTCAGCTATTGCAATTTTCCGCCTGATGGGGTATAATAAAGTGGTATTGTTTGATGGAGCGGATTCGCTCTTTTCAAAGCGTTGCCGTTGTTCCGGCGTGCCGGCAGCGCAGGCATTCCGTTCTGCCTCAAAAGGCGATTGTCATTCCGAATGCACACTGCACCAGAAACGCCGGAGATTGGAGTACACACACATGTCTAAGCTTTCCGAAAAGGTCACGCAGGACTTCCTGACACGCCTGCAAACGCAGTTCAATGTCGCGCCCGACGAAGCCAGCGATAAACAAATCTATCTCGCGCTCTCTTCTGTTGTCTGCGAGCTGATGAAAGCCAAACGTCAGAAGTTTATGAACCATGTCAATTCCACAGGCGAAAAGCAAGTCTTCTATCTCTCGATGGAATTTCTCATGGGTCGCTCCCTCAAAACCAGTCTCTATAACCTCGAACTTGCTGATGATGTTGAGAAATTCCTCAAAAAATTCGATATTAAACTTGACCGCATCTATGACTATGAGCCTGATGCGGGACTTGGCAACGGCGGTCTCGGCAGACTCGCTGCCTGCTACCTCGACGGTCTTGCAACCACGGGCTACCCCGCAACCGGTCACTCGATCTGCTATGAGTACGGCATCTTCAAGCAGAAGCTCGAAGAAGGCTGGCAGACCGAGCTGCCCGATAACTGGCTCCCCGGCGG
>JAZQNP010000107.1:0-40979 GCA_045627405.1 Oscillospiraceae bacterium | reverse complement strand
TGAATATCCGATGCAATCATGTATTTCATATGTTCTTCTCCTTTTTTCATGCACTCTATTGCTATTATACCCACCGCTTCGCAGATTGTCAAGCCGCTTGACGATTTGCCGCGATTGTGGTATAATAACTGTATTCCGAGCGATCAGGCAATTTTGCAAAATAACTGCTGTCAGAATGCCGATGATGCAAAAGCTGTTATACGGGTGTATGCAATGAGAAGAAAGATTTCTGCGTTTTTTTGCGGGCTGGTACTCCTCTTGGTATCCGGCTGCGATATGGATGATACTTCTTCCGGCTCATCATCCCCAAGTGAGCCTGTGGAAAGTTCTGAGACAATCGCAATAAACTATATGCAGGAAAAGTATGGTCTGGATTGTGTTGCCATTGAGAATTACCTCTATCCAAACTATTCAACAGGAGGTTCTTATTACAAAGTATGGATGCGCCCTTTATTTGATCCGGAAGGTGAAACCCTGAAAGAAAAAGAAGGGCAGGCTTATCTTGACAGCGCGAACTATGCGAAAGAGCACGGTCCCGCATTTGCGGTGTATGTTGATGCTACGAGAGGGCAAAAAGGCAACGTGATCGGGGATCAATACATGTGGTATACCGTATATCCGATCTTTGATGCCTGGATGAACGAGCAAACATCACAATTCGCTCCGTGTCAGCTGCACTGCGGGTATCTTAATTTTTGTACGACAGGATGGGAGTATGACTACTGCTTCCCCCCGGATTTTCCAATCATCTCGACAAGCGATGAACTGGAAGAACAGTTTTCGCAGATCTTTCTGGATATCCGTGCATTTTATCCGGAATCTCTTGACATCAAAACAACACAAGACGACTGGGAAGCATTTAAGTTACATCTAAAAAACAATTATTCGTTCAACACCTTTTCTATGCGAATTTATGAGGTGCCGGATTCTAAGTATGAAAAGATCACTTCCTCTGAAACCGCATTCAAAGCAATGAGTTATATTGAATATGAATGTGCTGCCTTCGGATTCCACAGTGAATTGAATACAGATTCCCTTGCAACATCGTTTTGACAGCTTATGTTTATGTGAAGCAATCAAACACAGTTTTTCAGGCTCATATATTTATGTTTCATTTTTATATGTACATATCTTCCCCGCCGCAGGCATATACTGGCTGGGAAACCCTATCATTTCACAAGGAGCTGCATCATGGAACTGATTACTTACCGCGGACACATCCGCAACTGGGAAGCACTCTGCACAGAGCTTTCCCTCGACAAGACCCTCTCCCGCGAGGAACGCGAAACCGCCATTCTGCTGAAAGGCTATGAAACATGGGGAATGGAGCTGCCGGCGCATCTCTACGGCATGTTTGCGTTTGCGGTACAGGACGGCGGAAAAACCGTCTGCTTCCGCGACCACTTCGGCACAAAGCCGTTCTACTATTATCTCACGGCGGACGGCAGACTGCTCTTCGGCACGATGCTCCGCGACATTCTTTCGCAGGACGGCTTTGTCAAAGAACTGAATTCCGATATGCTGCAAATCTATCTCTCGCTGACCTATGTCGCAGGAGAAGATACGTTCTTCAAGGGCGTCAAAAAGCTCATGCCCGGATGCGCACTGGTCTTTGAAAACGGAACCGTTCAGATCACACGCTACTGGAAACCCGAATTTCATCCCGATGAAACCAAATTCCTTGATGACTGGGCGGATGAAATCCACAAAACCGTACAGCAGATGATGCGGGAAATCAAAACACCCGATGAAACCGCCGAGTCCTTCCTCTCCGGCGGCGTCGATTCCTCCTATGTCTTAGCGATGTCCGATGCAAAACGCGCAGACTCCTGCGGCTATGATGAGGAAAAATTTGACGAATCGCGCATTGCGGCAAAAACCGCCGAACTGCTCCGTGTCGAGCATTCCGTCGCAAAGATCACACCCGATGCGTTTTTCGGCATCGTTCCCTATGTCATGTATCACATGGAACAGCCGCTCGGTGACGCTTCTGCCATCGTGTTCACACTCGGATGCAATGCAGCCGCACAGCATACAAAGCTCTGCTATTCGGGTGAGGGCGCAGACGAATTCTTCGGCGGCTACAACATGTACCGCAATGCAGAACGCTACGGCGACAACCTCAAAACCTTCTATGTCGGCAATACCAATATCATGAAAGAAGAGGAGAAGCAAACCCTCCTTCTGCATTACAATCCCGATGTGCTGCCCATCCGGCTGGTCGAACAGATTTATGCCGAGACAGAGGGGCTTGACCCGCTGACCAAAATGTCCGACGTCGATATTCAGATCTGGCTGGAAGGTGACATTTATCTCAATGTCGATAAAATGAGCACTGCCGCCGGACTGGAAATCCGCATGCCGCTGACCGACCGCCGCGTGTTTGACATCGCATCCAGAATGCCCTCGCGCTTTAAGGTCAATGCAGAGCAGAACAAAGTCGCATTCCGCACTGCCGCCGCAAAGGTTCTGCCGGAGGAAATTGCATTCCGCAAAAAGCTCGGCTTTATTGTGCCGATCAGGCTCTGGCTCGCAGACGAACGCTATAATGCAGATGTCCGCCGTCTGCTTCGTTCCGATCTTGCCGCAAAATTCTTCAACATGCAGGAGCTGGACAGCATTTTCCGCGAATATGTCGGCGGGAATTCCGATCTCTGGCGCAAGATCTGGACGGTCTATACATTCCTTGTCTGGTATGAGGAATACTTTGTAAAGCGGTGATCGGCATGACAGAATGTGATACCTGCGCCTACAACGCCTATGATGAAGAATGGGACTGCTATGTCTGCGAAATGAATCTCGATGAAGACGATTACGCGAGATATATGCAGGATCAGCGTGCGCATTGTCCCTATTACCGCAGCGGCGACGAATACGAAATCGCACGAAAGCAATAAAAACAGCCGGCTCCGGTTCCCTTACGGAACACGAAGCCGGTTTTTTCTTTGGTGTTTATTCCCCTGTGACGGTCAGGCTGTCACCGGAAACGGATACATGCAGCTTCGTCACCGCCGATTCTGCATCAATCATCAGTGCTGCAATCTGATCTTCGACCTCATCGCGCAACACACGCCGAATGTCCCGCGCACCGTACTTCTTGCCGTGGGACTTTTCCGCGACCCATTGCAGTGCCGCATCATCCCAATCCAGCGATACACCGCGCTCAGACAGAGCCTCTGCGGTTTCTTTCAGCATCAGATCCGCAATCTTTGCATAGTCCTCGACAGAGAGCGGACGGAAGACGATGATCTCATCAATTCTTCCGATGAACTCCGGCCGCAGGAAATCCTGCAAGGCTTTCATTGCACGTTCTTTGGAAATATCCTCCTGTGTTCTGCTGAATCCGACGCCGGTCGATTTGTCGGTGCTGCCGGCATTCGATGTCATGATAATCACAGTGTTTTCAAAATTGACCGATCTGCCCTGTGCATCGTCAATTCTGCCTTCATCCAGAATTTGCAGCAGCAGGTTCATCACATCCGGATGCGCCTTTTCAATCTCATCGAACAGAATCACACTGTACGGACGGCGGCGCACCTTTTCCGTCAGCTGTCCCGCCTCATCGTATCCGACATAACCCGGAGGCGAACCGATCATCCGCGAAACAGCGTGCTTTTCCATATATTCCGTCATATCCAGACGGATCAGCGGCTCCGTCGAATCAAACAGCTCCGACGAAAGCACCTTGACCAGCTCTGTCTTGCCGACGCCTGTCGGTCCGACAAAGATAAACGATGCAGGGCGGCGGCGTTTGGACATCTGCACACGGCTGCGCTTGATTGCTGCGGACAGGGCACGGATCGCTTCCTCCTGCCCGATGATATGCGCACTCAGATGCGATTCCAGATCGCGCAGCTTCGCGTATTCCGTCTCTTCGATCTTGTTTGCGGGAATTCCCGTCCAGATTTCGATGACATGCGCCAGATCGCTCGCCTCAACCGCGACAGAAACCGGATTTGCCGTCAGCTCGTCATAGCGCGCCTGCATGTGAATCAGCTCGCCCTTGCGCTCCTGCAAAAGCTGATAGTCCGGGGATGCGTCGCTCTCGATTTCCTCGATTTCTGCGTGCTTTTCTGCAATCTGCGTTGTCAGGCGGTCAAGCTCCGTCAGCTCCGGATGCCGGATGCTGACATATGCACAGCTCTCATCCAGCAGATCAATCGCTTTATCCGGCAGGAAACGGTCGGTGATATACCGCTCCGACAGCACAGCACAGAGCCGCAGCATCGGCACCGGCACGGTCACCCGGTGGAACTGCTCGTAGTATTTTGCGACCCCGCGCAGAATCTCCACGGTATCCTCAACGGTCGGTTCATCGACCCGAACCGGCTGGAAACGGCGTTCCAGCGCACCGTCCTTTTCGATGAACTTCCGGTATTCATTGAATGTCGTCGCGCCGATCACCTGCACTTCTCCGCGTGAGAGTGCCGGTTTCAGAATATTCGCCGCATTCATAGAGCCTTCGGACTCCCCTGCGCCGACCAGACTGTGTACCTCGTCGATAAACAGGATGACATTGCCCTGCTCCTTGACCTCCTCGATCAAGCCCTTGACGCGGCTCTCAAACTGTCCGCGGAACTGCGTGCCTGCAACCAGTGCGGTCATATCCAGCAGATAAATTTTCTTATCCTGCAAATGAAACGGCACATCGCCCGATGCAATTTTCAGGGCAATGCCCTCTGCAATCGCAGTCTTACCGACGCCCGGCTCACCGATCAGGCAGGGATTGTTCTTTTGCCGGCGGGAGAGAATCTGGATCACGCGTGCAATCTCCTTGTCGCGTCCGACCACGCCGTCAAGCTGATGCGTCTCGGCACGTTCGCTGACATTCACGCAATAGCTGCCGAGATATTTCAGTTCTTTTTTGCGTTCTTTCTTCTCCCTGCGCTCTGCGCGCTTCTGCTTCCGCTTATCCGGATCATGCTCCTCCGATGCGCTGCCGCGGGCTGCATCGCCGCGCTTTGCATCGTCGCTGCCGCCGGAGAACAGATTCTGGAAAAACTGCGGCATGGTGCTGGCTCCGCCCATCTCAAAGGAGTCGTCATCGTCACCTGCATCACCGTCCGTCAATTCACCGTCGGCATCTTCATCCCCCTTGCCGAGAATCCGGTTCATGCCGTCCTCAAAATCGTCCATCATCTCCATCATCTGGTCGCTCATGCGCTCAACATCTTCATCTGTGATGCCCATGCGCTCCATATATTCCGACACCTGCGGAATATTCATCTGCCGTGCGCAGACCAGGCACAGCCCCTCATTTTTCTTTTCATTGCCGCGCATTGTGGTGATGAACACCACAGCCGGCCGTTTCTTGCAATGGCTGCAAAGCATCATATAAAAAACCAACGCAGCCGCCAGTCACCTGCCGGCTGCATACTCCTTTCTTGCCGATTCAATCAAATCAAAAATCCGAGATTATCATACAGGTAATGGAAGATTTTGGTATTTGCCACCGTCTGATCATTGAAGCAAAGCGCGTCTCCACCGCCCAGCATCACTGCAACCCGCACAAATACCGTAAACAGAATCAGCAGAGCCGCCGTTTCCGCTATGCCGAACAGCGCACCGTACAACCGCTCCGATCCCTTTCCGACGTTGAAAAACAGCGTGTTTTGCAGTCCGGCACTGATGACCGCCGCAACCACCATGGCAATCGCAAAAATTGCGACATAACAGAACATGCGGAGAATCTCCGTTGTCGGCTCCTCACCGAACTGTTCCTCGATCTTGCCTGCGATGCCCGCCGCGCTGTATCTGTCGTCGTACATTGTGACAAGCAGGTCTGTCATTTTTCCCGGCTCCGCCGCAAGCTGCGTCTCAAAATTGACGCGTACATATTCCGGCAGCTTCTCGCCGAGTTCGGTTCCGTACGCCGTGACAAATGCGTTTTGCAGAATCGACGCGAACTGTGTCTCTTCACAGACCTCCTCGCCGTATCTCCGGTTGACATACTGATACAGCTTATTCACAAACTGATCGGTATCGGGCGGAAGAAGATATATATCCACCTTTGCCTCGTCACAGGAAAAGCCGTATTCCTGCGCATCCACTGCACCTGCAAACACCTTTGCAAAATCCACCTTGGCATTGACTTCCTCGATTGCTGCAATGTCGCTCGATTTGGCAACGGAATCATACAGAAGCGGTCCGGCGTTGACAGCCACCAGTCCCGCCAGAAATGACGCGACAATATAGCCGATGTTGATGACAAATACCTTTGTTAATCCGCGCTTTGCATTGGAATATATGACATAGACAACTATCATAATGACAAGCGCGTCAAATATCCACCAGAATTCGGTGCCCATGCTGATAAATCCTCCCCGAAACTTATTTGTCAAACCCTTATGCTGTCATCTTTTTTAGATTTAAGAACCGCTGCGGAATGTCAGCCGGTCGATATGGTCATATCCGATCAGAAACAGATAGTTTCCGATGCGCAGAAAGCTGTCGTAGCTGTCCTGCGTCTCCGTCTCCTGCATCACAACGCCGTCGCTGCTCAGTGTCACCAGCTTGCTCCGCATTTGCAGCAAAACCGATTTTCCGTCTGACAGCAGCCCGATGCTCTTGATCTCTTTATCGTATGTACGGAGAACCGCATCCTTTGCACTGCCTTTCAGAATGACAACCGAGTCACTGCGCTTTTCGTCGTTGGACAGCAGCAGTGCCGCAGTTCCGTCTTTCTCGCAGCATCCGCTGACCAATGTATCGGGATAGACATATGTACTGAGAACGGCACCCGTGTTGCTGAGATAACACGCCTGCGTATCACCGAGTACAAACAGATTGTCCCCCTCTGTATTATATACCGAAACGGCGAGCATGTCAAGAGGCTGTCCCGACCAAAGCTCCTCTTCCTCCGAAAAACTGTACGCATGCACCACAGACTGCATTGCGCCGCCGTCTGCGCGCATACTGACTGCATAACAGCCCGATTCGTCCGGATTGAAGGTCAGCTCTCCGAGCAGCTCTATGCAGTTGCGCGCATAGATCTGCTGTCCCTTGGCATTAAAAACCAGCAGCGTGCAGGCACTCGTCTCCGATGCCGTCACCAGTGCCGTCATGCCGTTCTCGGATACGCGTCCGAAAATGATGTGGTTTGCGACGCTTTTTTCATAGCGTGTCCGTCTCACGGTTTCCAGCCGGAAATTGGTTCCGCCCAGCTCGTAAACCAGCGCGTAATCCCCTGCGGTTTGCAGCATGGCACTGCCGTAGGTATGCTGCCGCGCCGCAATCTGTGATCCGCCGGTCTCGTAGATGAAGAAATAGGAATCACTCAGCAGCGCAAGGTGATCTCCGATGCTGCTGAACTGATAATTCTCCGCACCTGTAATATACAGCGGGAAATTTCCGTCTGCCGTTGCAGGGTCGGACTGCCGCTGACTCTGATGCCGGACACCGATTGTTTCGAGCTTCGGCAGCCAGACTTCCCGACGGTCGTACAGAATCATGATCGCCGCCGCAATCAGCACAAACCACAGACAGCGCGTCAGAAACCGCCTGCGTTTTTTCTTCTTGCGCACCGCATATATTTCTGCGGCACTGTCTTTGTTTTTTTGCTGTTTCATTGCTGTCTCTCTCCTTCGGGGCGTGTTGTTTCTCTGCCCCGTCTGTTTTCTTTTTCAGCGCAGACCGCCGGCATCGCCAGCGTCAACGTCAACGTAGAATACCCGATTCAGATACAGTCCGTGTGCCATTGCCGTTCTGCCCGCAGCCAGCCGGTCTTTCGCCGCAAGGATCTCCGGCATTGCATCCGGTGAAAGCTTGCCCTCATTGATATCCAGCAGCGTTCCTACAAAGATTCTAACCATATTATACAGGAATCCGTCTCCGCTGACAAGTATTTCTACGGTGTCCGCCTGCTTTTCGACGGATACGTCATATATCGTGCGGATACAGCGATCCTCTTCTGTCGCTTGTGCACAAAAGCTGTGAAAATCGTGCGTGCCGATCACTGCCTGTGCCGCGTGCCGCATTTTCTCAATATCCATCGGGCGGCGGTAGTGGAATGCCAGATCCGTCAGAAACGGATTCTTGCTCTCGTGATTGTGAATGCGGTAGAGATATTCCTTGCCCTTGCAATCAAACCGCGCATGAAAATCCGCATGGACATCCTCTGCCGAAAGCACGGAAATATCCGGCGGAAGCCAGCCGTTCATCGCACGCACCAGGTTTTTGCAGCGAATCTCCCGCTCTGTATGAAAATGCAGCACAAACTGATTCGCATGCACGCCGGTATCCGTCCGCGAGCAGCCGTATACCGCTGTCTGCCCGTTCAGAACGCGGGAAAGCTGTTTTTCTAACTCTCCCTGCACCGTTACGGCATTCGGCTGCCGCTGGAATCCGTGATACCTGGTCCCGCGGTAGGCAATCGTCATCTTAACTGTTCGCATTGTCTGTCCCTCTGCGTTTTTTGATCCGTACCGTCTCCGCAATCAGCAGCATGATGTATCCGCAGATGCCGAGTATGCTGATGACAGCACCTGCGCGAAAACCTTTCGGCACATAGTGCATCGAAACCGTGTGGGAGCCGGCAGTCAGCCGGATTCCCGTCATGGCATCCAGCACCGGGAAGGTCTCCGCCTTCATGCCGTCCACCTCGGCTTTCCAGCCCGTATCATACGGGATTGACAGGTACAGCACACAGTCCTCCTGTGCATCCGCCGTGCAGGTCAATGCAGTATCCGAGAAATCCGTCAGCGCAAACGGCGACTGTGTCAGGCGCGCATAGCCCTCTTCCAGCAAATCTTCATCAAGCCGTGCGGCAAACAGCTGCATTTGAATATCTGTCATCGCATAAACGCCGTATTCCGCGCTGAGCGTCTGTCCGGCATGCAGATACCCGATCGCCAGTGAGTTTGACAGATTGTTTTTCAGTCCGAACGACATGGTGCCGGAAAGGTCACTGCCTGCATAATATTCCCCGTCAACCCAGATGCGGCATTTCCGGAACATTTCCGAACGGAACAATGCACCCAGAGATTTTCCGTCTCTGACAACGCGGTTGAGATAATAATACCCGTCTTCGGGGATCTCAAATTCAAAAGTGATCTTCGGATTGAACTTTGTCTTGTCGTCACTGTCGATCATTTCCGTCTCCGCATCCGCTCCGTTCAGCAGAGCCTCCGGAATTTCATCCGCAACAATATGCAGCATGCCTGCATCTGTCGGGTCGGCAGTCAGATCGGAAACCTCTGTTCCGGTCTGCGGAATGTTCACGAGCAGATCTCCGTTCAGTCCGGTCATCTCTGAAAAAATCGCATTCTGCGCTGCAAAATCGGAATCTGCTTCGGGGAGCGATACTGCGTCCGGAATACAGTAGCCAAGCTTTGCATCATACGAAAACCGATACGGCACAAAGCTGCCCTCATCCTGCTGCTCTGTCAGCGCATCCAGCAGCGCATGCCCGCTCTGATCGGAGATCATATACTGCGTATCCGTCAGCAGCATTGCAAGCGGAGAAATCTGCTGGCTCATGATCGTATAGCCGCTGTCATGTGCCACATAACCGAGCATACTGCTCAACCGGTTCAAATCATGCGGAATCAAAGAAGAAAAGCCCTCCACGCCGCCGTCAATATCATAAAGCAGCTCCACATTATATCCGGCAATCCCGTCAACACCCGTCCGGAAGAAGTATTCCCCGTTCTCTGCCGCATCTGCTTTGGTCTGCGCGACCGCTTCACTGACTGCGGCATCCGGCAGAAGAGAGGACGCCGGCACGTTATCCGGAATATAGGAAATATCGAGCCTACTGCTGTAAAGCAGCTCTGCAAGGAACACCGCGGACAGCCCCAGACGGCAGATGGATGCCCGCTTGGGGACAAATATCCGGATGCCCAAAACAATCAGATACAGCAGCGCGAACAACGCCGGAAGCAGCACAACATCCGTGGCTTCGTATCTGTCCGCACAAAACAGCACCGCAGCAGTGCAGATCGCCATCGCAGCAAGCTGCATCACCTTCGGCAGCACGGTGCTGCGGGTCGGCTCTGTATCTGACGACTGTATATCTTCCAGCGTCACCATATACCGCCAGCCCATGAACGCCAGCACCATCGGCACCATATACGCAAACCGGTCAACCGTAACATGCGGAAAATGGAAGCCGTGCCACACAAAGCTCAGCGGTGCATACCAGAGGCTGACGAGCATAAAAATCAGCACAAATCCGCCGTAGATCCGCTCCCGCAGCGAAATTCTGCGTGCGGTCAGATAGCCTGCAAACAACAGGACCACAAGGATGCTGCATGCCATATTGGCAGGATGCTGGTTATATGTCATTTTGCTGAACGAGACCAGCTGCCCGATCGTTCCGCCCAGCGTGCCGTAGACTTCCGTCCAGTCGGTGATGCGCTCGCCCGCTGTCGAGGTCTGCGGCAAAAGTGCAGCCGTTGTCAGCAGCAGCACTGCCGAGAACGACGCGCCCAGCACCGAGAATCCGAGAAATTTTCCGGTCTCTTTCGGCAGCGATTTCATCGGTATCTTCCGCACAATCAGCACACCGATCCAGAACAGACCCGTCATGCAGCACACGATAAAGCTCAGATAATAATTGCATGCAATCGTCAGGCCGAGTGCCAGCGGATACAGCCGGAAATCCCGGTCGCGCACCATTTTGATCACACCCGCCAGCACCAGCGGCGTCAGCGCGATGCAGTCCAGCCAGACCGTCTGAAAGAAGCTGCCGAGCATCCATGCGGATACCGCATACATCGTAGAAAACCAGACTGCATAGACATCCAGCTTTTTCCGCACTGTTTCCAGCAAAACAGAGAAAAACAGTCCCATCAGTCCCGCATGGATCAGAATGGATACCGAGAGATATACATGCACCGCCGATTCCGGCAGAAACAGCGCGGTCAGATGAAACGGGCTGACACAGAAATACGCGATCGTCGGGAGAAAATCCGTGCCGAACACCGACCGCCATGTATACAGCAAACTTTGCCCTGCCTGCACGCTTCTGCGCAGCAAAAGCAGCATCGGATAATATTCACACCCCGCATCGCCGAGCAGCGGTGTAGAATCACCGAACGGTACATAGCCCTGACAGATAAAGCAGAACGTCATCACCGCAAGCGGCACCAAGAAACAGAGAAACCGTATCAGATGATTGCCGACATATCGCTGTTTCTTCATGTTTTCACCCCATCAGTATATTGATTGTAATGACTGCGGCAAGCATCAGCAGCATAATACCCAGCGCGATATAATCCCGCGCACCGCTCTTTAATTCCCGCAGGCGCGTCCGTCCCTCGCCGCCGTGGTAGCAGCGGCATTCCATTGCCAGCGCAAGCTCCTCGGCGCGGCGGAATGCAGAGACAAACAGCGGAATCAGAATCGGCACGAGCGCATGTGCGCGCTGAAACAGATTGCCGCTCTCCATATCGGCACCGCGTGCTTTCTGTGCGGACATGATTTTATCCGTTTCTTCAATCAGCGTCGGAATGAACCGCAGTGCAATCGTCATCATCATCGCAAGCTCATGCACCGGCATGTGCAGCTTCTTCAACGGCGACAGCAACGCTTCAATCGCATCCGTCAGCACAATCGGTGAGGTCGTATAGGTCAGCAAAGAGGTGCCTGCAATCAGCAGACAGATGCGAACGACCATGAACAAGGATGTCTGTATGCCCTGCGAGGAGACAGAAAGCAGCTTCCACTCCCAGTAGACCGTGCCGCCTTTCATCAGAAAAAGGTTCAGAAGTCCTGTAAAAATCAGGATCGGGACAATCGGCTTTATGCTCCTGACAAGCATTTTGGGCGGGATCCTGGAACACGCCGTTGCGAGCACTACAAACACAAAGCCCGCAGCCAGCGATGTGACATGCTGTCCCCAGAACAGCATCACCATAAACAGCACTGTAATGATGATCTTATAGCGCGCATCCATCCGATGTACAACACTCTTGATCGGGAAATACTGTCCGAGCGTGATGTCCTTCAACATACAGCATCCCCCTTTCCGTCATCCGCTTGCAGCAGCTTCAAAAGCTGCTCCGCACCGTATTTTACGGTGTAGACCTCTTCGGGAACGACAATCCCCCGCGCACGCAGCGCATGGAAAATCCGCGTAATCTGCGGCAGGGCAAGCCCCATCGCTTCCAGAGAATCTCCGCGCGCAAATACATTTGCAGGCGTATCATAACAGACAATCTTTGCGTGGGACAGCACCAGCAGCTTTGAGACATATTTTGCCACATCCTCCATGCTGTGCGATACCAGCATGACCGTGCAGCCTGTGCGTTTGTGATATTCGCGCAGCTGCGTGAGAATTTTTGTCCTGCCCTTCGGATCGAGACCCGCGGTCGGCTCATCGAGAATCAGCACCCGCGGCTCCATTGCCATCACGCCGGCAATCGCAGCGCGCCGCTTCTGTCCGCCCGACAGTGCGTAGGGAGATTTGTCCAGCAGCTCCTCCCGCAGCCCCACGGCTTCTGCTGTCTCACGAACGCGGCGGTCCACCTCTGCGTCATCCAGCCCCATGTTCTTCGGACCGAATGCGATGTCTTTGTATACCGTCTCCTCAAACAGCTGATACTCCGGATACTGAAACACCAGACCGACCTGAAACCGCACGGCACGGCGATCCGCCTTTTTCTCCCAAATATCCTTGCCGTCCAGCAGCACCGTTCCCTCCGTCGGGCGCAGCAAGCCGTTCATCATCTGCATCAGCGTCGATTTGCCCGATCCCGTATGCCCGATGATGCCGACGAATTCACCCTGCTCAATCTGCAAATCCATGTGATCGACTGCCGTCTTCTCGAACGGTGACCCAAGGCTGTATGTGTATGTCAGGTTTTTTGCTTCAAGAATCGGCATCCCGCAAATATCCTTTCTGCTTAAAAATCGCCGCAACCGCCTCCACGCAGGAGGCTTCGTCCAGAATCTCCGCCGGCATCGCACAGCCCGCCTGCGAAAGCAGATCGGCAAGCTCCGTTGCCTGCGGCACGTCCAGCCCAAGCTCCCGCATCTCTGCGACATGAGAAAACACCTTTTCCGGCTTGTCATCCATATGTACAGTACCATGGTCGATTACGATGACACGCCGGCACTGCGCCGCTTCATCCATCTCATGTGTAATCAGAATCACCGTGATGCCGTAATCGCGGTTCAGCATCTTGATCGTGCGCATGACTTCTTTTCTGCCCTGCGGATCCAGCATAGCTGTCGGCTCATCCAGCACAATGCAGTCCGGCCGCATTGCAATGATGCCGGCAATCGCCACACGCTGCTTCTGTCCGCCCGAAAGCTGATGCGGCGCATGTCCGCGGTATTCATATATCTGCACGGCGTGCAGTGCCTGATCGACCCGAATGCGCATTTCATCGGTCGGCACGCCGAGATTTTCCAGTCCGAAGGCAACGTCCTCTTCCACGATGGTTGCGACGATCTGATTATCCGGATTCTGAAACACCATGCCCACATGCTGCCGGATGTCAAAGAGCTTCTCCTCGTCTCTGGTGTCCATGCCCGCAACCGTCACATTCCCCTCAGTCGGGAGCAAAACTGCGTTGATGAGCTTTGCCAGCGTCGATTTGCCCGAACCGTTATGTCCCAGCACTGCGACCAGCTCTCCGCGCTGAAATTCCAGCGAAATGCCTTTCAGCACATCCGTCTTATCCGCCTGTTCCTCTTCACTCTGATAGGAGAAACGAACATTGTCAATTTTGATCAGTGGTTCCATTTGCTCACTCCGCATCATGTTCTGATAAACGCCGCGCACTGCCGCTTTTTCCGGTATCGGAAATCTGTACCGGAATGCTTATCCGCGCACTCCGTAGTTTCGGACCGCTTCCCTCTCATAGGTTACTACGATACCGTATCCGGCGGCAATATCCGGCGAAACCGCGATCACACGCCAGCCTTCTTTGGCAAGCGCATTCATGATATTCGCTGCCTCTTTCACCTTATACACTTCCACTTTATTTTCGAACATGTGAAACACCTCTTCTGTGTCATTGCAGTCAGCGGTTCTCCCAGATCGCCGTTGCGCCGCAGGGCAGTGCCGCCTTTGCCAGTTCCACCGGCAGCCCGATTTCATCCGCCGAGACGCTTCCTCCGCATTTTTGTACGATGAGCGAATGCAGCAGATAGCCCATCACGGACGGCGACAAGCCGGTCGTGTAGCTGTTCAGCAGGAAAAACAGCGGATCATCCGACAATACACTCAGACACGCCTCGACCAGAGCGTAGATGCTGTTTTCCAGCTTCCAGATTTCACCGTTCGGACCGCGCCCGTAGCTCGGCGGATCCATAATAATCGCATCGTATTTTCTGCCCCGCCGTTCTTCTCTGCGGATGAATTTCTCACAGTCGTCCACAATCCAGCGAATCGGCTTTTCCGTCAAGCCGGATGCCGCCGCGTTCTCACGCGCCCACTGCACCATGCCCTTTGCCGCATCCACATGACAGACCTCTGCGCCTGCCGCTGCACAGGCAAGCGTCGCACCGCCGGTATAGGCAAACAGATTCAGCACGCGCACCGGACGCCCTGCACCTCTGATTTTCTCCGTCATCCAGTCCCAGTTGACCGCCTGCTCCGGGAAAAGCCCTGTGTGCTTGAAGCCGGTCGGCCGCACATGAAATGTCAGATCGCGGTACCGGATGTCCCAGCTTTCCGGCGGCTTTTTGCGGTATTCCCAGCTTCCGCCGCCCGATTTGGAACGGTGATAATGTCCGTCGGCGGTTTCCCAGAGATCGGTCAGCGGCGCAGTCTGCCAGATCACCTGCGGATCGGGACGAATCAGCGTCACATTGCCCCAGCGTTCCAACCGTTCGCCGTTCTTTGTATCAATCAGGCGGTAATCCGCCCAGTTCTCTGCAATTCTCATGTGGACACACCTTTCTTTATTTCAGATGATTTCCTGAGACAACTTCCGATTGATACACTTCACATCATCCGCCGACCCGTATCTGAATCTTCTCCGCAACAGCAAACGCATAGCCGTTGATCCGGCGGAAATCGCGCCCTTCCAGCATAATGCGGATTGCCGCATCATTCCTGCGCTCCCGCACAACCAGTCTGCCGTCCATGCCGAGTTCTTCTTCACATTGCGCAATATAATTTGCAATCTCAGGATCATTCTTCCAGATCTCACGCCATTGCGCCGGTATGCGCACCGATACCGAAACCTGCGGGTCATGCTCCATCACACCCGCCAGCTCCGCAAGAGTTCTGCCCGTGCGCTGCATGGCGCGGATCACACGCGCTGCCGTCATCAGTCCGTCCGGTGCCGGCAGATCACAAAAGTAAATGCGTCCCGCACCGTCACCGCCCAGACCCAGACGCAGATTGCGCATCTGCTCCAAAATAAACTGCGGTTCAGGTTGCACGGTATACACGGCTATGCCGTTTTCTTTTGCATAGCGCAAAAAGCCGAGATTCGTCGCTTCTGTCACCGCTGCGCCGTTTTGCAGCGTCGCAAATGCCGGCAGCGTCTTGTTTTCCGCCTGCCGTTCCAATCTGTCCTGACAAAGCAATGCCAGCAGGCGGTCACTGTGAACCGATTCGCCCGCTGCATCGACCGCAAGACAGCATGTGCCGTCGCCGTCAAAAGCAAACCCGACGTCACAGCAGTTACTTTGCACTGCCGCTGCAAGTGCATCCATCGCATGTACACCGCAGCTTCTGCTGATGTTCGTGCCGTCCGGTGCGTTGTGAAGCATCACCGGCTCTCCGCCAAGCATCCGCACCAGAATCTCCGCGGCTGTGCCGGCTGCACCGTTGGCACAGTCCATCGCAATGCGCAGCGGCTTTTGTACACTGCACTGATGCATCGGCGTGTTTTCGTTGAGGCGAACCGCAATCTGCTGCAAATAGCGTTTCACGGCGTCATCGGGTCGTTCAATCCAGCCGTACTGCTTCGGCGGCTGTGCGGCATCCGCAGAGAGACGCGCAGCGACGGAATCCAACTGCTCTGCCGACATCGGCAAACCGCTTTTTGCATAAAACCGCAGGATGATCTGCTCATACGGCAGGGAATCGCCCGAAAGCGAAATGCCGGCATCCGCATCCTCTGCCGACAGCAGCAGCGACATCGCAGAAGAGGGCAGAATGCCCAGACTGTGTGCAACGCCCCCGCCCATGCAGATGCCTGCACAAAGCGCAGCTTCCAGTGCATCTGCACCGCGTCGGGTGTCGCGGGAGAGATAGAACACCGGCGGATGATTGCAGGTTTTGCCGATCGCCTGCGCCGCCGCTCTGCCAAGGCTCAGCATGCCTTCACAGGTCAGCTCTGTCATGCTGACGCCGCGCAAGCCCTCCGGTTTCAGCAGCTTTGCCATGTGTCTCCCTCCTTTGCTTTTATACGGTTTCTGTCCTATTTGAAATATCCGAGCAAATACTCGTCGATCTCCGCAATCGGTGCTTTGCCCCTGATTGCGCTGTACAAAGCGAAATGCGTGATTTCATCTTTGTCTTCGCACATTTCGGACAGTGCATCCGACGGCATCTCCGGCAGCACAATGCCGTACAGCCCGCCAAGCTCCGTCCGCTCCTCTGACGAGAAATAATCCGGCTGCATCAGAAAGCGCATCGCGCCGAGATACCGTATCTCAAAAGAGGTTACGCCCAGCTCTTCTCTGCATTCACGCAGAATGCAATCGCGTGCAGTCTCTCCCGCCTCAATGCAGCCGCCGAAAATCTCATAGCGGTTTCGCCAGCGGTTCCATCCCAGCAGCCAGTCATCTCCGCTCTTTACAACAGCAAGACAATGCGTCAGCTCCGGCTGCGCAGACAGTGCGGATTCCTCCGTCTTATCAAAGGAAAGAAACAGATTCCCGTCGCTGTCTTTGCAGAGATACTGCGCAGGCTCAATCAGATAGGCAAAAATCATCCGCCGCGACAGCCACTCCGCCCGCGGCACGTCAATCACATGATCGCAGTTGTTGTAAGCATTATAGACCGCCAGCCATTCCTCGCTGCTCTGCCGGATGCAGACTGTATGCACCGGAGAACGAAACCGTTTCCCGACCCAGTATACAAACAAACAGGTCTGCCCGCGCAGAATTGCCTCGCGCAGCTTTTCCTTGCTGCGCACACGCTTTGCACGCAGACCGAAATGCCGCAGGCAATGCCCCAGCAGCAGAAAATTGGTACCCCAGAAGCCAAGCATGACGCGAAATCGCTCCATATACCTTGCGATCTCACAGAACGGCTGCGGACGGTGTTCCAGCAGCAGTGCGTTGTACACCGAGATGACCTCACAGCCGCTGTAACTCATCGTCGATCTGCCGAATTTCATGCCTGATACCGCCCCCAGCGACTGCCCGTTAATCGGCTCTGCCGGAAGCGGTATCTTCTGATTGTGTTCATAATTCTTCGTCGATAGGCGTTTCATATCATTCGTCCGGCTCGTTTTCCAGTATATCCGCAAGCGAATACTGCTGTGCCGTCTTCTCCCCGTACGGAATGCCAAGATGCTGATACGCAAGCTGTGTGGCACAGCGTCCGCTCGGCGTCCGCGCCAGCATGCCGAGCTGCATCAGATACGGCTCACAGACATCTTCCAGCGTCACTGCCTCCTCACCGAGTGCAGACGCAAGTGTCTTCAAGCCGACCGGTCCGCCGCCGTAGCCGCGGATCATCATGTCCATCATCCGCAGATCGAGCTTGTCCAGACCCAGCTCATCAATTTCCAGACGCTCCAATGCCAGCCGCGTTGTCGGCACGTCAATCACGCCTTTGCCCATGACATCGGCAAAATCGCGCACTCTGCGCAGCAGTCTGTTCGCAATGCGCGGCGTTCCGCGGGACCGCTTGGCAAGCTCCATCGCGCCGTCCGCTTCACACGGAATATCCAGCAGCATCGCACTTCTTCTGATAATATCGCAAAGCTGCTCGGGTGTATACAGTTCCAGCCGCTCCACAATGCCGAACCGCTCCCGCAGCGGCAGTGTCAGCTGTCCGGCACGCGTTGTCGCGCCGATCAGCGTAAACGGCTGCAAATCCACCCGGATGCTGCGCGCCGACGGTCCCTTTCCGATCATAATATCCAGTGCTCTGTCCTCCATCGCAGGATACAGCACCTCTTCCACCGTGCGTGACAGGCGGTGAATCTCATCGACAAACAGCATATCGCCTCTGCCGAGATTTGTCAGCAGAGCTGCCAGATCGCCCGGCTTCTCGATCGCAGGACCGGAAGTAATCCGCAGATTGACCCCCAGCTCATGCGCAATGATGCCCGAAAGCGTTGTCTTTCCAAGCCCCGGCGGACCGTACAGCAGCACATGATCGAGTGCCTCACCGCGCAGCCTTGCCGCTTCAATATACACCGCAAGCTTTTCCTTGACCTGATCCTGCCCGATGTAATCCCGGAAGGATTTCGGGCGCAGAGACAGTTCCAGCTCGCCGCTGTCCTGCGAGAGCATCTCCGGACTGGAAAGACGTTCTTCCTCTGCCGGTTCATATGCCGGCGTTCCGCTCTGGATCATTTCTCAAAATACCGCTTCTTGCGGATATAGAACGGGTCGATTCCCTCGACTGCCTTTTTGCCTGCCTGTTCTTCCAGACTGATAAACACCAGACTGTCTCCCGATTTCGTATAGTTCTGCATATATTTTGAAAGCGGGAAGAATAGCTTGCGCGTGTTGCCGTTCATATCAAATACAAACAGTGTCTGCGGACGCTCGCAGCCGCGCACCATCTCAACCAGATAACAGGCATCCACATTCGCCTGCCGCGCAAGATACCGCGACAGCGGGCGCGTCAGATGTTCCAGATCCTTCTGGTTGCGGCGGTACTCAATGGTATCCTCCTCTTTCATCGAGATCGCCGGAATGTTCAGATTCCGCGCGACCATCAGGATGCTCTTCATTTCCTGCGAGGAAAACTCCTTGCCGTAGGAATTCGGATTCAGCACCGCATTCGCAGACTGAATCAGGTCAAACAGACGCAGGCAGTTCAGCTTATAGCAGTTGACATACCGCTTCGCAAACTGTTGCAGCGAACGGTAGCTTGTGAAAAACGGGATAAAAATATCGCCGTCCGGATTCTGTGTCGTCACAAGCTCCATCGACACGCCGCCGTTCACCTCATCCTGCTTCACAGGCTGCTTGCAGATGACATAGACATCGCTTTTGATCAGCGTTTGCAGAAAAAGCGACCGCTTCTCCGGTTTGGTAATCGCTTCCTTTAACAATTCGTCGAGATTCATACTGAGATCCTCCTTTTTGTATATGTACCGAAATTAGATTCAGGTGTTTTCAATTTATAAGCACGGCCTTCAATCCGTGTACGCCGCATTTGCAAGCACAGTTTCCAGTGTCTTGGAAGACCCCGCTTCGTCATACGCGGTCATCATCGGATACGATCCGAACACCGGTGTCTCGCCCTGCTCTGTCGTCATTGAGAGCATTGTGCCGTTCTGCACTGCAACCGCACAGCATGCGCCGCCCGGTTCAAATGCAATGCCGATGCGCTCCGTATTCGCCGCATCATCGGTATACTGCGCAATCCGGTATCTCAGTGACTGCAACAATTCCGCCTCCGTACCGGTTGCCGACGGTGCCGTCACATCCTGAAAATCGCTGCCCTCAAAGTAATATGTATTTCCGGCGAGCAGATCAAGCCGCAAATCCTCGTAGTCCATATCCACAACCGCAGTGTTCGCCGCATTATAAATGGTTTTCGCGCTGATATTTGCAAATGTCACCTTTGTCTTCTGCTCATACCCGATGAGCCCTGAGACAAACATCAGATCCACGCGCCAGCCGCTGCCGTCATTCGTTACATACATATAGCTTGCACTCTCATCGCCGTCTTCTGTCACCGCAACCGGGAACACATACATCATCTGAAAATCCGGATACAGCTCCATCATTGCAAGGTAGACATCATAGCCTTCTGTATCCGTCTCGCCCTCGTAGAGCGTGTCAATCGAATCCTTCATATCCGTCAGATAATTCTGATATTCCTGCACCAGATCCGGCCGCTCCGCTCCCGTACCGATCTTATAAGACGTAATCGCTGTTTTTGACAAGCCCAGCAGATCATCCAGCAGCTCTTCCAGCAGCTCTTCCTGCGTGACCTCCTCCTCATCACCGAAAAGCTCCAACATCTGCGTATAGATACCGAGATTGGATTTTTTGATGATCTCTGATGTATTGCGGTTCTTCATCGCAATCATAAGCTGATCCAGCGTTTCGTAGGCGGCATCATAATCCGCTTTCGTTCCCTTGTTTGCAGCGGATTGGCTGCTGCTGCTTTCCGAACGGGAACTGCCGCTGCTGTCCGTCTTGTCTGATCCGGACGCTGCATCGCTGTCTTCATACAGAGAAGAATCGCCGTCCTTGCTGTCCTTGCTGTCTTTACCGTCTTTGCTGTCCTCGCCGTCCTCGCCGTCCTGATCTGTTTTGTCGTCCTCGCTTTCTTCTCCGTCATCGTCTGCATCGCTGCTGTCATCATCCTCTTCTGCTCGGTTTGATACCGAGGAGGTCTCCTTATCCGCGGATACACTGCTGTTTCCGCCGCAGCCCGAAAGTGCCAGAAGCTGCATGACTGCAAGCAGAATACAGATTGCCTTTCGTTTTGTCATGTTCCGTTCCCTCCGATCTTCTGAAAATCACCGCTGCAACAGCCGTTTCATCAGAACATATTTTTGCCGAGCTGAATCAGCGAAATCCGGATCAGCTCCGAAGACGGCAATGCAGGATCCAGCCCTGCCAGAACACCCGCGATTTCGCCCTGCGAATAGCCCAGCACCTGCAAGGCTGCCATCGCCTCTTCCATGCTGCCGCCGCTCACGGCTGCCGGTGTTGCGGCAAATCCGCTCTCCGGCGCAGCCTTTGCGACCTTATCTTTCAGTTCCAGCACAATGCGCTGCGCAGTTTTTCCGCCGATGCCCTTTGTTTTGGTCAGGGCTTTGTGATCGCCTGCTGCGACAATCAGCGCGAAGCGATCCGGTGTAAAATCGGACAGAATCGCAAGTGCTGCCTTCGGTCCGACCCCTGTCACGCCGGTCAGCTGATCGAAACAGCTCCGTTCGCTCCGGTTTGCAAAGCCGTACAGCGCGATTTCATCCTCCCGCACCGTCAGCCTCGTGTACAGCACGGCTTCCTCATCGACCGCGCCGACCGTTCCCGCTGTCTGCATGCTGCACCGGCAGGCATAGCCCACACCGCCGCATTCGATCACAACCAGATTCGGCTCTTTATATGTCACTGTGCCGCGCACATGATCTATCATGGTTTTCCCCTCATCTTTCAATTCTGTTTCTGCCGCTTCGCAGCGGGCAGTATCCTCGCGTATCAGTAATCCGGTCTGGCGCAGTGACCGTGGCAGATCGCAAGGGCAAGTGCATCCGCTGCATCGTCCGGCTTCGGAATCTCCGTCAGGTGCAGGATCCGGCGCGTCATGTCCATCACCTGTGTTTTCACCGCCTTGCCGTAGCCCGTCACCGCCGATTTCACTTGCAGCGGCGTATACTCATACACCGGAACACCGTGCTGCACACATGCAAGCAGAATCACGCCGCGCGCTTCTGCAACCATAATGCCGGTCGTTTTATTTGTATTGAAGTACAGCTTTTCAATCGAGAGTGCCTGCGGCGTATGCCGTTCCAGCAAAAAGCACATGTCCTCATAGATCTGCGCCAGCCGCGCAGAAAAATCCGTATGCGCTTCCGTCAAAATCGCGCCGAAATCCACTGTTTTGAAATCCATTCCCTGATAATCCACGACGCCGAATCCCACTGTCGCGTAACCGGGGTCAATGCCGAGAATGCGCATAGATAACTCCCCTCCACATATTCCACTCTATTATACCACAAATTGTATCAAAAAAGCAATAGCAAAAGCGCAAAAAATTTGCATTTCGCAAAAAGCCGGCTATCCGCGCTGCCGCTCTCCGCTTTCTGCGCCAAACGGTCACAATGATATTTCATTCCGTCCGGCGGTCACATCCGCAGAAGCCGCTTTGCATAATCAGGCGAAAAATGAAAAAAAAGGTTGACAAATGCCGTCATTCGTGTTATAATAGCTTTGTCGCGTTAACGCTTTATCGTTTGAAAGTCCGAAAGCGAACGCCGTATTTTTCTTATATAATGGGAGGTTTCCGCTCATGACAGCTTCGCAAATCATCACACTGGTGGTCGTCGTGCTTTATGCCGTCCTGATGGTCGCCATCGGCGTGATCACCTCGCGCAAAACCAAAAGTGTCAATGACTTCGTCCTCGGCGGCAATAAAATCGGTCCGTGGATGACAGCATTCGGCTTCGGCACCGCTTACTTCTCCGCCGTCGTCTTCATCGGCTACGCCGGACAGTTCGGTTGGAGCTACGGCATTTCCGCCGTCTGGTGCGGCATCGGAAACGCCGTCATCGGCGCACTGCTCGCATGGGCTGTGCTC
This sequence comes from Oscillospiraceae bacterium, assembly GCA_045627405.1. Taxonomy (GTDB): domain Bacteria; phylum Bacillota; class Clostridia; order Oscillospirales; family Ruminococcaceae; genus Firm-04. Next base: position 18,628 of record JAZQNP010000107.1, on the reverse strand, counting down.
GGCAAGCGCACCCGCCTGATGACCAAGCATCTCGACACCAAGACGATGCCCGACTTTTTTATGAAGCGGTACGGCAGCAGCACACTGCGCACCGTCGCAGCAGTGATCGTTTTCCTCTTCATGATCCCGTATACTGCATCCGTCTATAACGGACTCTCCCGTCTGTTTGCGATGGCGTTTGACCTCGGTGACAACGGCTACTATTACATCATGATTGCGATGGCGGTTCTGAGCGCGATTTACGTCGTTCTCGGCGGCTACTCCGCAACGGCTGTCAACGATTTCATTCAGGGCATCATCATGCTGGTCGGCATTTCCAGCGTAGTCATCTGCGTACTCAACAACAAGGGCGGCCTTTCCGCCTCCGTCGATCTGCTGAAAGGCATCGACGCGGTGCCGGACGGCAAGCTCGGCTCCCTCTTCGGGCCCGATCCGCTCAACCTCTTCGGCGTTGTCATTCTCACATCGCTCGGCACATGGGGTCTGCCGCAGATGGTGCATAAATTCTACGCAATCCGCGATGAAAAGGACATCAAGCGCGGCATGATCATCTCCACTGTCTTCTGCCTGATCGTTGCCGGCGGCTGCTATCTGCTGGGCGGATTCACCAGACTCTTCAACACCACTGAGGAAGGCGGCGGTCTCGGCACCAACGTCATCCAGAAGCTCTCCAACGGAAAGCTTGAATTTGATGCGATGGTTCCGAACATGCTGCAAGCCACACTGCCGACGCTGCTGATCGGACTGGTTGTTGTGCTGGTGCTGAGTGCCTCGCTCTCCACCCTGTCTGCACTCGTTCTCACATCCTCCAACACGCTGACAAACGATCTGATCGACATCAAGGCGAAAATGGATGACAAGAAGAAGCTCATCATCATGCGTGTGCTGATTCTCTTCTTCCTGCTGCTCTCCATCATCATCGCCATGAACAAGAATGCAGCGATCACAACACTGATGAGTTACAGCTGGGGCGCACTTTCCGGCTCGTTCCTCGGGCCGTTCCTCTGGGGTCTTTACAGCAAAAAGACCACCAAGGCTGCGGTTTGGGTCAGCTTCGTCATGGGCGTTGTTCTCACCGTCGGACATATGTGCATCTTCACGTTCTTCAAGGACAGCTGTGCCGGTCTGGTCAGCTGGGCTGCGGGTCTGCCGCTCAACCTCGCCTCCCCGATCAATGCAGGTGCGCTGCTGATGATCCTCTCGCTGATTGTCACGCCGATCGTCTCCGCGTTCACAAAGAAATGTGATGCAGAAACCGTCGAAAACGCATTTGCGGCATATAACAAGTAATCTAGGTAATAAAAAATGCACCGCTGATCTATTCTGATCGGCGGTGTTTTTTATCCCTTTTACATCCGGTGTTCGCGTCGGTAGACCGTCGGCGTGACGCCGTTGTTCTTTTTGAACTGCCGCATGAAATGCTCCTCGTTGTCATAGCCGCAGAGCTGCGCGATATGCGAAATCGTATAGCTGGTTGTCGTCAGAAGATCCCGCGCACGGTTCATCTTGCAGTTGATGACATCTGCGATGCAGGTCACGCCAAATGTCTCGCGGTAGATCAGCTGGAAATAGCTGCGGCTCATATTCACCTCGGAACACAGCACATCCACCGACCATTTTTCCTGCGGGTTCAGATAAATTTTCTCGCGCAGACGCACAAGCTCAGCATAATGTGGCTCACTGCTGCCCTGCGTATTCTTTGTGTTGACGGGTCCGCCGGTCTCAGCCACGCGAATCAGCAGTGCTTTCAGCAAGCATTCAATCATGTCACTGCGGCGCACATTTGACGCGTAAAACTCGGCGCAGAGCTGTTGCAGCATCGAGGACAGGAACAGGGTGTCGCCAAATCGCAGCAGCGTATTCTCCGGTATCTGCAACGCTTCATAGAAATTGAGATCGGAGGCAGTCTCAAACAGCACCCAGTCACAGAGCAGATCCCGCTCGCCCGGCGCATAGCGCAGTGCCGTTTTCTCTCCGACAATGACCGCATCGCCCGCCTCTGCATGCAGTACATTTTCTCCGATTTCCAGTTTCATCGGCGCATGTGTCAGCAGCAGCAGCGTGCCATCCAGCCCGTCCGGACGAAAGACCGTCTGTCCGGCTTCCAGCATGGTCTGATAGCCGATTTCCAGTATCTGCATCTGGTTTCCCTCCCTTTCTTCTTATGCGCATACAGGAGACATCATCGAAAAAGCCTGTCTTTCTCCTGCGCAATATACTGCATAATATGTTCAATATTCCCGCGCCCAGCAAACCGCGACGCATCTGCAAAATCCGCATCCGTCTCGCACCAGCACAGTGTGTTTTCCTCTCCGTACACTGCGACCTCCTGCCGCAGGCGTCCGACATAGACTTCCAGCTGCAAATCTTCCAGACAATAGGTAAAATCCATCAGATGCGTCAGTTTGATGTCGCTGCGCGTGATCGAGGTTTCCTCTTCCAGTTCCCGGTATGCCGCCTCTTGGCCCGGCTCTCCGTCACGGAGTTTCCCGCCGACGAAATTCAGCAGTCCTTTGTAGGGGTCCTTTCTGCGCTGACACATCAGCACACGGCGGGCAGCAGGATCAAAGACCGCAATAATATTACATTTTTTCATGTGACATGTCTCCTGCCAGCCGCTTACAGCGTCATCTGTCCGCTCAGCTCCATGTCCTTTGCCATGCCGCCTGCTGCCGGAATATTCTTCGCCGCATATTTCTGCATCTCAGCAATTTTGCTCTCCGGCACGACCGCTGCGCCGTCCAGCTTTGCCTTGGCACGCAGTGTCATCACCTGAACGCCCTGACTGTCTCTGGTGGACTTCGGCAGCAGCATTGCCGTGTTGAACATCATCGCGCGGTTGTTTGTCGAGCGCAGCAGCACCTCGCAGTCATCCGGAATGTACAGCACATCGACCAGCGGATTCTTGCCCGAATACGCATTCGCCAGCTTCTTGCGGTTCGTCTTTGTCGCATACGCACTCAGCGGCACCTTTGCAATCTTGCCGTTTTCAAAGCAGAAGAGCAGATAGCCCGTGTAGTCATCCGTGGCAACCATGTACCTGACTCGCTCACCGTCATCAAAGCCGAGCTTTACCGGAACAAAATCGCCCAGCACACTCGCCTTGGTATCCTCAAAGGCACTGGCGCGTGTTTTATACACCTGCATCCGATCCGTGAAGAACAGCAGCTCCGTGCGGTTCGAGGCGTTCATCTGCTGTGTCAGCACATCGCCCTCTTTCAGCTTCTGTTCTCCGCTCATGCGCAGACTCTGCGGCGTGATCTTTTTGAAATATCCCTCCGCAGAGAGGAACAGATGCACCGGATAATCCGGAATGTCCTCCTCGGCATCCGTCTCAGGCTCATCCGTCGGATCATAAAACAGCGTCTTGCGCGGCTGACTGTATTTCTCCGCCACATGTTTCAGCTCGTCAATCATGATCCGCCGGATCTTTTTGACATCCTTCAAGATGCCCTCCATCTCTTCGATTTCCTTCCGGAGCTGTTCGATCTCTTTGGTGCGGTTCATGATATACTCGCGGTTTAAGTGACGCAGCTTGATCTCCGCGACGTACTCCGCCTGTATTTTGTCAATGCCGAATCCGATCATCAGGTTCGAGACGACCTCGGATTCCTCCTCCGTTTCCCGCACGATCTTGATTGCTTTGTCAATATCGAGCAGAATCTGCTCCAAGCCCTCCAAAAGGTGCAGCTTGTCCATCTTCTTGTGCAGATCGTGGTAAACTCTGCGGCGGATGCACTCTGTCCGGAATGCGACCCATTCTTCGAGAATTTCACCCACGCCCAGGACACGCGGCATGCCCGCAATCAGAATGTTGAAATTGCACGAGACCGCATCTTGCAGCGGCGTCATGCGGAAGAGCTTCTGCATCAGCTTCTCCGGATCGGTGCCGCGTTTCAGATCGAGCGTCAGCTTCAAGCCGTTGATGTCGGTTTCATCACGCAGATACGAGATTTCCCGAATCTTGCCCGCCTTGACCAGCTCGACAATCTTCTCCATGATTGCCTCAACTGTCGTCGAATACGGAATCTGCGTGACCTCAATGCAGTTGGCATCTTTGTCATAATTCCACTTCGAGCGCACCTTGACGCTGCCTCTGCCCGTCTCGTAGATGCGGCGGATCTCCTCTTCGTCATACATCAGAAAACCGCCGGTCGGGAAATCCGGTCCTTTCAGCGTCGTCAGAAGATCGTGCGACGGATCCTTGATATAGGCAATCGTCGTCTCACAGACCTCTGCCAGATTGAACGGGCAGACATTGCTCGCCATCGACACTGCAATGCCGACGTTCGCGTTCACCAGCACGGACGGAAACGTCGTCGGGAACAGCGTCGGCTCCTGCATGGTGTTGTCGTAGTTCGGGACAAAATCCACCGTTTCCTTGTCGATGTCCGCAAAGAGTTCATTGGCAATCGGTTCCAGTCTCACCTCGGTGTAACGCGGTGCGGCATATGCCATATCGCGCGAATAGACCTTGCCGAAATTCCCCTTGCTGTCCACATACGGATGCAGCAGAGACTCATTGCCGCGCGCCATGCGCACCATCGTCTCATAAATCGCCGCATCGCCGTGCGGATTGAGCCGCATGGTCTGTCCGACGACGTTTGCGGATTTTGTTCTGGCACCGGAGAGCAAGCCCATTTTATACATCGTATAGAGCAGCTTGCGGTGCGACGGCTTAAAGCCGTCGATTTCCGGCAGCGCACGGGATACAATCGCACTCATGGCATAAGGCATAAAATTCTTGCGGAGCGTCTCTGTGATCCGCTCCTCGACCATCAGTCCCGCGCCCTCAATATATGCGTTGTTCGGATTTGCAGCCTTTGGTGCAATTTCTTTTTTCTTTCTTGCCATCTTTTATCCAATCAACCTTTCTCTGCCGCTTTACAGCGTCTGTCTGGCTTCCAGTACATCCACAATCGTCTGAAAATGCTCCGCCTGATGCGGGAGATCCGTGCCGGTACCGGTCTTCGGTGTGGCCGCGATTTTCAGCTTCTCCTGTCCGGTGTCCAATTCGATCACCCGCGAACCCAGCAGTCCTTTTTTCACTTTGAGCCGCTTTGTCAGCCCAAGATCCGCCGAGAACGGCATACTCTGCACAAGGCTGTGCCGCACGCCGACCAGACGGTCCCGATCGGTCAGACCCAGATACCCTGCCTGCACACCGCCGCTCCGCAGAAAACCCGCCTCCTGATAGGACACATACACCGCTGCGATGATTTGCTCGTTTGGCAGCAGCGCGCCGCTAAGCTGCTCATACATCGTTTCCTCGTTGAATTTCATATTCAGCAGTGCCATTGCGATGTCCTCCTCTTACGAAATATCCGCCAGATCGAGGTAATCGCCGCCGTGCTCTGCAATGTAGTCCTTACGCGCAGCAAGATTATCGCCCAGCAGCATGTCAAACATCATGAATGTCGCTTCCGCTTCCTCCGGCGTGATCTTAATGATGCGGCGCGTCTCCGGATTCATCGTCGTCAGTGCCATCATCTCGGCTTCGTTTTCACCGAGACCCTTGGAACGCTGCAACGTGAACTTCTGTCCGCCGATCATTTCCAGAATCTTCACCCGCTCCTTTTCGTCATAGGCAAAATAGGTGCGGTCCTTTGTCGTAATCTCAAACAGCGGCGACTCTGCAATATACACATACCCTTCGCGGATCAGCGTCGGCGCAAGCCGGTAGATCATCGTCAGAATCAGCGTCCGGATATGGAAGCCGTCCTCATCGGCATCCGTACAGATGACAATTTTATTCCAGCGCAGATTTTCAAGGCTGAATGTCGCAAGCTCTTTATTCGCTTTTGTCGTCACTTCCACGCCGCAGCCCAGCACTTTCACCAGATCGGTGATGATCTCACTTTTGAAAATGCGGGCATAGTCTGCTTTCAGACAGTTCAGGATCTTGCCGCGCACCGGAATGACCGCCTGAAATTCCGCATCCCGCGCCATCTTGACCGAACCGAGCGCGGAATCGCCCTCCACGATATACAGCTCTCTTCGTGCGGTATCCTTGGAGCGGCAGTCCACAAACTTCGGCACCATGTTCGACAAATCCAGATTGCCGGACAGCTTTTTCTTGATATTCAGGCGCGTGCGCTCGGCATTTTCACGGCTGCGCTTATTGATCAGCACCTGCTCGGCAATGCGTGCCGCATCGTCGGGGTTTTCCGTAAAATACACTTCAAGCTGATGCCGCAGAAACTCCGTCATCGCCTCATAGATAAACTTATTGGTGATCGCCTTTTTCGTCTGGTTCGCATAGGAGGCGACCGTCGAGAACGAGGACGACACCAGCACAAGGCAATCCTGAATGTCAACAAAGCCGATCTTGCTCTCGTTCTTCTGATAGCGGTTGTTGTTTTTCAAAAAGGCATCAATCTGCGCCGTGAATGCGCGCTTGACCGCGTCATCCGGCGAGCCGCCGTGCTCCAAGAAGCTCGAATTGTGATAATATTCCAGACGCTGCACCTGATTGGAAAAAGCAAATGCCACGCTCAGTTTGACCTTGTAATCCTCACGGTCGGCGCGGTCTCTGCCCTTGCGGTCCGCCTGCCAGAACTGCACCGGCGTCAGGGGCTTTTCCCCGACAATCTCGCTCACATAGTCCACAATGCCGTTTTCATACTTAAATTCGGTCGTCTCAAACTTGCCCGGCGTCACCTCATTGCGGTAGACGAACAGCAGATTCGGATTGACGACCGCCTGCCGTTTCAGCACATCGCGGAACCATTCATCGGTCACGGCGATGTCCGTGAAGACTTCGAGATCGGGCTTCCAGCGCGTTTTGGTGCCGGTTGCCTTGCGCGATGCCGGCTCCTTTTGCAGCCCGCCGAGATTCTCGCCCTTTTCAAAGTGCAGTGCATACTGCTGCCCGTCGCGGATGACCGTCACATCCATATATTCCGAGGCGAACTGCGTCGCGCAGAGACCCAGACCGTTCAGACCGAGCGAATAGGCATAGGTCTCGGCATTGGCATCGTATTTGCCGCCGGCATACAGCTCACAGTAAACCAGCTCCCAGTTATAGCGTTCCTCCGCAGGATTCCAGTCAACCGGACAGCCGCGCCCGAAATCCTCGACCTCGACCGAATGATCGAGAAACCGCGTGATCACGATTTTGCTGCCGAAGCCGGCGCGCGCCTCGTCGATGGAGTTTGTAATGACCTCAAAAACAGAATGCGCACAGCCGTCCAGCCCGTCGGAGCCGAAGATGACCGCCGGACGCTTTCTGACCTTATCCGCGCCTTTGAGCATCGTAATGCTTTCGTTTCCGTATTCCTGCTGTTTCTTTGTCATGCAGATGTTCCTTTCCGGTGAGATAATGGGGTATACTGCTTCATCATACAAAATATAGTATACCACATTTTGATTTTTTTTGCAAGGGGGAACCGCAGATATTGATTTTTGCAAAGAAAATGCGCACCTCCGCACAAAGCAGAGATGCGCAAGCTGTGAAAGGATGTAAACACACTATAATTCCCAAGGAGGTCGGCCTGCCCCGCCGAAGCGAGGCAAACCGACATAGGAGTATTATAGGAATACGCGTAGAAATTATTTGCCGGCGAGCTTATCCATGATCGCCGTGAGGTCGGCTGCGTTGATTTCGCTGTCGCCGTTGAGGTCGGCTTCCGAGCGGGCATCCGCGGAAAGCTCGTAGCTGCCGCCGATTGCGCGGGCAAGCAGCACTGCGTCGGTCAGTTCCAGCTCACCGTTTGCGTTGATGTCGCCGGAGCCGCACGCCAACGCTTTGAGCGCGGCAAGAATAATCTCATCGGAGATGCCGGTTGTGTTGATGTTTCTGTCGGCAAGTTCAGGATCGTCGGAGAAGAAGCTCCAATCAACGCTCATTTGAGCGACATTGAATTGCTCATGCAGTTCTTGCCAAGTGTCCAACCATTCAATCAAAGTAGAAAATCCTTCACTGTCTCTTTCATAATTTTCTTCATCATCCAAGAAATCAGTCATAGCGAAGAAGAATTCTACACTGTTTTCCCGATCATGAAGATCGCCGGTCAGCTCTCCGCCATTTGCAACGGTTGCAACCGCATCTTGCATTTCTTTCTCTGTAATACTCCCTTCAACAACATAATAGAACGACATTGCCATTGATGTTAATGTGAAGTTGTCATTAAAGTCTTTGACGATATAGTCTTTCAACAAATCGGCTTTTTCAGCATCTGTCAAGCTTTCATCGTTCAGAACACTAAACTTGAAGTTTGATGCCTCATTGTCAGGAGTTACTAACCATACAAGCTGCGTTGCAGCAGGAGCGTTGATGTCGCCGGAACCGTTCGCCAACGCTTTGAGCGCGGCAAGCAGAATCTCGTCGGAGATGCCGGTATTGTTGATTTTTCTGTCGGCAAGTTCAGAATCATCGGAAAGATAAAACATGACAAAGGTTTCTGCTTCATCTGCTTCCTCACCGGGGATAAAACCGACGCCGTATTTATCATACATCTCTATGGCTATATCAAAAAACCGCAGCAGCTTATCAACATCTTTTTCATCACCGAAAAGCAGATCATAGTATCCTGTAAAGGTTTCAAAGCTCATTTCCAGATCATACAGATCGCCGGTTAAGCAACCGCCATTCGCAACGGTTTCGATCGCGTTGTCCATCTCCTCGTAGGTGATTTGTCCTTCCAAGTATAAATATGCCATCATATGCGAAGTTAAATCTGCACTGTCGTTATAATCCCAAAGCATATGAGAATTCAAAATGTCGGCTTTTTCAGCAAGCGAGATGGTTTCATCACCGAGCGTCTGGCAAATACTATTATACTCATCCAGACCGGCTGTGCGCAACATACCATAATACTCGGCAGCAGAAGCGTTGATGGCAAGGCTGCCCATCATGGTCAGTGCGCTGACGGCACAAAGTGCCTTCTTCATCAGGTTCTTTTTCATAATCGTTTCCTCCTCAATAAAATTCATCGTATTCCATATCACAGAACCGTTTTTTGTGAGATCAGAAGAATGTTTCGTCAAGCGCGGCATTGCAGCTCAGAACGGCGCAGGCAGACATCGCTGCCGCAAGCTTCACAAAAAACGATTTGATCGTCATAATAATACTCCTCCTTGATTTTTCAAAAAAGTTTGGTTTGGAAATCTTGAAATCATCGGTTTGATAATTTCAGAAGCCCATTGGAATCACCCTCTTTTCTAAATGATGTTGATTCTAAATGCCCGATTCAGCGCACTGCATCATCAGTATTTAGTGTATCAGCATTATCTCTTGATATAAAAACTCAATTCATCATCAAGAGGAAAATGTATGTCAAAATCCTCAGAACAGGTAATATAAAACTCATTATATAAATTAAATTTTGAATAATCAGGAGTTTCACCTTTTGCTTGCGCAAGTGTAATTTTATGGAGTTCAATCAGCAAAGCTTTTAAATTCTCTGTTCCGGTTGCTTTCTCCTTAATTTCCTGCGGAAGTGTTTCACCGGCTGCAACAGATGCGACATATCCATAGGCTTCCTCATATGTGAGATCACCGGACATATACATCCATCCGATCAGCTCGCAGGTAATATAAAGACTTTCATCCATTTCATACATTTTACCGTCCAATGCAGTCCATATATAATTTGCCGCTTCGTCATCGGTGAAATTGTTTTCATCAATCGCTGCACGAATGATCCCATACGGCGCAATGATAATTGATACTTCCGCCTCTTTTAAATATTCGAGTTCCTGCTCATTATGCAAGACCCAATCAACAGTTGTTTCGGTCGTTGCGGTCGGCTCGGTGGTCTCCGCTGCGGTGGTTTCCGTTGCTGCGGTCTGTGTCGGTGCCGGCGTTGTTTCGGGCTGTGCGGTTGTCTGCGCTGCGGCGGTCGTTGTCTCCGCCGGGGCAGTCAGCAGCAGGGCAGCCGTGGTCTTCTGCGCGCGCGTCTGCGTCTCTGCGGCAGCGGTCACTGTGGAAGCAGCCGTTGTCTGCGCTGCCGAAGTTGCCGAGGTTGCCGAGGTTGTCTGCGTTGTCTGCGTTGTCCGTGTTGTCCATGTTACAGCGGCAGTTGTGGCTGCGGAACCGGATTTGGCAGTCGTTTCGTCGTCGTGCGCCTCGGTGATCTCCGGCATGCTCGTCTGCACGGTCACGCCTCTGCCGATGCTCTGCCGCCAAAGGTAGATTCCGCTCAGCAGCAGCATGAAGCATGCCGCCGCGCCAGCAAAAGATACTGCCCAGCCGCGCAGCACCGGCTTGCCTCCTGCGGTCTTCCGGATGCCCGTTTCCTTTGCCGCCGCAGAAAGAATCTCCTCTCTGCAATGCGCATCCGCATGCATACGACTGACCACGCGGCGATAATCATTCATATTCATTCTCTAAACCCCTCTCCTAGTATTTTGCGCAGCATTTTTCGTGCGCGGTATAGCCGCGTTTGTACTGCCGTCTTGCTTACGCCGGTGATCTCGCCGATCGTCTCGACAGAATAGCCCTCGAAATAGTATAGATGTACGGCGATGCGGAGTTGCGGCGGGAGTATTAGGACCGCTTCATACACCGCACGTTCATCTTCTGTTTCAATGTAATGCTTTTCTGCCTCTTCGAGCGGCACGGTTTGCCTGTATCGCGCAGATTTCAGCAGATCCTTGCTGCGGTTGATCGCCACGCGCAGCATCCACGCTTTTTCCGCTTCCGCGTCCGGAAACGGGTCCTCACGCGTAAACCGCGCAAGAAACACATCGTGCATGACATCTTCGGCATCCGGCACATTCCGACAGTAGGCAAGCGCAATCCGGTAGACAGCATCGTGCAGACGATCATAGATTTCTGCCATTTGCGCCTGTTCCATGGAACCAGCTCCTTAAAGTTTGAAGTCCTTCATATTGTAAACGATTCAGAAGGCCAAAAAATCACAGGAAATTTTCAAAAATTTGGAATTTTGTAGGATTGCACAAATCGAAAAGAAAAAAATTGACTCGTTTTCTCTTTTGTGCTATAATGTTCTCAGATGCTTCCCTGCATCGGTACTTCACTGCACCAAATTCAAAAGAGAGGGCGTTTCTATGGCTGACTATATCATCGCGGCTGCATCCACGGCGGATCTGCCGGACACTTATCTGAATGCACACAATATCCCTGTCATCCGCTATACCTACTCCATCGGCATGGATGTCTTTGAGGACGACTGCAAGGAGGAATCCCGCCAGAAAGCATATGAGAATATGCGAAACGGCACAGTCTATTCCACGTCTATGATCAATGTCTCTGCCTATGCGGATTTCTTCCGCGGTCTGATGAGAGATGGAAAGAACGTCATTTTCCTCGATATGTCCAAAGAAATGTCAAGCTCCTATTCCGCTTCGCATGAAGCCGCTAAAACCGTGCAGGCTCAATTCCCGGAGCAGACACTGTATCTCATGGATACGCGCTGCATCTCCGGCGGTCTGGGTCTGCTCGTCAGCGAAATGGTACAGCGCATGGAAGCAGGCTGCTCCTTTGACGAGGTCATCGCCTGGGGAGAGGAAAACAAGCTCAAAATCATGCACAGATTCACCGTCGATGATCTCAATTACCTCAAACGCGGCGGCAGAGTTTCCAACGCCTCCGCACTGATCGGCGGTCTGCTCTCCATCAAGCCCGTCCTCTATGTCCCCGATGACGGCAAGCTCACGGTCAGCTCCAAGGTGCGCGGCAGAAAAACTGCCCTGCAAGCTCTCTTCGACGGCGTTGTGCGCGATCTCGTCTCCCCCGACGGTCAGCATGTCCATATCAATCACGCCGACTGCGCCGACGATGCGAAATGGCTCAAAGATCAGCTGCTCCGAAAATATCCGACGCTCGGCAGCGTGGAAATTTCCAATCTCGGCGTCATCATCGGCTCACACTGCGGCCCCGGTCTGCTGACTGTGTTCTATTTCGGAGACCGGAGAAAGCCGTAAAATTTCGTTATGATGTGAAGAAACCTGCACCGCTGCCAAGCGATGCAGGTTTTTGTCACTCGGGGAGCTGTGCATGTCCCTGCTGCGTTTCATCCGGCGTGAACGGAATGTCCTCGTCGATCACACGCTGCCCGTAAATATCCGTAATGCGCAATGTAAAAGGTCCGCTGCCGAGTCCGGATTCCGCAATGAAATAATTGTAATTCATGCGCGGCAGTTCGACAAATTCACCGTCAACCAGCACTTCCAGCGTCTCGATCGGGTAACGGTGATTCAGCACCTGTATGCCGCACCAATACGCACTGCTGCCTTCCTTATAGCGGTAGGACATCGGCGCATCTGCGGCACTGTCCAGCGGAATGATCTTCCATGTGACCGGCACCTTGCCCTTTTCGGCAGGCGCGATCAGCGGGAACGCGTCCACATACAGATCCAGATCTCCCTTTGCCCCTTCCGGCAGCAGATCGGTGACCAATACATGAATCGTACCCAATTCTCCTGTGACTTCCAGATATGCCCCTGCAAGCTCCGCACAGTTGTAGTCCGCAAGGTTCATCGCCGTGATCCAGTAATCTCTTGAAACCGGATCCAGCATCGCACAGCCGCCCTCGTATCCGCCGCCGTAATAGGTCGCATACCCGCTGTGTACAGTGCCTTTGGGTTCAAGAATCCACGAATCTTCATGCTGTCCGGAGATCAGCCGCAGCAGCAGACTGAGATCCGCCGCAGTCACCTTCCCGTCGCCGTTGACGTCCAGCGCAGTTACGGAGATCATTCCTTCCGGCAGATCGCCGGTTGCCTCGGCAAGACAGCGCGCCAGCAGCACCGCATCGGACAGCGTCAGTTCACCGTCCCCGTTCACATCGCCGGCAAGTCCCTCTGCGGAGACGGCAGGCAGTGCCGTCATCCACGGCATCAGCATCAGTGCAGCAAAAAGCCCTGCATTTTTTTCTCTGCGCCTCATGACACAGCTCCTTTTCTTTCATTGTCCCGACAAATCCTCTTTACAAAGACGTTGTCAGATACAGATGCGGATTTATACAGCCGATCACACGCGGGTTTCGCGCGTTCTGATCTTACTATGATTATAGCATACCGCGCATCAGCCGTCAAGATGAAACCGCACTTTTTTCAATATGCAAAGAGAAGCGCATTCCATTATTATGTGAAATTCATCATCTTTCTGCCGGTGTATTGCATGACACCGGCAGCTTTCTTCAATAGCAATGGAAAAAATGCACCAAAATAGTGTGTAGAAAAATCTTTCAAAAACCGGTTTCATATTCATCGAAATGCCGAAAACGAAAAAATGCAATTCGCATTTTGCACGATATCCGTATATCAGTATTATGAATTTAATACAACACGTTCCCGATTTTAGAAGAAAGTTGCGCTGTTAAAATAATATGGCGCAAAAAATACTGCCTGTTTTACACTTGACAATGATACAAACTATCAGTATAATATCATTATATATTTCAGATTATTTTAAGATTTCTTTGAATCGTTATCAAATTCATACAGCGAAACAATCTGAGTTCTCATTGCATTGCGCGAACGGAGTCCGAAACGTATGAACCAACAGCTCAGAAAACTGAAAAAAATCGAACTGCTGGAAATGCTGTTGCAGCAGGAGCAGGAGATCGAGCAGCTGCGTGCAGAAAACGCTTCGCTGAAAGCACAGGTCGATCTGCAACATATCCGGCTCGAACGGTCCGGTTCCATCGCAGAGGCTGCCTTGCAGCTCTCCGGCATTTTTGAGGCGGCACAGCAAGCCGCAGATCTTTACATCAAATCTGTGCAGGCAAATGCTGAATTGGAGGAACAAAGTGAACACCGACCTGAGCAACAGCCCGACGGTGCAAGACCCGTCAGACAGCAGGGAACGCCCCTCCATTCCCGAAATCGAAACGGAGTTGGAGCGGCTGAAAACAAACCGAAGCAGAAGAAATAGTATCCGGTATGTCGTAATCGTCTCTCTGCTTATGGCTGCGCTGATCATTCTCGCAACCAATCTTTGGTTTCCGGTACTGCGCGTTGTCGGCAGCAGCATGCAGCCCACGCTGCAAAGCGACGATGTGGTCATCTGCTTCAACCGCGCCAAAACCGTGGAGCGGGGCGATGTGATTGCATTCTATAATAATGACAAGATTCTGCTCAAACGTGTGATCGGTCTGCCCGGCGATCTGATCGAGATCGACAGCGTCGGCACCGTGTTCGTCAACGGGGATGCGCTGACGGAAACATATGTCCTGACACCGTCGCTGGAACCGTGCGACATCACATTTCCGGTCATTGTGCCGGATGATGCTTATTTTGTACTCGGCGATCAGCGGGCAACTTCGATGGACAGCCGCTCTGCGTCCATCGGCATGATCGACAAGGAGCGTTTGATCGGCAAAGCACTTGTCAATGCATGGCCGCTCACCAGATTTCAGATTCTCTGAGCAAAATTCGGAAAAAGGAGGTGCATCGGTATGAACAGAATCCAGCCATCCAAACGGCGCAGCAGCCGTTTCGCTGCCAACGCTGCACGGATCTGTGCAGTGCTGTTCGGATCCGCTGCACTTTATTACTGCCTGATTCCGGCACTTGCGCAGGATACCGAAAAATACATCTACTTCGACAACGGTCTTGCCGGATATGACCGCGTGCAGTATTCCCTCGACGGCACCAATTTCACGGATATGCTTCCGCTGACAAACGGCAGTGCCGCCAGACCGGCTGATATGACAAATGTCAATCCGGCTTATGTATTTGTAACGCCGGTGAAGATTGACTCCGCTTCGAGCATCACCTTCCGCGGATATGACAGCGGCAGAGTGTATGACACGGTATCAAACTACCGCGTTGACAGCGCAGGCAGAGAATGGGGCTATGACTACGTCGATTTCGTCTGGACCTCAGATCCTGTGCCGATTACTCCTGCAAGTGAAACGGATGAATGGGATTGCTATTTTGCGCCGGCACTGACAATGCAGTATCAGTATGAATATGTAGATGACGCCGGCAATGTGACCGAGTTGATTCATAATGCGCCTTGGGCAAACAGCAGCCTGACCGGTGATGAAGGAGCGGCAAGCGTCAGCGGAGCCTCATATACGCTTGCATTTACAAACGGCAACACGATTCCCTCCGGCACAGTTCGGACAGTACCTGATGCAGTCGGGTCGGACAATCACCCTGCCTCCATGACATTTACATTTACAGGCAGCGGTGATACGACCGTCAGGAGGGACAGCGATAACCATTATTACGCACTGCTGAACAGCGGCTCCAACGCAGTCCGGTTTACAGTTGACGAGCCTTGCGTTCTTCACGTTACCGCATGGAGCAACGGAAAAAATATCAGACTGATTAATAACAGCAGCAACAATACGCAGACAAATTATGTCCTGGACTCTACAACAGCGAAAACGGTTGATATTCCGATCTCCGAAGCCGGTACATATTCCCTGACCGGTGCCGGCGGAACAGTGAACTATTACAGCATTGAAGTCTCTTATCCGGATAGTACGTCAGAAGGAATTGTGAATTCCATCCTCCCGCAAACCGCTGAGCAAAACCGAACCTTTACAGGCTTTTCCTATAAAATGGACGGCATCACCGGCGCAGTCACAGATCCGAACAGAATCGGTGACCGCAGCCAGGCAGCCGATGCCGAAGGCTCCTTTGCAACCAGCAGCGGAATTGCCGGTACGCTGTCTGACAGCTCCATCCGAGTCTATCACGCAAAGGCAACCTTCTTCGATTATTACTCCGACTGGGAGCTTTCCGGTCAAAAGCTTGTCGATCACGGAAGCTACTACGGCGGTCTCAAAGATGCACAGGGACTGTATAAGCAATATATCGTGAAGGTCCCGGGCGAAGAGGGACCGGGCATCTACAATGCATCGGTTGTTCCGGGAAGTGCAGGCGCCGCAACCTTTGCCGAGGGCACCTGCACAATCTCCTATTCCTATCAGGGCGATCTTTGGAACCGGATCATTTTCAGCGCATATAACAATACCGGCAGCACAGTTTATCCGTTGTATTTCGGCTCCAACAGCTGGTTCACCGGAAACACCGGCGACGGAAACCGGTATCTGTACAGCGCATCATTCACGGATGAACTGCTTGCAGAGCTGGATGCGCTGGGACCGGACAACAGAGCGGAGAACCCTAATTTTGAGGCACTGAAAAACAGCAACGGCTTTATGCGGCTGATCCCGGGCACTTCAAATTATGCCTATTACATGCCGTTCGACCGGCAGTATCTGACACATCTGACCTCTGATACCGTCCTGATTCAAAACAGTGCGCTCGGTATGGGCAACAGCCGCGGAGTTCCCGGACTGCTGAATACCGGTGCTTCTGACAGCGAGAATGTCGCACTGCTGAACACCGATTTTGACGCACCGTATTTCAACAGAGACTTCCTGCTTGGTGAGAATGAGACGAATTCCGTATACGGAAAGGTCTATGATGATGTCGCATTCGATTTTATTTATAATCCGGAAACCAACTATTACGAATACGACAGCACCCGAACAAAATACGCAACAAGACTGACGCTGGACACCGATTCCGATTCCTACTACATGCAGTATACCGGTGCAGGTGTCAAAAAAGCGGATACCACGGAAAGTAATGAGCAGGGTTCCAGCCAGACCATCTATCAGTTCTATCCCTTTAATTCACCTGCAACAAACAATCTGTTCTCGACCGAGAACCTGATGTTCGGCATGAAGCTGGAAATCCCCTACACCATGTTCCGGGATGCGGATAAGCGCACCGACAGCATCTTCAAATTCTCCGGTGATGACGATGTCTGGGTATTCCATGATGACAATCTCGCGCTGGACATCGGCGGCACACATACGGCAGTCGGCGGCTTTATCGACCTAAAAACCGGCTACGGCGTACTGGCATCGGCATATGATGAAAACACCGGTACAGTTGTCGGCGGCAGCGTCGATTCCGGCTTGTCCGGAACAGCAAAAGGCATGCAGAATACCGAAAAGGCAGCCTTTGCAATTCTCGCTACAAAC
The DNA here is from genome assembly GCA_045627405.1 of Oscillospiraceae bacterium. Classification (GTDB taxonomy): domain Bacteria; phylum Bacillota; class Clostridia; order Oscillospirales; family Ruminococcaceae; genus Firm-04. Next base: position 1,709 of record JAZQNP010000107.1, on the reverse strand, counting down.
GGTGTCAATCCTGAAAATGCGAATCAGGATTTGACCGTTGACTATGCGGAGTTCTTTGACGATAAGTACAGACCGCACAGTGATACTACTATTCATTACTCCTATTCGATCGACGGCGATTACATCACGGTGAACTACAATACAAGGCTGATCGTGCTTGATGCCCACGGCAATGAGTCCGGTTTTCTGGATCCGGGCAGTGCCAGATTCAAGCTGACAAAGGATCTCAACAACGGAACACCCGACACTGATTATTCCGATCTGGAATCGCACAATCTCACGATCTATTACATGGAGCGCGGTCTCAACAGCTCCAACTTCAAGCTGGCATTCAATTTCGTCGCCAACACACAGCGTGAGGTCAGCAAGGTCTGGGAAGACGGCGAGACAACACATAATCCTGTGCAGGTGGAGCTTTACCGTGCGGATCCTGTGCAGCATGAAGCAAATGGCAGCATCCAAAATGTGATTACAACGGATCACTCCGGCAGATTCACATGGCCTTCCGGCACCAGACAGTTGATCAAGGCGGTGTCTGAAAACAATACCAGCACGTCGGAATCATCCGTCATTGTTGCACCCAATAATCCTGTGAGTGTGGTGTTCCAGAACCAAAACGGACATTCACTGCGCTCCGTGCGGCTGACGATCAACGGAAGACCGCTGACAAAGGAACTGTTTACGGCACTCAAAAATGTTGCAAATCTCGATTTTCACATCTATATGCGAAGCGCAAACGGAAACGACCTGGAAATCACAGAGAACAATTTTGTAACATTAAACGGTGCCGATCATATCCGGTATAACACCTCCAACTCCTCTCTCTCTCAGGCGGTCGTCACGGTTTCATTCAATGCCTTGCAGAGCCTGTCCGTCGACGGTCAAACCTGGACACTGGATGGCTGGCTGATCGAAGCAAGCAGCTATCAGAACACAGACGGTTCTCACGGAAACCGGGATAATTTCCTCACTCCGACGATCACAAGCAGCGGAGCAGTAACATCTTTCGACTTTGACGGCAGAACCCTCCAAAGCTCACAGCTCCGCTTCCTGATCGTGCGTGAGATGTATCAACGCAACGCGCTCACGGTCAAAGTCCTGCCAAAGGTCAACTGGACATCCTATTCGGAAGGATCCACCTCCTACACAAACAACAGCGAAAACTTGGAGGTCCGGTGGGCTTCCAGCAACTTTGCGAACAGAGAATACCATATGTCCGCAAGAAGCGGTCCCCTCTCCACAGCAGAGGGAACCGAAATGTACAGCCAGCTGCTGGACGGGGCGGGTACACCGTTCACAATCAGTTCGGATGCATCTGATTCCGCAAACTACAATGCCGAATTCAGTGCTCGGATTTCTCCTCTGCTGGACAGCGATGAAGATGTTGAAATCTTCATCCACCGCGATGCAACGCCTTCCACATATAACCCCGGCACATTGACTGTGAACCAGTACTACGATTTCACCAAGACCGAAACACAATCGCTCAACACCTATACATACACATATGACAATCCTATGTTTGTCACCAGAGCAGAGATCAGCGGAGATTCATGGAATCAGCTTTGGGATAATCTTGTAAAGCTGCAAAAGTTCGCGGAAAATGACCTCTATCACGAGGAACCGTATATCTATTATATCCGCGAAATTCCGGTATCGGGCAGCGGTGTCATAACAGAATACGAGACGACCTACCGCGGCGCAGACGG
>JAZQNP010000106.1:0-29099 GCA_045627405.1 Oscillospiraceae bacterium | reverse complement strand
CTCAGCGGGAGTTTGAGGGCAGAGCCCTCAAAACATCTCTCAATGATGCCGCCAAATTCCGATTTGTCTGAGGCAGGTTACAGCAACTGTTCGGGCAGAGCCTCGGTTTCCGGCGCGAATGCGTCCGACTGCATGTAATCTATGACCGCATGATACAGCCGGTTCATTGCCGGATCATCCGGTGCTTCGTCAAATCGCACCGTGCAGACGAGCAGCCTGCCGCCGCTGACATTTGCCTCATAAATCAGACCGAGACGGTGATTGCGTTCCACATTGTCGATCATCTGCACAATCGGGCGGTAGCCGCGCGGCATGTCATCGAGAATCGTGCAGTCCGCGTGTGTCACCGGCATATACCACTGCGGCGTGGAATATTCTGCGCTGCACATCGCCTGTGCGATGGGGTGCGCCGTGTCGATGCAAAGTCCCATTGTCCCGACCGGCTCCTGCCGTCCCATCGACTCCGAGATGAGCCGGAACATGTGATAATTCCAGAAGTCGGTGCAGTAGAACCCTCTGACCGCATGTGGCACCTTGTCCGGCAGTAGCAGCACCCTTCCGCCGTTTTGCAGCAGCGGCAATGCTTCATCCATGCTGTGTGCAATCCGGATGTGTTCGGTCTGCACCGGTCTGACCTGCGGCATGACGGTGAGTTCCCATTTGTTTTCTATCTGCTGATGCGGGATGACAAACCGCAGTTCTGCCCTGCCGGTCTGCTCCGGCGTGACGGTGACTGCGCCGAGCGGGACAAATCCTGCTGCATTTGCCGGAATCTGTACTTCGGTTTCGATGCACTGTGTGCCGCATGTAAAGATCAGCTTTGCAGTCTGTGCGGCAAGGGCAGGCCGTGTGCAGCGCACGGCGTACCGCACGGTGACGGATGCGCCCTGTGTCCACACAAAGGAATCAAATACAGCGAGCGGCACCAGATCTCCGCAGAATGCACGCCACTGCCGCGGCTGAATGAAGCCCTTGTTTTCGAGCCGTGCATTGAGCATGCCGACGAGCGCGGTACCCTGTCCGGGGAAATCCTGCAAGTCGAGCAACTGGAAGCCGGCAACATGCGGCGAACGCATGGCAGCTTCGATGTCCGCTTTGTAGCAGTCGCGGGAGAACGCGCCGGAGCAGCGGAAGAACTGTTCCGCCTGATCGCCCATGCCGGCAGCTTCGAGCCGTTCCCGGAAGATCTCAAAATTTCTTGCTTCGACAACGCTGTCTGCTTTGTAGGTTTCGATTTCGCGGTAATCGGGATAGACGTTATACTGTCCGACCTCGTGCGTGACGACCGGCACTGTCGGGACAAATGCATCGCCCAGCTTTGCTGCCTTGACCTTTTTCACGCCCGTGCCGTACTGTATTTCGATTTCCGTTTCGCCGCCGTCTGCGATGTCGGCATGCGCGGTTTCCTGCGGCGCGAGAGATTGCTCATAATCCCATGAAGCCGAGGGCGCGTCAGTCTGGATCCGCCCGATCGGTGCGTCACAGTCTGCAAAGGAGCCGCGGATCAGCTTGCCAAAGCCCGTGCGCACGCCTGTCCAGAAATCCTCCTGCGGAATTTGCAGCGGCATGTGCTGGAAATTGTTGCTGCCCTGCGTATACAGCGGGCGCGGGTCGGCTTTGCGGAGCGTGCAGATGATGTCACCGAGGCGTTCGGGGCTGCCCCAGAGCTCATTGCCGAGCGAGAGCATGCAAAACGACGGATGATTGCCGAATGCCTTGCAGATGCGTAGACCCTCGCGTACAAGATATGCCTGTTCATCGGGGTTGCAGTCCTTGTCGTCGAGCGCGTGAACCGTCCCCCAGAAGGGCAGCTCCGGCTCCATGTAAATGCCTGTGAGATCCGCCGCGGTGAATGCCGCTTCCGGCGGGCAGCATGTATGGAAGCGATAGTGGTTGATGCCCCAGTCTTTCATGGTGTGAAACACATTCAGCCAGGTTTCGACGTCGGTCGGTGCGGCACCGGTGCGCGGGAAAACCAGACCGTCGTGCTTGCCGCGGAGCATGGTCGGTACGCCGTTCACTTCAAAATGGTCGCCGCAGGCTTTGAAATCGCGCAGACCGAAGCAGACTGCTTCCGCATCATCCAATCTCAGGCAGTAGAGCGCGGGGTCATATTCGCTCCAAAGGCGGACAGAATCGGGCAGGCGGAGTGTGACCGCAAAGCTGCCGTCCGCATCGGCGCGCAGTTCGTCCCGCAGGAGGACAGCGAGGACATCGGTGCTGTCATGCTCCGTCAGTGTGATCTCAGTGAACGCGCAGCTTGTGCCGTGCAGCACGCCGCGGACTGTCACCTCTCTGTTTGCCGCATCGGGATCCACCTGCAAATCGGAAATGTAAAAATCTTCGCAGAATCTGAGACTGCACTCCCCCGTCACACCGATCCAGTTGGTCTGGGTGTCGGGCGAGGTCATATGACCGCCGCGGGTCGGGTAATCAAAATTCTTCACGCAGATGACGATTTCCATTGTTTCCGCAATGTGCGCACTCAGGTCATAGATATGCGGCGTGGAGAGGCTTTTCTCCTCTCCGACATATGTGCCGTTGACAAAGACCTTTGTCATGCGGGTGCGTTCGAGATACAAAAAGCAGTGTGCCTTTTGCTGCTGCTCTGCGGTCAGCGTATAGGTGCGGCGCAGCCAGATCTGCCCCTCAAACGGGTATTTTTCCGTGAAGAAGCCTTCCTCGCGTTCGGTGTGATATGTGCCGATCTGCTGCTGTGCAGTCGTGCCGGGCAGCGTCATCGTCAGCGGATAATCCGCAGGCGGCGCGCTGTACCGGCAGGGCTTTGGGTCAAGCGCGAGCTGCCAGATATTCTCATTGCATTTGGTTGTTTTGGGGTTCGCCATGGCGGTTCTCCTTTTGTTGCAGACTTCGGTTTTGTTTGTATTATAACATAAAAGCGTCGCAGATGCAATATGAAATCGTCGGCGGTATATATCGGATTGTCACATGCGGTACGGATTTGCAGTGCGTCAAAAATCTTCCGGAATGTACGGCATTGTCCGTCGATTTTCATGAAATAGGCAGGGAGCGGCGATTTCTGCGGAATTCCTCTTGCTTTTTTGTAAAATATCGGTTATAATATACAGTGTATGATTATGCGCTCCTGCGAAAGTGCGGAAATATCCGGATTCTCCGTTTTTCCGTTTTTCCGTTTGTCCTTGCGCAGCGGTGCAGTCGAAAACAGGAGGGAAACTGCTTTGGCAGAAAAAAAACTGATCTCGGTGATTGTGCCGTGTTATAACGAAGAAGAAGTGCTGCCGCTGTTTTACGCGGAGATCACAAAGGTCTCGGCACAGATGCAGGCGGCGCATCCGGAGCTGCTCTTTGAGTATCTGTTCATCGACGACGGCTCCAAGGATCACACGCTGCGCGGACTGCGGCAGCTTGCAAAGCGCGACCGCCGTGTGCGGTTCATCTCGTTTTCGCGCAATTTCGGCAAGGAGGCGGGCATGTACGCCGGCTTGCAGAATGCAAAGGGCGATTACTGCGTCGTGATGGATGCCGATTTGCAGCATCCGCCGTCTTTCCTGCCGCAGATGTATGAGGCTGTGGCGAGCGGAAAATATGACTGCGCAACGACCAGACGCGTCAGCAGAGCGGGCGAATCCAAGGTGCGCTCGTGGTTTGCACGGCTGTTCTACCGCATCATGAACAAGATCTCGCAGACGGAGATCGTGGACGGCGCACAGGATTTTCGCTTCATGACGCGGCAGATGGTCGATGCCGTGTTGTCGATGACCGAATACAACCGCTTCTCCAAGGGCATTTTTTCCTGGGTCGGATTCCGCGTGAAATACATCGAATATGAAAATGTGGAGCGCGCTGCGGGTACGACCGCATGGAGCTTCTGGGGACTGTTCCGCTATTCCATCGAGGGCATCATCGGCTTCTCGACGGCACCGCTGACGGTTTCCATGATTCTCGGACTGCTGAGCTGTCTCATCGCACTGATTATGATTATTGTGACGGTGGTGAAGAAGCTGGTCGTCGGAGAGACGGTTACGGGCTACCCGACGATTATCTGCTCGATCTTCTTCCTCGGCGGCTTGCAGCTTTTCTGCACCGGCATTCTGGGGCTGTATCTCTCGAAAACCTATCTGGAAGTCAAGAACCGCCCTGTCTATCTGGTGCGCGAAACGGAGGAGAATACCGACTGCTTTGTACATGATGATGACGAGGATACGGCAGGCGGTACAGACGGCGGTGCCGATGCGCCGGATATTGACATTGATTTTGATTTGGACGCATAATGCACGAAAGGATCTCACGCTATGGAACGCGAAAGCCGAATCAAGCTGCTGATCCTCGTGCTGCTGTCGCTGCTGCTCTGTCTCGGCGCGCTGCTGAGCAGTGCGATGTACCGAAGAGATCCGGACGGTGATGCGGAGGCGGATACCGGCACGCAGACGCAGACGGACAGTACCGCTGTGATGCTGTATTCGGAGAACGGGCTGTGGGGTGCAAAGACCGCAGGCGGCAAGGTGATGATCGAGCCGGCGTGGTATTATCTGCGGAAGATGAGCGGCAATGTGCTGATTGCAAGAGACGGCAGCGGCGCGAATGACCGCTACGGTCTGCTCGGCATTGACGGCAATCTGCTTGCCCCGCTGATCTACACCTCATTCCAGCAGATCGCAGACGGCATCTGGGCGGCGGAGCTGACCGAAACCGGCAGAACCGGAGAACAGTATCATCTCTACCGGGACGACGGCACCCGCTGGCAGGACGCCGTGTGGGACACCTGCACTTACGAAGACGGGATGCTGACGCTGACAAATAAACAGAACCGCTTTACCTATGCGGTTTCGGAGCCGGACTGGCAGCTGCAAGCGTGGTATTCCGAGCATGCGGTCGGACTGCACACGGTGCGGATGGAATGGGATGCAGCGCAGCTTGCAGAGCTGCCGATGCGGGATGCGCAGGTGCTGCTCGCACTGGGCGAAGCTTCGGCGGATTATCTCACCTATCTGTTCCTGACCGGAGAGGCACCGGATGCTTCTCTGCTCTCTGCGGAGGATACCGCATCGCTCCGCGTCGGCTACCGTTACCGGAGCTGCACGCTGGCTTCGGCGGAGATCAGCCGGATTGCGCTGATCCGTGCAGAAGGGTATCCGGCATATTCCGTGCGGATGAACGTGACCTATCGCCGCGATCACAGCGATGCCGATCCGGAGCTGGTCAACACGGTGATGTTTCTGACCGTTTCCCGCAATGCAGCGGGCGAATATACTTACAGCGGATTCACGGACGCACAGGCATTGGCTGCGCCGTCCAGTTTCCTGAACTGAACGGAAAGGAGAATACTTATCATGAAAAAAGTTGCAGTGATTATGGGCAGCGACAGTGATTTTCCTGTTGTCAAGGGCGCGCTGACTGAGCTGAAAAGCTTCGGCGTTCCGTTTGAGGCACATGTCATGAGCGCGCACCGCACACCGGCACTGGCGGCGGAATTTGCGGAAAATGCAGAGGTAAACGGGTACGGTGTCATCATCTGTGCGGCGGGCATGGCAGCGCATCTGGCGGGCGTCATCGCCGGACACACCACACTGCCGGTCATCGGCATTCCGTGCAAGGGCGCGGCACTCAGCGGCATGGACGCGCTGCTGGCGACCGTGATGATGCCGCCGGGGATTCCGGTTGCGACAGTCGCCGTGGACGGCGCGAAGAACGCGGCAATCCTCGCGGTGCAGATGCTGGCTCTTTCCGATGACGGACTGGCACAGCAGCTCATAGCACGCAAGGCGGAGATGATCGAGGGCGTGCAGAAGAAGGATGCGGCACTGCAAGAGAAGATTGCGGAGCTCTGATTGCAATGCGGAACACGAAGCGGTGTGCCGCAAAATGATAAAAAGATTATGATTTCAGGAGGAATTTTATCATGGCAAACGTAACAAAAGGCGAGCAGCTCTATGAGGGCAAGGCAAAAAAGGTCTATGCGACTTCCGATCCCGATCTCGTCATCGTGGATTACAAGGATGATGCGACTGCGGGCGACGGCGCAAAGAAAGGTACGATCAAGGGCAAGGGCGTCATCAATAACCAGATGACCAATGTCATGTTCTCCATGCTCGAAAAAGAGGGCGTCCCGACGCATCTGGTCGAGGAGCTTTCCGAGCGGGAAACGCTGGTCAAGAAGGTGGAGATCGTTCCGCTGGAAGTCATTGTGCGCAATGTTGCGGCAGGCAGCTTCTCCAAGAGAATGGGCGTTGAGGAGGGCAGACAGCTGCTCACTCCGATCCTCGAATTCAGCTACAAGAACGACGATCTGCACGATCCGTTCATCAATGATTACTATGCACTGGCACTCGGTCTTGCAACGAAGGAAGAGCTGGATACCATTGCGAAATATGCGTTCAAGGTCAATGCGTTCATGGTGCAGTTTTTCAAGAAGCTCAACATCGACCTGATCGACTTCAAGATCGAGTTCGGCAGATTCCACGGACAGATCGTGCTGGCGGACGAGATTTCGCCGGACACCTGCCGTTTCTGGGATTCCACCACGCATGAGAAGCTGGACAAGGATCGCTTCCGCAGAGATATGGGCGGTGTTGAGGAAGCCTATCAGGAGATCATGAAGCGTCTGAAAGAGAACGCCTGAGGAAACGCGGTATGCGGAATCGGGCTGCGGAATGAACCGTACCGGTTTCGCTGAGAGATTTCTGCGGTTTCGGAGAGTTTTTCCTGCGGCTGCTGCGCTCTGCGGCGGCTCGCGGCACAAAATCCTGCGCGATGCATGACGGACGGACTGCGGCTTTGTGTCCGCATTCCGCATTCTGCATTCCGCATTCACAACGGAGGAGCTTATGGGCGGATTATTCGGGACGGTGTCGAAGCGCGACATCACCGCAGACCTGTTCTTCGGCGTGGATTATCACACGCATCTCGGCGCACGCAGAGGCGGCATGGTGGTCTATGACAGGGAGGAAGGATTTCAGAGAGCGATCCACAACATCGAAAATGCACCGTTTCGCACAAAATTCGGTGATGATATGGACGCAATGCACGGCAATATGGGCATCGGCTGTATCAGTGATACGGATCCGCAGCCTGTGCTGGTGCGGTCGCACCTGGGCAGCTACGCGCTGACAACCGTCGGAAAAATCAACAATGCCGAAGAACTGATGAACGACATTATCTCGCGCGGCGGACATCTCAATGAGCAGAGCGGCGGCGTGATCAATCCGACAGAGCTGGTCGCGGCACTGATCGACCAGTGTGACACGATTCCTGCGGGCATCCGCTATGCGCAGGAGCAGATCAAAGGCTCCATGACACTGCTGCTCATGACAAAGGACGGCATCTATGCCGCGCGCGATTACATGGGCAGAACGCCGATCATCATCGGCAAGGGCGAAGAGGGCTACTGCGCCGCGTTTGAATCGTTTTCCTATATGAATCTCGGCTATCGTTATGACCGGGATCTCGGTCCGGGCGAGATTGTCTTTCTGACGCCGGACAACTGCGAACAGGTCATGCCGGCGAATAAGAAAATGCGGATCTGCGCGTTTTTGTGGATTTATTACGGCTACACGACCTCCTGCTATGAAGGCGTGAATGTCGAGGTCATGCGCAACAACTGCGGCGCGCTGCTTGCAAAGCGCGACAAGGGCATTGACGTGGACATTGTCGCAGGCATTCCGGAGTCCGGAAACGGACATGCCATCGGTTATGCCAATGAGAGCGGCATTCGCTTTGCAAGACCGTTCATCAAGTATACCCCGACATGGGTGCGCAGCTTCACGCCCGCAAAGCAGTCGATCCGCGATCTGACTGCGCATATGAAGCTGATTCCCGTGGAGCAGCTCATCCGCGACAAGAAGCTGCTGTTCCTCGACGATTCCGTTGTTCGCGGCACACAGATGCGCAATACTGTCGCGTTTTTGTACAGCAACGGTGCCAAAGAGGTGCATGTGCGTTCTGCCAGCCCGCCGAGTATGTTCGGCTGCAAGTTTTTGAATTTCTCCCCCGGCAAATCCGATCTCGATCTCATTGCGCGGCAGGTCATCCGCGATTTCGACGGCGATGACCGCTATTTGCAGGATTACTGCACCGACAATACCGATCGCTATAACGCAATGGTCAATGAGATTGCACGGCGGCTCAATTTCACCTCGCTGAAATATCATCTGCTGGCAGATGTCAAGCGTGCGGTCGGCATTGATCCGGATTCGCTCTGCACCTATTGCTTTACGGGAGAAGAATAAGGAGAATCTGAGAATGGAACACGGAAAGAACAGTTTTTCGGAAAGCTATAAGAATGCCGGCGTGGATGTGACCGCGGGCTATAAGGCGGTCGAGCTGATGAAGCAGCATGTTGCCCGCACTGCGACGAGCGGTGTGCTGGACGGCATCGGCGGCTTCGGCGGTCTGTTTCAGCTCGATCTGACCGGCATCACACAGCCGGTGCTGGTCTCCGGCACGGACGGCGTCGGCACAAAACTCAAACTCGCGTTTCTGATGAACCGTCACAACACCGTCGGCATCGACTGCGTTGCGATGTGTGTCAATGACATCATCTGCTGCGGTGCGAAGCCACAGTGCTTCCTCGATTACATCGCCTGCGGCAAGAATGTGCCGGAGCGCATTGCAGAGATTGTCTCCGGTGTGGCAGAGGGCTGTGTGCAGTCCGGCGCGGCACTGGTCGGCGGTGAGACTGCGGAGATGCCGGGCTTTTATCCGGAGGATGAATACGATCTGGCGGGCTTTGCAGTCGGCATCGTTGACAAGCAGAAGATTCTGAAACCCGATACGCAGAAAGCGGGCGATGTGCTGATCGCACTGGCGTCCAGCGGCGTGCATTCCAACGGCTTCTCGCTGGTGCGCAAGGTGTTTACGGTCAATGAGCAGAATCTTGCGCGGCACTATGCCGACCTCGGTTCGACGCTGGGCGAGACGCTGCTGACCCCGACGAAGATCTATGTCAAGCCGATTCTGGCACTGCTGGAACAGGTCGGTGTCAAGGCAATCTCCCATATCACGGGCGGCGGCTTCTATGAGAACATTCCGCGCAGCCTGCCGCAGGGCATTTCGGCACGCATCCCGCGCGAAAATGTCCGCGTGCTGCCGATCTTTGATCTCATCGCACAGACGGGCAATATCCCCGAGCGCGACATGTTCAATACCTTTAACATGGGCGTCGGCATGATCGTTTCCGTTGCGGCAGAGGATGCAGACAAGGCAGTCTCGATCCTCAATGCAGCAGGAGAAACCGCATATATCCTCGGTGAGCTGGTGACAGGCGACGAGGGCGTCATCATTGCTTGAATGCAGACAAATCGGAGAGAACAAAAAGCGGAAGAGTGCGATTCGCAGGCTGAAAGCGCAGAGGCAGAGGATGAAAACTTTTCGCTCTATGATGCGATCACGGCGGAGCTTCAAGAGTTCAAGAGAAATATGCAGAACCGTAAAACGCTTTTGCAGAATACTGTATTTCTGTAAAGAAAAGGGAGGCGATACCAATGGCAGACGACAAAAAAATTATCGTACTGGTGTCCGGCGGCGGCACCAACTTGCAGGCATTGATTGACGCGCAAAACCGCGGTGAACTCGGCGGCGGGCGCATCACCTGCGTCATCAGCTCGAAGCCCGATGCCTATGCGCTGGTGCGTGCAAAGAATGCAGGCATTCCGACACGCGTGATTCCGAAGAAGCAGTTTCCGACGGCCGAGGCATATACCGATGCGATGATGGAGGCTTTTTACGAGGAATATGCCGATCTGATCGTGCAGGCAGGCTTCATGACGATTCTCGATGCAAAGATCTGCCGCGCCTATCCGAATAAGATTATCAATGTCCATCCCGCACTGATTCCGAGCTTCTGCGGCAAGGGCTATTACGGTCTGCATGTGCATGAAGCGGCACTGGAAAAGGGCGTGAAGCTCACCGGCGCGACGGTGCATTTTGTCAACGAGGTCTGCGACGGCGGCCCGATCATTTTGCAGAAGGCGGTCGCCGTACAGCAGGACGATACGCCGCAGACGCTGCAAAAGCGTGTAATGGAAGAGGCGGAATGGAACATTCTGCCGGAAGCGGTGCGGCTGTTCTGTGAGGATAAGCTGCGCGTCAAGGGCAATCAGGTGCAGATTCTGGAATGATGACAGACCGGGCTGCACACGAATGTACGGCTGTACGGCAGATTGACAGATTTTGCAATCACAACAAATATTGGAGGGTACCATTATGGCAATGATCTCACTGGCACAGGAGCTGCAAAGCAACAGCTATCCGGGCAGAGGCATTATCCTCGGAAAATCCGCAGACGGCAAGCATGCCGTGGCAGCCTATTTTATCATGGGCAGAAGTGAGAATTCGCGCAACCGCATTTTTGTACCGGACGGCGCGAATCTGAAAACACAGGCATATGACGAGAGCAAATGCACCGATCCGTCGCTGATTATCTATTCGCCGGTACGGGTGCTTGGGAATAAGACCATCGTGACAAACGGCGACCAGACCGATACAATCTATGAGGCGATGGATCATCAGTTCACCTTTGAGCAGGGACTCCGCGCACGCCGTTTTGAGCCGGACGCGCCGAACTATACCCCCAGAATTTCCGGCATCGTCCGCTGCGAGAAGGGTGATTTCAATTACGCGCTGTCCATTCTGAAAAGTGCGGACGGCGACCCCTCCTCCTGCCAGCGGTTTACATTTTCCTATGAGAACCCGATTGCAGGACAGGGACATTTCATTCACACCTATGTCGGTGACGGCAATCCGCTGCCGAGCTTTCAGGGCGAGCCGAAGCTCGTGTCGATTCCGGATGACATCGACGGCTTCACCCAGCTCATCTGGAACAGCCTGAATCCGGACAACAAGATCTCACTGTTTGTGCGGTATATTGATCCGGAAACCGGCAATGCAACCAGCAAGATTGTAAACCGCTTCGGCAATGCGCCGAAGAACGACTGAACTGTGACCTGGGATGGAATATACAGACAAGAGGTGTCATGAGATGAAAAAAAGTATTTCTGCTGCACTGGCGGCATTGCTGATGATTCCGGCGTATGCGGTCGGCGTCTTTGCGGAGACGGAGCTGACACTTCCCTTTGATCTGACTGCACCGGAAAATGTTTCGATCATCTATCTGGACGGTGCAGATTCCGAGAACACCTGTGAGGTGCATTATTCCCAGAACAATTCGATGAGTGAATGGGCGGACAGCATGAGTGCCGACTATGATCTCTCTGCGCAGAAGCTCAACGAAATGGGCTACACCGACATTTGGGTGAAGGCGCAGATCGACTGGTCGCTCGATGCGCAGGACGACTGGCACTATAATTCGTACTGGGATACGGACGGCTACGATACGGATTATGTGCAGCATCTGGGTGACTGGGCGTATATCAGCCAGAGCTATTCGGAACAGACATCCATGAGTGAATGGATTTTCCGGTACATGGGCAATATAGATGATCCGGAGGACAAGAGCTGGTACGGCGATCATGCGGATTCCGATTATGACGGCTGGAAGGATGTCCTGAAAGAGGATCAGTATGAGATCGTGTCGGATGAATACGGCAGCTATCCGAAGATTGATTTTACGAAGCATACGCTCTATGTCCGCGTGCGCTGGCTTGTGACTGCGCGTGATATGGATTTGGAGGAGCATATCACCGCATCCGACTGGTCGGAGATTGCAGCGGTGGGAAAGGATGCCGAGCGTGCCGAGCCTGTCAAAGAAGGCGAGCTGGCTGCACCGGTGATTTCTGATCTGCGGTACATCGAAGAGACATTCAACGGCTATCCGATGATCGCATTCAAGCTGGATGTGAGCGATACGCTGGCAAAGCAGGTCGCGCAGCTGACCGGTACGCAGGGCGGGATCAGTCTGGAAACGGAAGCCCGTGTGCAGGGGAGCAGCGAATGGACATCCTTGCAGGGCGACTGGACAATCAAATCCGGCGAGCTGAACGTCGCGCTGCAAAATCTTGCCGAGGCAGAGGGCGGTGCGATCGAAGCCGATACGCCGATTGAGCTGCGCGCAAGATATTACTGCACACAGAACGGACAGGAGGATTTTTATTCGGATTATTCCGAGATCCTGACGTTTGAAAGCGCGGAAATGACAAAGCCCGCAGATCAGAGCGCGGCAGATGACAGCACGGCGGAGGCTGTGCCGAATCAGACGGATGCGGAAGGCAGCGGGAAAACATCATCGCTCTGGTGGCTGTGGCTGCTGCTCCTTCTGCTGGTGATCGTCATTGTCATTGTTATCGTGATTCTGCGCAGAAAAAAGAAGCAGAGCTGAACCGAAAAAAGCTGCAATGCCGCAGAGGAATGGACACCGTTTAAGAGAAAACAATTTTGAAACTGATCACAAGGAGGATCATCAACATGGAAACCGAACGTCTTTTGAAGTATGGCTGCAATCCGAATCAGAAGCCTGCACGCATCTACATGAACGACGGGAGTGACCTGCCGATTACGGTGCTTTCGGGCAATCCGGGCTACATCAACCTGCTGGATGCGTTCAACGGCTGGCAGCTTGTGCGCGAGCTGAAAGCTGCAACCGGTATGCCGGCAGCGACCTCGTTCAAGCATGTGTCTCCGGCGGGTGCCGCAATCGGCAGACCGCTCTCGGATACGCTGAAAAAAATCTATTTTGTCGATGATCTGGGCGAGCTTTCTCCGCTGGCATGTGCCTATGCAAGAGCGCGCGGTGCGGACAGAATGTCCTCCTTCGGAGACTGGATCTCGCTCTCGGATGAGTGCGATGCGATCACCGCGACGTTGATTGCGCGTGAGGTTTCCGACGGCGTTATCGCGCCGGGCTATACCGATGAGGCACTTGCAATTCTCAAAACCAAGCGCAAGGGCAATTACAATATTGTGCAGATCGACCCGGCATATGAGCCGCCGAAGACCGAGCATAAGGAAGTGTTCGGCGTGACCTTCGAGCAGGGCAGAAATGACCTTGCAATCAACGAAGAAACGATGCTTTCCAATATCGTCACTGAGAACAAGAACATCCCTGACGACAAGAAATTTGATCTGATTATTTCGCTGATTACGCTGAAATATACGCAGTCGAACTCTGTCTGCTATGTCAAGGACGGACAGGCAATCGGCATCGGCGCAGGACAGCAGTCGAGAATTCACTGTACCCGCCTTGCCGGTACCAAAGCAGATAACTGGTGGCTGCGTCAGGCACCGCAGGTGCTGAATCTGCCGTTCCGTGATGATATTAAACGCCCCGACCGTGACAATGCGATTGACCTCTACATCGGTGAGGATTATATGGACATTCTTGCAGACGGCGAGTGGGAGCACGTGTTTACGCAGAAGCCGCCAGTCTTCACAAAAGAGGAGCGGCAGGCATGGATCGCGCAGAACACGGGCGTATGCCTCGGCTCCGATGCGTTCTTCCCGTTCCCGGATAACATCGACCGCGCACACAAGTCGGGCGTCGAGTACATCGTCGAGCCGGGCGGTTCCATCCGCGACGATCTCGTCATCGAGCAGTGCAACAAGTACGGCATTGCAATGGCGTTCTGCGGGCTGAGATTGTTCCATCACTGATTGGTTGCATGCACAAGGAAATCAGCAGAAAGGGGCGAAGACGGTGACTATCTACCTCATGCGCCACGGCGAACCGACCTATGCGGACACCGTAAAGCTCGGACTGCGCGGGCAGGGTGCGGAGCTGGGACAGCTCACACCGGCGGGCATTGCGCAGGCGGAGGCGGCTGCAAAGGATCCGCGCATACAGGATGTGGATTTGATTGTTTCCTCGCCCTACCCCAGAGCCTTGCAGACTGCGGCGATTGTCTCGCGGGAAATCGACCGCCCGATTGAAGTTGCGCCCGGCATTTTTGAATGGCTGCCGGCGACCGATTACAGCGACATGTCACAGAAGGACATCTACGACGCATGGCAGGAGTACAAGCAAAGCGGCGGCGTGCATCTGCCGGAGCACCGCTTTCAAAAATGGGAGACACATGCGCAGCTGCGTGCGCGGGTGCTGCCATGGGTGCTGCCTTACGCGCAGCGCACGGACATCGGAAAACTGCTGATTGTCTGTCACGGCGGCGTGATGCGCGCGCTGATGAATACGCCGTCGCTCAGGAAGATACATTATTGCGAAATCCGCGAACTCCCATTGGATTGTTTAAAATAATCTACCCTCATAACGGGATTCCAAAGGGTCTCTGATCCTTTGGCGGGGTATGGGGCAGAGCCCCATGATAAATCCATCGGAGATACCTCTATTTATTTCTGAAAGGAAACGAAACAATCATGAAAATACTGGTAGTCGGCGGCGGCGGCAGAGAGCACGCCATTGTCATGAAGCTCAGCGAGAGTCCGCGTGTCACGGAGCTGCACTGCGCGCCCGGAAACGGCGGCATTGCAAAATATGCAGCCTGTCACGCGGTCAAGGCGACCGATCTGGACGGGATGCTCGCGCTTGCAAAGGAACTTTGTGCAGACTGGGTGTTTGTTGCGCCGGACGATCCGCTGGTGCTGGGGCTGGCAGACCTGCTGCGCGAAAACGGATTCAAGGTATTCGGTCCGTCGAAGGCGGCTGCCATCATCGAGGGCAGCAAGGTCTTTTCCAAGGATCTGATGAAGAAATACGGCATTCCGACTGCAAAGTATGAGGTGTTTGACGACGCGGATGAGGCGATTGCCTATATCCGTCAGCAGAATACCTATCCGACCGTTGTCAAAGCGGACGGTCTGGCACTGGGCAAGGGCGTCATTCTTGCGCAGGATGAAGCCGAGGCGATTGCTGCGGTTCGGTCGATTATGGAGGACCGGATCTTTGGCGAGAGCGGCGCAAAGGTTGTCATTGAGGAGTTTCTGACCGGACCGGAGGTTTCGGTGCTGTCATTCACAGACGGTGAGACAGTCGTACCGATGATCTCTTCGATGGATCACAAGCGCGCGCTGGACGGCGACTGCGGCAAGAATACCGGCGGCATGGGAACGGTCTCCCCCAATCCTTATTACACAAAGGAAATTGCGGAGCAGTGCATGCGTGAAATCTTTCTGCCGACCATGCACGCGATGAACGGTGAAAACCGCACATTCCGCGGCTGTCTGTACTTCGGTCTGATGCTGACGCCGAACGGGCCGAAGGTGATTGAATATAACTGCCGCTTCGGTGATCCGGAAACGCAGGTCGTTCTGCCGATGCTGCAAACGGATCTGCTGGACATCATGGAGGCAGTGGAAGCGCGTACACTGAGTGAGCTGCCGGTCGAATGGAAATCCGGCGCATGTGCCTGTGTCATTCTGGCGAGCGGCGGCTATCCGGAAAAATATGAAACCGGCAAAGAAATCAGCGGGCTGGATGCACAGGGGCAGACAGCGGGCGCATCGGTCTACCATGCCGGCACAAAGCTGGACGGCGATGTGTTCCTGACCGCAGGCGGCAGAGTGCTGGGCATTACGGCAGCGGGTGACACTCTGCGGGAGGCACTGGATGCGGCATATGCTGCGGCAGAGAATGTCCGCTTTGACGGTGTGCATTACCGCAGGGACATCGGGCAGAGAGCATTGGCTGCGAAGTGACCGGATTGACCCCCAAAAAGGGAGGCATCTCTATGGCAAATAAGGAAAAGAAAACACCGCAGACGATCATGACAAGGCAGGAACGCCGTGCCGCACAGCGAGAGGGCAGGCTGACGGAGCGCAAGCCGGAGGTCAAGCGGCCGTATACGCTGGAAGACTGCATGAAAATGGGACGGTACGGCAATATTCTGTTTATCGTATTCATCGTGGTCTGTCTGATTTACTATTATTCGCTTGCGAAAAACGGGCATTATGTGATACCGTTTGAGGTTGTGGCATATGTGATTGAGACGGGCGCGTTTGTGCTGTTCACGCTGAGCATCGTCTGGCTGGACAGACTGGTGCGCGCGCGCGGGCTTATGAAAGTGCTGCTGATTGTGTATATCACGGTCGAAGTGATCTTAATGCTGCTGGAATTTCAGCTGATTCCGTTTATGCGTTCGATCTACTACGGTCTTTCGCTCACGCTGATTATCTGCCATGTGCTGTTTTCAACGGGCGTGGCGTTTTCCCTGCTGATGCTGGATCCGCAGAACACGAAGCTGCAAAAGATCGTTGTGATCACCTGTGCGCTGATCCTTGCGGGGATGCTGCCGGGCATCGCGGGCTACCGTGTTTACGCGAGTATGCTGGTCAATGCGGTGGCGTACATTTTCTTCTTCACGGCAATGGAACAGACGCTGCGCGTGGAGGAGATGGACATCGACTGCTACGGCGACCGTGCGGAATCGACATCATTCACCTCGACGATGTTTGCGGATTCTCCGCTGATGAAGGAGATTCCGGGCAAACAGAAGCTGAGCTTGCAGCAGCGTGCAAAGCGTGCAGCAGAGGATATGTGGCAGGGCAATGAAGAGCGGGATGTGCTGACTGACCGTGAGGAAGCATTTGAATATGAATTCGGCGTCATCGAGGACGACGATGAAGAGGATGACTTCGATTACGATTACGAAGATGACGAATACGATGACGACGACGAATATGAAGAAGACGATGACGGCGGAGAGGATGCCGGATGAATCCGAGACTTCCCTATTTGCAGCAAAAAACAGCCGCGCTGACGACATCTCCGGGCGTGTATATCATGAAGAATGCGCAGGAGAAGATCATCTATATCGGCAAGGCAAAAAATCTGCGCAACCGTGTCACAAGTTATTTTCGCGATCATCCGGATCATACGCCGAAAACGGCAAAGATGGTCTCGCAGGTCTATGACTATGATTTCATCGTCACAGGCTCCGAATATGAGGCACTGATACTGGAATGCTCGCTGATCAAACAGCATAAGCCGCCCTATAACATTCTGCTGAAAGATGACAAGGGTTATCATTATATCCGCATTTCTCCGCCGCCCTTTGCAAAGATCACAGCGGCACTGCACACCGACGAACCGGGAACCTATCTGGGTCCGTATATGAGCGGATTCACTGCGCGGCAGACGGTTGCGACTGTCAACCGGCTGTTTCAGCTCCCGACCTGCCGCCGGGCATTTCCGGCGCAGTTTCGCAAAGAGCGTCCGTGCCTCAATTATCATATCGGGCAGTGCATGGGCGTCTGCCGCGGGGAAATCGGAGAAGAGGCGTATGCCGAAATTGTCGCAGATGCAGTGAAGTTTATCAAAAACGGCGGAGACCGTACAATTTCTGCGCTGGAACAGCGAATGCAGGATGCGGCAGAGAAGCTGGATTTTGAAGAAGCAGCGCGCCTGCGCGACCGCATCGCAGCGATCCGTGCGGCAGGCGAGAAGCAGGACATTCTGGATGCTGTGGCTGCCGATACGGATGTCATCGGCATGATGCAGTCAGGAGAGGTGACGGTCATCTCCGTCCTGATTTACCGCGGCGGCAGACTGTCCGATCAGAATACGTTCCGCATTTCTGCGGACGCGCTCTCGGAGCAGCCGCTGGATGAGTTTCTTCCGCAGTATTACAGCGGCAAGAGCGGAAAGGATCTGCCGCGTGTGATTTTGCTGGAAACGCTGCCCGCAGAGCTGGAATTGCTGACGGATCTGCTGACCGCGCAGGCAGGACATGCGGTTTCCGTCGAGCAGCCCGAACGCGGTGCGCGCCGCCGTCTGGTGCAGATGGCAAAGCAAAATGCGGGCGAAAAGCTCTCTCTGCAATCGGGCAGAACAGGCAGAGAATTGCAGGCACTGGAAGAGCTGGGCAAGGTGCTCGGACTCGAAAAGCCGCCTGTGCGCATCGAATCGTATGATATATCCAATCTCTCCTCTGCGGCGATGGTCGCAGGCATGGTCGTCTTTGAAAACGGCAGACCGCTGAAACAGGCATACCGCCGGTTTTCGATCAAGGAGCAGAGCGGACAGAACGATTATGCCGCGATGCAGGAGGTCATCCGCCGCCGCTTTGCGGAATACTTCAAGGCACAGGATGAGGCGGATGCGGAACAAAACAGGGACAATGCGTTCGCGGTGCTGCCGGATCTGATTCTGCTGGACGGCGGAAAAACACATGTCGCGGCGATCCAGCCGATCCTGGATGAAATGGGTCTGACGGTTCCGCTGTTCGGCATGGTCAAGAACGAAAAGCACCGGACCAGAGCCATCGCCACAAACGGCGGAGAGATCTCCGTGCGCGACAGGCAGGCGGCATTCATGCTGCTGACGCGCATTCAGGATGAGGTACACCGCTATGCGATTACCTATATGAAAGCAAAGCACAAAAAGAACAGCTACGGTCTGGTGCTGACGGAGGTTCCGGGCATCGGAGAGAAGAAGGCACAAAAGCTGCTGCTGACCTATAAAACCCGCGCACAGCTCAAAGCGGCGACGGCAGAGCAGCTGCAAAAGACTGCGGGTGTCAATGCGGACACGGCGCAGAAGCTCTACGAAAAAATACAGGAATTGCCGGATACCTGACGAGATCCGGCAGCCAGAAAGCCGGTTGCAGCGCAGAGGGCAATGCCGCTGAGCATACGGTATTTTGGATGAAACTGTATCATAATACCCCGTAAAATCAATCGGGAATCTGGGAGGTAAGGAAATGGAACCGTTGAAATTGAAGCCCGCGTTTCAGGATTATATCTGGGGCGGCACAAGACTGCGCGATGAGTTCGGAAAGGATTCCGATCTGGAACGGATCGCGGAAAGCTGGGAGCTTTCCTGCCATTCTGCGGGATGCTCGACCATTGCAAACAGCATCAGCAAGGGGATGACGCTGCAAGAGTATCTGGATCAGGACTGGGCAGCGCGTGTCGGTGAGGGTGCCGCGAGTTTTTCGGCATTTCCGGTGCTGATCAAGCTGATTGATGCACAGCAGGATCTGAGCGTGCAGGTGCATCCGGATGACCGCTATGCGAAGGAGCATGAGAACGGCGAAAGCGGCAAGACCGAATGCTGGTATATCGTGGACTGCGAGGAAGGCGCGGCACTTGCCTACGGCTTCAACCGTGAGCTGACAAAGGAAGAATTCCGTGCGCACATTCAGGACGGCACACTGCTGGATTATGTGCGGCTGGTGCCGGTGCGCAAGGGTGATGTGTTTTTCATTGAGGCAGGTACGCTGCATGCCATCGGTGCCGGCATCCTGATCGCAGAGATTCAGCAGAATTCCAACATCACCTACCGCGTCTATGACTATGAGCGCGTCGGTGCGGACGGCAAGCCCAGAGAGCTGCACATCGACAAGGCGGTGGATGTGACAAAAACATGGTCTGCGCCGCCGCGTGTGAAGCGGCCGCCGCAGAAGATGGAAGGGCATGAGAGTACGCTGCTCGCGGACTGCCCGTATTTCACGACATGGGAGCTGCACATCACCGAAGAGGCAGCATTTGATGCGCCGAACGGGGAATCGTACATTCACCTGCTGATGACAGAGGGCGAAGCGGCACTGGTCTATGAAGGCGGCGTTGTTATGCCGCTCTCACGCGGAGAATCGGTCTTTATTCCCGCAAATTTCGGTGCGTTTACCGTGCGCAGCAAGGACTGCACCCTGCTTGTGACAAAGACGCTGCAAAAGAAAAGCTGATGTACGAAGACACACTGCAATCAAAAAACGGAGGACAGACAAATGAAATACTATGTGGGCATTGATCTCGGCGGCACGAATATCGTCGCCGGACTGGTTGACGAAAACTATCAGATTTTGGGCAAGGTGTCGCGCAAGACGAACCGGCCGCGTCCGGCAGAGGAGATTGCCGCAGATATGGCGGCATGTGCGCTGGATGTCATCCGGCAGCAGGGACTGACGCCGGAGCAGGTCGAATGGATCGGCATCGGCACGCCGGGCATCGCCAACTCTTCCACGGGCATCATCGAATATTCCAACAATCTGGATTTTCACAATGTGCCGATGGTCAAATGGATTTCGGAGGCAACCGGCAGACCGGCATTCGTCGAGAATGATGCAAACGCAGCAGCATACGGCGAATATGTCGCAGGTGCGGCAAAGGGCGCGGAAAATGCAGTCTGCATCACACTGGGAACCGGTGTCGGCGGCGGCATTGTTATAAACGGCAAGATCTATGACGGCTCCAATTTTGCCGGAGCCGAGATCGGTCATACTGTGCTGAATCTGGACGGTCCGCAGTGTACCTGCGGCAGAAAGGGCTGCTTTGAGGTATATTCCTCTGCAACCGGACTGATTCGCATGACACAGGAAGCGATTGACGCGCATCCGGACAGCCTGATGGCACAGACGGCAGCAGAGCAGGGCAAGGTCTCTGCACGCACTGCCTTCGACTGCATGAGAAAGGGCGATGCAGCGGCAAAGGATGTTGTCGATTTCTACATTCGCGCACTGGCAGCCGGCATCACGAATACGATCAACATTTTCCAGCCGGATGTTCTCTGCATCGGCGGCGGCGTCTGCAATGAGGGCGATGCGCTGCTGCTTCCGGTCAAGGAGCTGGTCGCAAAAGAGGTCTATACGCGCAATTCGCAGAAGAATGCGGAGATCGTGATTGCAAAGCTTGGGAATGACGCCGGCATCATCGGGGCAGCATTCCTCGGAAGAGCGGTCTGACGCACACGATGGACGACAATAAAAAGGGCTTTCGCAGCGGACTCTACGGCGCACCGGAAGAAACGGATGCGTTTGTGCCGAAGACGGATGAGACGTTTCACGATCCGCTGTTTGAAGAAAAACCGCGGCAGGAGGAATCTCCGGCTGCACGCATCGCGCTTGCATCGCTGATTCTGGGTGTTTTGGCGTGTCTGACCTCATGCTTAATGAAGGTCGGGGCGGCACTCGGCGCAATCAGCGCGGTGTGCGGCATTGTCGCGCTGATACGCGGCAGAGAAGAAGAGACACCGGCATGGAAGAAGCAGGCTGTTCTCGGCATCGTGCTGGGGGTGATCGCACTGCTGATTGTCGGAATTGCCGCACTGATGACCTATATTGGCTTATTGGGGCAGGAACATATGCCGGGAATGATGCCAAACCCGGATGAATGGTAATGAAATAAACGGAGGATATTGCAGATGGATCAATACGGAAATGATTTCAACAACAGCACACCGCAGATGAATGAGCAGCCCTATGGGACACCGCCGCAGCAGTTCGGCGGACAGCAGCCTTATGTTCAGCCGCCGCAGCAGAACGAAAGCGGCAGCGGAAAAGGGCTTGCAACGGCTTCGATGATTCTCGGTATCATCGGCGTGGTGTTCGGATGTTGTGTCGGCGCACTGTCGATTCTGCCGGGCGGTGTGGCACTGGGCCTCGGCATCGCGGCACTGGCGAAGAAAACAGACGGAAGAGGCATGGCGATTGCAGGCGTTGTGATGGGTGCGCTTGCGATTTTGTTCGCACTGATCTGGATCATATTGGTGGCAAGCGGTGCGACCGATGCGTGGATTGAGGAGCTGTTACAACTTTTGAACGGATAAAACCGCGCTGGCGGATTGTGCTTCGTGACTGCGGATGAGAGATCATCCGGAAAAGAAACGGAGGTTCTTATGGATCAGAATCAAAATCCGAATCCGAATCAGCAGGTGCCGCCGCAGCAGCAAACGCAGCAAACACAGCAAACGCAATATTACAGGATGCCGCAGCA
Source organism: Oscillospiraceae bacterium (assembly GCA_045627405.1). Taxonomy (GTDB): domain Bacteria; phylum Bacillota; class Clostridia; order Oscillospirales; family Ruminococcaceae; genus Firm-04. The sequence continues at coordinate 7,568 of JAZQNP010000106.1, read as the reverse complement.
GCAGTATTACAGAATCCCGCAGCAGCCGCAGCAAAAAAGCGAGCCGAGCAAAGCACTTTCGGTGACGTCGATGGTGCTGGGCATTGTCAGTGTGGTGCTCGGCTGCTGCTGGACGACCATTACAATGATGATCGGCATCGCAGCAATCGGACTCGGCATTCTGGCGATTGCCATGAAGTCGGGCGGCAAAGGCATGGCGGTGACGGGAATCGTACTCGGCGCACTCGGATTTTTCATCGGATTGTTCGGTTTTGTCATGTACCTGACCGGTGAAACAGATCGCATTGCATCCTCAATCGGACGGTACATCGCAAGGGAGCTGTTCTGATGAGCCGGCGTCTGCGAATGACAGTGACAGTCGGTGCGCCGCTGCTTGCGGCTGTCATATTTTTGCTGCGTAATCGGATTCTCGGACTTGCGGCATATTTTCCGCCCTGTGTTTTTTATGCGGCAACGGGGTATTACTGTCCGGGCTGCGGCAATACGCGCAGCGTTCGGGCAATGCTGCACGGGCATCTCCTTACTGCGGTGCGCAACAATGTGACCATGCCGTTTCTCGCGCTGCTTCTGATTTTGCTCTATGCGGAAACGGTGTCCTACTGGTTTCGCAGGGACGGAAAGCCGCTGCGTCTTCTGCCGCGGAACGGCTGGTTCTGGGGCATTGTGATCGGACTGTTTTTCGTTTACTTTGCAGTGCGCAATCTGATTCCGGGAATCGCGCCGGTATGAGATGAAAAAGCTGCTCTACTTCCGGTAGAGCGGCTTTGTGTTTTTCGCAAATACGCGTTTTTTTGATGCTCGACCGTCAGTTTGTAGACTTTTTCCGCAGCATGTGATATGCTGATGACACAGGGGGTGATCGGATGGATCAGGTTCAGATCGGAAAATTCATTGCACAGTGCCGCCGAGAGTGGGGACTGACGCAGGTACAGCTTGCTGAGCAGCTCGGCATCTCAGACCGTGCGGTGTCGAAGTGGGAGACCGGTCGTTCACTGCCGGATGCCTCTCTGATGATGCCACTCTGTGAGATTCTGCATATGGATCTCAACGAGCTTTTCAGCGGAAGGAGAATTGATATGGAGAACTACAAGAAAACTGCGGAGGAAAATCTGCTCGAAATGAAGGCGCGCGAGGAACAGCAGAACCGACGGCTGCTCTGGGCAGAATACACGCTCGGCGGCATCTCGGTTGCCGCATCGCTGATGATGATCATCGGCGGATCATACCTTGCGGAAGCGCAGCAGTCAACGCTCGGGATCATTCTTTGCCTCGGCGGGACGGCGGTGCTGCTTGCAGGATGCTTTTGCGCACTGAAACTCGAACACGAGGCGGGCTACTATGAATGCCCCGAATGCGGCACGCGCTATGTGCCGAAATACTGGACAATGGTTTGGGCGATGCACCTCGGCACGACGCGCAAGATGACCTGTCCGCACTGCGGGAAGAGGGCGTGGCAGAAGAAGGTCATGACCAAGGACTGAATTGCATCGGAATTCCGGGCGGTATCCTGTGTTTGCAGGATACCGCCTTTTTGTTGCAATTTCTGTGTGTTCGTGGTATAATAGAAAAGACAACATCACGCAGAAGAGGAGCTGTTGACATTTGGCAATGCAGGATTACACAAAAGCACAGAAAATGGCAGAAAAACAGTATCGGCAGGCGGTTTCGCACGGCGAATATCCGTATCTGCCGGTGCTGGAAGATCTGCTGCGCGGCGGCGGCGAGGAGAGCCGGATGCGGCTGGGACAGATCGAAATTCCGCTGTCTCTGATCGCCGGCACGGCATCTGCCGAGCGCACGACTGCCTTTGCCTCCAATTTCATGCCGCTGCTCGATTATGATACGGAGTTCGGCAGCAAATGGTCCGCGCTCTTTGACTCGGTGCAGGAGACGGGCGTTTCCGAGCCGATCATTGTGTACGAATACATGCAGCGGTTTTATGTCGTTGAGGGCAATAAGCGTGTCAGTGTGTCGAAATATAACGGAGCGGTGAGCATCGAGGCGGTGGTCACGCGCATCCTGCCGAGGAAAAGTGATTCGCAGGAGCATCTGATCTATGCAGAATTCGTGGAGTTTTACCGTGTGTCCGGCATTTATGAGATTGTGATGAGCCGCGTCGGGGGGTTCCCTTCGCTGATGCAGACCGTTGCCGCGGAGGACGGCGCAGAGTTGCCGGATGCAGCCGGTGAGACTGCCGCCGCAGTGATCTGGGACGACGATCTGCGCCGCGATGTCCGGTTTGTATACTCGGTGTTTGAGACATATTATCTGAACCGCGAGGGGCAGCGTCTGCCGATTACGGCGGGCGATGCGTTTGTGCTGTTTCTGGAAATTTACGGATTTTCCAAGCTGCGGAACATGACCTCTGCGGAGCTGCATAAGGCGATTGACCGCGTGCGCGATGAATTCCGCGTGATCGCAGACCCGACGCCGGCATCGCATATTCTGAATCCGACCGAAGCCTCGCAGAAAGCGGCATTGACCAGTACGCTGACCAAGAAACTGCCGATGGTCAGCTCCGTGTTGAAGATCGCGTTTCTCTATCCGCGGGATCCGCAGAGCTCCGGATGGTGCTACAATCATGAGCTGGGACGCCGCTATATTGCGGATACATTCGGCGCGGCGATTGAGACAAAGGCATATATTGCAGCGTTTGAGGAAGCGGAAGCACGCATCGCAGAGGCGATTGCAGACGGCTGCAAGCTGATCTTCACGACATCGCCGGCATATCATGCCGTGACGATGCGCATGGCGGTTGCCCATCCGGAGGTCATTCTGCTCAACTGCTCCGTGAATACGGCATATAAGCAGGTGCGTACTTATTATCTTCGCATCTATGAGGCAAAGTTTATTACAGGCATCATCGCGGGGTCGATGACAGAGACCGAGCGCGTGGGATACATGGCAGAATATCCGGTGCTGGGAACACCGGCTGCGATCAATGCGTTTGCACTGGGCGTCAAGCTGGTGAATCCGCGTGCGATGGTGCATCTGGGCTGGCTGACGCTCGAAGAGGAAGACCCGTATGAACTGTTTCGCAGCAAGCAGGTGGATATTATTTCGAGCCGCGATATTTCCGCACCGCAGGCGAATGATCCGGATGCCGGACTGTACGGTGTATACGGCGACCGCGAATTTCCGCTCGCCGCGCCTGTCTGGAACTGGGGCAGTTTGTATGAAGATCTGGTGCGCTCGGTTCTGATCGGCGCGTGGAAGAAAGACGGCAACCAGAATGAAACACAGGCACTCAATTACTACTGGGGCATGAGCAGCGGTGCGATTGACGTCGCTTGTTCAAGCCGGCTGCCGAGCGGAACGCAGAAGCTGGTAAAACTGGTGAAGGAGCAGCTGACAGGCGGCTGGCTCAATCCCTTTACCGGTGTGATCTTTGACCGAACCGGAAAATGTATTCTGGAACAGGGACAGATGCTCTCGCCAGAAGAAATTATCCGTGCGGATTGGCTTGCGGATAATGTGGTGGGCAGAATTCCGGAGGTGCGGGAGCTGAAAGAGCAGTTCCGTGCTTTTGCCTCGCAGCATACGCTGCATCCCGCAGAAGCGGAAGAATAATTGCTGCTGAGATCAATGTGAAAAATAAAAAAAGTGGGAAACGCTATGAACATCATGGTCATGTCGGATACGGAATCCGCATATCTTTGGGAACACTATCAGCCGGGCAAGCTGCAAGGCATTGATCTGATCATCTCCTGCGGCGATCTGAATCCGCGGTATCTTTCGTTTCTGGAAACATTTTCCAATGTTCCGCTGCTGTATGTACACGGCAATCACGACGAAAAATATACAACGATTCCGCCGGAGGGATGCTTCTGCATCGAGGATGATATTTATGTGCATGAAGGCGTACGCATTCTGGGGCTGGGCGGCTCCATGCGCTACCGTCCCGGTCTGCATCAGTACACCGAAAAGGAAATGCGCAGGCGCATCCGCAGGCTGTGGTTCAAACTGAAACGGTACGGCGGATTTGATATACTCGTCACGCACGCACCGATGCTGGGCTTTCATGACGGCGAGGATCTGTGTCATCAGGGATTTGCAGCGTTTCGTTCTCTGTTGGAGCAATATCAGCCGCAGTATTTTGTCCACGGACATATGCACATGAATTACGGCATGAAAACGCCGCGTGTCAGTCAGTTCGGGGAAACCGTCGTCATTAACGCATACCGCACATTTTCGTTTACATACGGCGATCCTGCGCTGCGGGAGAAAGCGGAGAGAGAAGCCGAAATCGCGGAAAGGAAAGGGTAAACCTTATGTATACACCGAAAAAAATCATTGTTGTGACCGGACATTTCGGGTCCGGCAAGACCAATTTTTCCGCATCGCTGGCTCTGTCGCTGGCGCAGACCGGCACGCCGGTCACAGTTGTGGATTTCGACCTTGTGAACCCCTATTTCCGCACGGCGGATTTCAAGGAGGCGTTTGCCAGGCGCGGCATCACGCTCCGTGCGCCGGATTATGCCAATACGAATGTGGATATTCCGAGCGTGCAGTTTGATCTCGGCGGACTTGCCGCAGCGGAGGGCTACCTGATCATCGACGTCGGCGGCGATGAGGACGGCGCGGTCGCGCTGGGACGGTATGCCCATGTGCTGAACAGCTACGCGGAGACGGACGAGCTGGATATGCTGGCAGTGGTGTCGTTCCGCCGGTATCTGACCCGCACGGCGGAGGAGGCAGCGGAATATCTCCGCGGGATTGAGCGTGCGAGCCGCATGAAGCTGACGCACATTGTCAACAACACCAATCTCGGCATGGAAACCACCGCAGAGATGATCGAAGAGAGTATGCCGCAGTGTGAAGCCCTGTGCAGAGAGATGCACCTGCCGCTTGCCCTTGTGACCGTACCGGATTTTGTTGCGCCGCCCGCACTCCCCGGCTGTGATGTGATGCAGGTTCCGGTCGTGGTGCGGCTCCCGTGGATGCCGCAGTCGGAAGCGGTGCAATAAGGAACGAAAGCGGATAATATTTGCAAATTGAACGAAAATATATTGACAAACGGGCGATTTCTTGGTATAATAGAAGTTGGTTTAGGGCGTGTTGACACTATAATAATATGCGGATTTTTGAGATGATTTTGTTCCGTTCAAGCCAAAAATCCGCAGGCAGGCTGTCGCCCGGCAAGGTTTTTCTACGACGAACGGGGCAAAATCAGCCAAAAAGATGCGTGTTAGGCTTAGTGTCAACACGCCCTGGTATAAGATCATACGGAACCGGATTCTGCATCGGGAGAAAGGCTGTGATTTCTTGAAACGGAAAACAAAAACTCAACTGATTGTCTCCGCGTTTATTGCGTTCGCGCTGATTACGGGAGCGGTCTTTGCATATGTGATGAATACCTGTGATACATCCGGACTGCTGTTTATTATTTTTGATGCGTACGCGCTGGCAGCACTTGTCCTCGGATTTGTGTTTGTGTGGTACTGGCAGCACATCACGCGGAAGCGGCGGCAGGAGTCGCAGGAGAATCTGCGGCAGCTTGTGCGGAATCTTGCTTCGCCGGCAATGCTCTGGAATGACGCACTGGATACGGTGCTGATGAACGAAGCACTGCTCGGCATTTCGGAACTGACGGTTCCGGCAGAGGGGCTGGATGCGCGGTATATTGTGCCGTGGGTCTTCGGAAAGAAAGACCTGACGCAGACACAGATCTATGAGCTTGTCCGCGAATGTGACCGTGAATATCCGCTGATCTCCTCCAAGAGCAATACACAGCATGACATGATCTGGAACACCGCCGGCATCGACAAGGACGAGTACGGCGTGACATGGTATCTTTCCATCGGACTGGATCTTGCGGACATCCGGAAGATGCAGTCGGAGCTTTCCAGTTATTCCAAGCGGCTTGCGGCATCCGAGGGCAGACATATGCTGACGATGGAGCTGACGGACATCGGCATTCTGCTGATTGAACAGGGCAATCCGAATCTGTTCCCATCCGAGAAGCTGCGCGCGATGCTGGGCATCGAGACGGAGACAGTGACGCTGGACGCCGTGCGCAAGCGTGTGTATCCGTTGGATCTCGTGACCTTTGACAATCATGTGCAGGCGATGCGTCTGCATATGCGGGATTATCTGGAACGGACCGGCATTCTGGAACTGCGCATCGGTGCGGCAGACGGACAGTATCGCTGGTATTCCTACCGCTTCAAGGCGACACAGCGCACCGACACCGGCAGACTGGTCGTCGGCGGCTCGGTCATTGACATCACGGCGGAAAAGGAAAAGGATCAGAAAATTGAGCGGATTGCATATGAGGACGAGGTCTCCGGCATCGCAAACCGCAATAAGCTGATGATTATGGGGCAGGAGCTGTATCAGTGTACGATGGAGCTGAATGTGTCCTACTGGGTCATTGTCATGGACATCGACCGCTTCCATCTGATCAACGATACCTGCGGCTATACCAGCGGCAACGAGCTGCTGAAAGGTTTTGCACAGACGGTGAATAAGCAGCTCAATATGGGCGGCTTCGGCGCGCGCATTTCCGGCGATAATTTCGCGCTGATTCTTCGGGACACGGGCGATGACACCCTGCCGGAAAAAGTGATCGGCAGAATTCAGCGCGGCTTTGCGACGCTGGCGGTCGGACAGTTTGCGAACCGTGCGCTGACCTGTTCTGCGGGCTATGCAAAGATGCCTGCTGACGGCGACAGCTTTGAGCATGTTTTGGAGCGTGCGGAGTTCGCGCTCTCAACCAGAAGCGGCATACTGGAAAGTGTCTGCCGTTATACACCGCAGATGCATGATTCGATTGTTGAAGAGAGCATTCTCGAAAAGCAGCTTGCCGATGCGGTCATGAACGGGCAGTTTGTGATGTATTATCAGCCGAAGATTTCACTGGATACCGGTGCGGTTGTCGGCGTGGAGGCACTGGTGCGCTGGCAGCATCCGGACGGCAGACTGCTTTCCCCGACGGTGTTCATTCCGATTGCGGAGCGTTCCACGCTGATTACGCAGATTACACGCTTTGTCATTTATGAAGCATGCCGGCAGGCGCGGCTCTGGCAGCGGATGGGGCTGCCGGATATTGTGATGTCGGTCAATGTCAGCGGCATGGACTTCTATCAGGAAAATATGACCGCGCAGATTACAAAGGCATTGCAGAAAAACGATCTCGCACCGCAGTATCTGGAAATCGAACTGACAGAATCACTCGCGCTCAAAGATATTGACGTGACGGTTCTGCGCATGGAGGAGCTGCGGGCTGCGGGCATTCAGATTGCAATGGACGATTTCGGCACGGGCTATTCCTCGCTGAGCTATATCCAGAAGCTGCCGTTTACAATGCTGAAACTCGACCGCTCGTTTGTCATGCAGATGGGCGAGGATCCGGTCATGGATGAGATTGTCACCTCGGTCGTGCGCATCGCAAAGGCAAAAGGCGTCGGTACGATTGCAGAGGGCGTCGAGACGAAAGAGCAGGCAAGAGAGCTGCATGCGCTGGGCTGCGATCTGGTGCAGGGCTATCTCTGCGGAGAGCCGATGACCGCTAAGGATACAGAGAACTTTATCCGCGAGAACGCGAAACAGAAAATGGAGTTCTGAAA
>JAZQNP010000105.1:0-41630 GCA_045627405.1 Oscillospiraceae bacterium | reverse complement strand
AACGCACATTCCGCGAAGCTGCCTTGGAGAAAAAAACAGTTTTTCATTGTTCTCATATAAAAATTGCGAAACTACGATGGTTTATATGAGAACAGATTGATACTTGTTTTTCTATTGAAATGCACTTCGCGGAATGTGCGTCGTTGCATACAATTATTTGAAAGCGCGAAAACGCCAGCGCGGGCTCCGCGCAAATTCTGATTTATCTCAGCAGTATGATTTTTAATAAAAGGCTTGCAGCAGCAGCACCAGCGCGGAAGCGGCAAGCCACGGCAGTGTCGTAACAGTTTGCCCCATAGCCATACACTTGCTTTTCAGCGGCAGCGCAGAGTGCAGATTGCCGAGGCGGAGCCTTTCCCGGCGGATCACCGCGAAAAACAGCAGGGCAGCCGCACCGACCGTCAGCAGAATCAGGATATACTGCGTGACAGTGACACTGTGCATCGCATAAATCAGCATCAGACGCGCATAGGTCAGTGCCGCATAAATTGCACGCAGCAGCACGCAGTTTGCAAAGGAGCCGCCGCGGATCAGCAGATAGCCGGACGCCAGACCGATCAGCAGTTCTCCGATTCGGGCAGGCATTACATTTGGGAAAAGAAACGCAGCACATGCCGATACAAAGATTGCGAAAGGGTCCCCGAACTGCCGCAGCACCGGAAGAATCGTGCCGCGCAGGAGCAGCTCTGCGAGGAATGACGCAATCAGCGTATCGAAAATGCCGTATGCTGTGATTGCGGCGGAGTCTTTATAGGAAAGGATGCGCTGAGCGGTTTCGACACCTTCGCTGTTGGCGGCGAGGGCATAAACCGCAGCGCAGAGCATCGCACCGCCGGCAGCGGCGACGGTTTCAGGGACTGCGCCGAAGTGAAACGGTGTGGCGATGCGGGTCGGCAGGCGGAAAAAGTGCATCAGGATACAGACCGGAATGCCGTATTTCAGCAGAACAATCAGCGTGCGGACTGCTGCAACCATCCACTGATTGCCGCGCATGGAGAGCGTGAGAAAGTCGAGCTGAATATCGAACCCGAGGTGCTGGAACAGCCAGACCAGCAGGGAGCCGCCGCCGAGGTCGCAGACCAGCAGCACCAGCAGTGCGGCACCGATGACCTCTGCAACATAACCGAGCGTTTTGCGTTCGGCATGTGCAGCACTGAGGCGGGCGGGTGTTTTGCCCTCCGAGAAGACTTTTTCTTTCCGGTTGTCGGTGTACCGGTATGCGCAGGCTGTTTTTGCATTTTTACGCCAGATTTTATAATCGCGGTTATACTGTTCGTTTTCGGAGTTGTACAAAAAATCGGATACAACGTCGATATGTCCGTCTGCCAATGCCGGCACCCCCTTTCGGATTTGTTTGTATACCTCTCTAATTTATAATTATAGCAAAAGATGCTGTCTGTTTCGTGCAGTTTCGGTAAATAAAATATGAACAAAGCATGAACAAAAAGGCGTGTACGGACTGAGCCGTACACGCCGGAATGAGACTGTAAAATCAGTATGTAATTTCTTTGATGGTGCCGCCCAAAAATCTCAGCAGAACGGAGAGGTCACCGCCTGTGATGCCGTCTGCGCCGTCGCACTCAGCGTTGAGTCTGCCCTGAACGGAGAGGCTTACATTTGCGCCGCCGGTTGCTTTTGCGAGGAGGACAGCATCGGCGAGTTCGATCGCACCGTTGCAGTCCACATCGCCGCGGAGCGTTTCAGCGGGAAGGGTGGATTCGGTCGTTGTTGTGGTCGTAGTGGTCGTGGTGGTCGTTGTTGTAGTGGTCGTTGATGTGGTGGTAGCGGTTGACAGACTGCTGTCCAGTGCGATTGCCATGTAGTACAGATTCGAGGAGCCGCTGCCCTTTGCGATGCTGTGGCTGCCGGCTGCGAGCACCAGCGTGAATACGCCGTCTGTCGGAATGTTATAGGCGGTGTCATCCACCTTGAAGGTTGTGCCGTCTTTGATGACGAGCGTCAGGGTTGCAGCGGAAGAAAGCGTAAAGGTGATGCTGGTCGCACTCTCCATTTTGAGGCACTGCGTGAGGGTCAGACCGTTGTAGGTCATGGTACCCTTGCTGTCGGAGAGGTTGCCGGAGATGCTGAAAAAGCTGCTGGACAGCCCATTGGTGGTGAAATTATGTACATAATCCGAAGCTGTTACATCGCCGCCGCCGGAAGTAGTTGTTTTGGTGGTTGTGGAAGAGGAGCCGCCGTTGGTAGAGGTTGCGGTCGTGACGGTTGTGGCCGGTGTGACATATGCGCCGCTGCCGATGGAGACGATCGAGGACTTATATGCAACGAGTGCGGATTTCAGAGCGGTATTGACCGCGTAGCTGGCGTCATCCACAGAGTTGTTGAAGGTCCATTTGAAGTCGCCGCCCTGCATTCTGCCTGCATTTGCGGTGACGATTGCCGGAACCTTGGAGGGATCGTCTGCGGAGTAGCTGTACATGACAGAGCTTGTGTCGAAATTGTTGTAGGTTGTGCCGCCGGAGAGCGTTTTAACGCTGCTCGGAACGGTGGTCTTTGCGCTGGAAACTTCATAAGCATCAAAGCTGCTGCTGTTCTGCGCATAGGTGATGTAGCTGAAACTGCTCGGAGATTCTGCGAATGTGTTGTTATATGCCTTGATGATACCGCCGTCCTCGCCGGAGAATGTGCCTTCGCCGAGGGCATCGGTGCCCTGCTTGGAACTCATCATCGGCTTGGGACCGTTGCGGAAGTAGTTGCTTTCAACAAAAGCGGAGGATCCCATTGTCACGCCGACGCCGTATTTTGCATTGCCGTCGAAATAGTTATTATAGATATGGACGGAGCAGGTGCGGATACGCGGATGACGGGAATCGGAGTGGTCATACCAGTTGTGGTGATAGGTGATGTAGTTGTCGGTGGATTCGGACTTCATACCTTGCAGATTGCTTTTTCCGGTGTCCCAGAAGTGATTGTAGGAGTGTGTGATGTAGGTTGAAGTCTTGGTATCCAGTGCGCCGTCGCCCTTTGCCTGGTCGGAATCGGAGCCGGCATCGCCGTAGAACAGGTCGCAGTGGTGCACCCAGACATGGTCGTTATTCTGCTGCAAGCCGATGTCGTCGCCCTCGGTGCTGTTGCAGTTCATGAAGCCGATATTGCGGACTTCCACATTGGAAGCGTTTGCGATGCGCAGACCGAAGCCGTTGAATACAGTATCGGTTCCGATACCCTCGATGGTCACGCCGCAGGAGAGCCGCTTGGAGGCACCGTTGCCTTTCAGGAGCAGGTCGCCGCCTTCCAGTGTCGAGGGGTCGGTGATATTGCCGATGCAGCGGATGTCCAGCGGGCGGGTCTCATAGCCCTTCTGATAGGCAGCCAGGATATTCTGGATACCGGTCGCGGAAGTTGTCGCGCCCTTGGAGCTGGTGACAACATCCATCGAAACGCTGTTTTTGGTTTGCTCGGTGACATACAGCACGACTGCGCCGCTGCGAAGCGTGCCGTCCTCGTTGTATGCGCCGGATGCGGTTGAGGAGGTATAGGCGGAATCCTTGACCCATGCAAAGCCGGTGCGGTCGTGCGCCGAGACGGAGACGGTCTGGGAGGCGGCTTTGGAGGTGTCCTCCTTGCCGCTGATCAGCGGAACGATCTTGATTGTGTGGCTTCCGGCTTTCAGACCGACGGCGTCGGCACGGTAATACCCGTTGTACTGACGGATGAGCATGCTGTCAATCTGCGTGTTGTCGGCATAGACGTTATAGCCGGTTGCGTTGGTGACCGGCGTCCATTCGGCATATGCCGTCTCAAACCAGCCTGCCGCAGTTGTGATCTGCACGGTATCCGCTGCGGTCACTCTGGCGGAGCCGCTGTCAAAGATGACATGACCCGCGCTGACGAGCATGGCTGCGGCACATGCGAATGCGCCGAGCTTTGATTTCTGTAATTGCATAATATTTCCCCCTATAACAAAAAATAGAAACATAGAAGCAGTACAGCCGGCGGTACCCAGCTGCCCTTATATTCAATTATAATGATTTTTTTTGCATAAGCAATGACGAATCCTCTATTTTTTCTGCATAATAATCCGATGAACACGCAAATGATCCGGCAGATCGGGGCTGGAATGCCGTTACCGGGGCGCGTCCGGCAGACTGTCTGAACGGGACGAAGATGCCTCTTGACAGAACCGGAAAACTATGGTATAATATTTTTCAGCACACAGTGTGCTAGCACAGTGTGTGCCGACTTTGAGAGTACCGGCACTGTTTATGCCGGCGCGATGGGTACCGGTACGGAGAGAGGGAAAGGAGCGCGGAACATGGCGGATGCGAATACCGGGTATATCTGCGACGAGATTTCCGAGCAGATCATCCAAATTGCGGCGAAGCTGACACATGATGAGGGCGCACATCAGGTGAACGTCCGGAAGATCATCCATGCGCTCGGTGTGACAAACCGCGTGTTCTACAACCGTTTTTCCAACTGCGATGAGGTCCTTCGCATTGTATATCAGCGTGCGGTGGAAGAGATGCGCGTGTCATTCAGTGCGGAATATCACGATAAGGAGAGCTTTGCTGCATTTTGTCTGGATGCGGGCGAAGACGTGCTGATCCAGACCTATGATGTGAAAATGCAGTTCAGCAGATATGTGTTTGAACACGATTCGCTGACAGAGAACAACCGGCTCTGGTGGGCTGAAAAGGTTCGGTTTTATTACCGCGATGCACTGGAACGCGGCTATGTCAGGGCAGTCGATGAGGAATCGCTCTGCTGCGCAATCTGGTGCTTTTGCAGGGGCTATCAGGCAGATGCCGTTGCGCGCAGACTCTCCAAGGAGGAAGCCGTGCGGAATTTTCGGGTCGGATTTCAACTGCTGATTGACGGCGTTCTGCTGTGAGCGGGCGCGGATAGGAGCATAGATTATGGGAATCAAAATTCTGGGTACCGGCGCATATGTGCCGGAGCGCATCGTCACGAATGACGATCTTTCGCAGATGGTTGACACCTCGGATGAATGGATTGTGCAGCGCGTCGGCGTGCGGGAGCGGCATGTTTCGGTGGACGAGACGGCTGCGGATATGGGCATCCGGGCAGCGCGGAAGGCACTGGAAGCTGCGGGCGTTTCGGCAGAAGAGCTGGAACTGATCGTCACCGCGACCTGCACCTCTGACAGCATCTGCCCCTCTGCGGCGGCACTGATTCAGCGCGGCATCGGCGCGACCTGCCCTGCATTTGACGTCAACTCCGCATGCAGCGGGTTTCTGTTCGCACTGGAAACGGCAGCCGCATTCATTGAGAAGAATCATCTGCACCGGGTGCTGGTGCTCGGAACAGAGCATCTGAGCCGTGTGATTGACTGGACAGACCGCTCCACCTGCGTGATCTTCGGAGACGGCGCAGGCGCAATGGTGATTTCCGACGGCAGCAGTGATCTGGCATCCCGCCTGTTTACGCAGGGCGGAGACAGCGTGCTTTCGATTCCTGCGGGAAAGGGCAATTCGCCGTTTTATACTGCGGAGCAGCCCGATTACCGTGTTGTGATGAACGGGCAGGAGACGTTCAAGTTTGCGGTGCGCCGCATGGCAGAGGACTTGCAGCTTCTCTGTGAGCAGGCGGGCATCACGACGGATGATCTGGCATATATCGTGCCGCATCAGGCAAACACGCGCATCATTGATCTGACGGCGAGACGGCTGGGCATTCCGATGGAAAAATTTGTCATGAATATTGACAAATACGGGAATACTTCTTCTGCGAGCGTACCGATTTCGTTCGATGAGCTGGTGCGGAGCGGCAGGCTCAAAAAAGGCGACAAAGTTGCCATGTGCGCATTCGGCGGCGGTCTTTCGAGTGCCGGCTATCTGATTGAATGGTAACTGTTCTGCGGCATTCTGCTGCGAAACGGTATCATATAATTAAAAATGAAATTTCAGGAGGAACTTATCATGAACAGCGAAAAGATTATTGAGGTACTTGCAAACCATCTGGAAATGGATCCGTCCGAGATTACCGAAGAGACCACCTTTGCAGATCTCGGCGTCGATTCTCTCGAAGCAGTTGAGATCATGATGGAGATGGAGGATGAGCTCGGCGTGGAGATCAATCCGCAGGAAGCAGGCAAATCCGTCAAAGAGCTGATCGCTTATATCGACAGCAAGCAGGCATGAGCGCGATGAAGCAGACGGCAATTCTCACAGAGCTGCTCGGCATCTCGTATCCGATTCTGCAAGGCGGCATGGCGCATATTTCCGACGCGAAGCTGGCAGCAGCCGTTTCGGAAGCGGGCGGACTCGGCATCATTTCCGCGGCGAGCGGTGATGTCGAACAGGTTGCAGCACAGATTGATCTTGCGAAGTCGCTGACGGACAAACCGTTCGGCGTGAACCTGATGCTGATGGGCAGAAACATTGATGAGATCGCAAAGCTGCTCGCAGAGAAGCAGGTCGCCGTCGTGACGACGGGTGCGGGCAATCCCGCGTCCTATATCCCGATGTGGCATGAAGCGGGCATGAAGGTCATTCCGGTGATTTCCACCGCTGCGATGGCATCGCTGATGGAGCAGTCCGGTGCGGATGCCGTTGTTGCAGAGGGTACGGAATCCGGCGGGCATGTCGGTGAAATGACGACGATGGCACTGGTGCCGCAGGTCTGTGATGCGGTCAGCATTCCGGTCATCGCAGCAGGCGGCATCGCAGACGGCAGAGGTCTTGCGGCAGCGGTGATGCTCGGCGCATGCGGCGTGCAGATCGGTACGCGCTTTCTTGCGGCGACGGAGTGCAGCATTCATCCGGAATACAAATCGCGCGTGCTGAAAGCGAAGGACACCTCCACTACGGTGACGGGCAAACGCCTCGGCCATCCGGTGCGCAGTCTGAAATCGCCGTTTTCCCGCGCGTATGCCAAGGTGGAATACACGGATATTTCCGACGAGGATCTGGAAGCAATGGCAGTCGGCACCCTGCGTGCAGCGGTGGTTGACGGCGATCCGAAACGCGGCTGTTTCCTTGCGGGACAGATCTCCGGCATGGTGAACAAAGAGCAGCCTGCCGCAGAGATGGTCGAGGAGATCATGGCGCAGGCGGAAGCACTGCTCAGCAAATAATCTATAACAGCTAGAACAGCAAGCACATCTGTGGATCTTGCATCCGAACGCGGAGGTAATCATGAAAAAAATCGCATTTTTGTTCGCCGGACAGGGCGCGCAGTACAGCGGCATGGGGCAGTCGCTCTATGAGAACAGTGCAGCGGCAAAGGCACTCTACGACGCAGCGGAAACGGTGCGTCCGGGTACGATGGCGCAGTCGTTTTCCGGCACCGCAGAAGAACTGAAACGCACGGAAAACACGCAGCCCTGCCTGTATCTGGTCGATCTGGCATCGGCACTCGCGCTGGAAGAGGCGGGTGTGCATGCCGACGGCGCAGCGGGCTTTTCGCTCGGTGAGGTTGCGGCACTGGCATTTGCGGAGATTTGTTCTCCGGTGGACGGCTTTCGCGTGGTGTCTCTGCGCGGCAAGCTGATGCAGGAGGCGGCAGAGCAGGCGGATACCGCAATGTGTGCGGTTGTAAAGCTGGATGCAGAGACTGTTGCCGAAACGGCAGCGGAATTTGATCAGCTTTATGCGGTCAATTTCAACTGCCCGGGGCAGACTGTTGTTTCCGGCTTGGCATCGAGCATGCCTGCGTTCACGGAAAAGGTCAAGGCACGCGGCGGCAGATGTATACCGCTGGCGGTCAGTGCGGCGTTTCATTCGCCGTTTATGGCAGAAGCAGCGGAGAAATTCGGTGCATTTCTCTCCGGCGAGGATTTCAACGCGCCGCGCATTCCGGTGTATGCAAATCTCGACGCGAAGCCCTATGCGGCAGAGCGTATAGCGGAAACGCTCGGACAGCAGATGTGCAGTCCGGTTCGCTGGCAGACCACAATCGAGAACATGATCGCGGACGGCTACACGGATTTCATCGAGGTCGGTGCAGGCAAAACGCTCAGCGGACTGGTGAAGAAAATCTCCGCAGATGTGCGGATTTACAATGTGGAAAGCGCAGAGACGCTGGCAGAAACGGTAAAGGCGGTGCAGGAGACATGCTGAACGGAAAAACAGCCGTTGTGACAGGCGGCGCAAGAGGGATCGGCGCGGCAATCTGCCGCAAGCTCGCTTCAAAGGGTGCAGACATCGCAATTCTCGATCTCACGCTGACAGATGCAGCGGAGGCTTTGCAGGCAGAGCTGGCGGCGGAATACGGCGTAAAGGCGAAGTTCTACGCGTGCAATGTCGGAGATGCAGAGGCTTGCAAGGCGGTCGTCAAGGAGATTCTCGCAGATTTCGGCAATCTGACGATTCTGGTGAACAATGCAGGCATTACCCGTGATGCGCTGATTCTCTCGATGAAGGAAGCGGAGTTTGATGCGGTCATCAACACCAATCTCAAAGGCACATTCAACATGACACAGGCGTGCTACCGCCCGTTCATGAAACAAAAATACGGAAAGATCATCAATCTGGCGTCGGTCTCCGGTATGCTCGGTACGGCAGGGCAGGCGAACTACGCCGCATCCAAGGCGGGCGTCATGGCACTGACTAAGGTAACTGCACGCGAGCTTGCATCGAGAAACGTCACCTGCAACGCCATCGCGCCGGGCTTTATCGCGACCGACATGACAAAGGAGATCAGCGACGAGGCAACGCAGAATTATCTGGCATCCATTCCGATGCAGCGTGCCGGCACGCCGGAGGACGTCGCAAATCTTGCAGCATTTCTGGCATCGCCGGATTCGGACTATCTCACCGGCACGGTCATCCGCATTGACGGCGGACTGGCAATTTCTTAACGCGCAGCATAAAATGCGTGTGCAACGGAGGATACTATGGCAAACAGAAGAGTTGTTGTGACCGGCATGGGCGCGGTGACGCCGATCGGGAACGATGTGCAGACGTACTGGGACGGTCTGAAAAGCGGAAAAAACGGCATTGATTTCGTCACCCGGTTCGACACGGCGGAGTTGAAAGCGAAACTCGGCGCAGAGGTCAAAGAATTTGATCCCAAGCTGTATATGGACGCAAAAATGATCCGTCAGACGGATCTTTACGAGCGGTACGCGCTGGCGGCTGCGATGCAGGCGGTGCAGGACGCGGCGATTGTCGGGCAGGTTGCACCGGAGCGTCTGGGTGTATATTTCGGTTCGGGCATCGGCGGCTTCGAGACATTCGTCAACGAGCACAATACGATGCTGACACGCGGTGTATCCCGTGTATCGCCGTTCTTCATCACGAAGATGATCGCGAACATGGGCGCGGGCAATATTGCGATTCAGGTGAAAGCGCAGGGTCCCTGCCTCGATATTACAACTGCCTGTGCGACCGGTACGAATGCCGTCGGTGAAGCGATGCGTGCGATTCGTCACGGCTATGCGGATGCAATGATTGCAGGCGGTGTGGATGCGGCAATGCACCCGCTGTCTTATGCCGGCTTTATCAACTGTCAGGCACTGACGGAGAGTATGGATCCGGAGGCGGCATCCATTCCGTTTGATGCGCGCAGAAACGGCTTTGTGATGGGCGAAGGCTCCGGCGCACTGGTGCTGGAAGAATATGAACATGCCAGGGCGCGCGGCGCGAAAATCTATGCAGAGGTTGTCGGCTACGGCAGCACCTGCGATGCGTTCCATGTCACCGCACCGGACAGCGAGGCAAAGGCATCCGGCAAGGCAATCGCGGACGCCTATGCGGAGTCGGGCTATACGGGGGATGCTGCACAGATTTATGTGAATGCACACGGCACCAGCACCCCGCTCAACGATAAGACGGAGACCCGCGCGCTGAAAAATGCGTTTGGGGAGGCAGCATATCAGCTGCACATCAGCTCCACGAAGTCGATGACGGGACATTTGCTGGGCGCAGCAGGCGCGATTGAGGCGATTGCTGCGGTCAAGACCTTGGAGCAGCAGATCATCCCGCCGACGATCGGCTACAAGGAAGCCGATCCCGAGTGCGATCTGAACTACACACCGAACACTGCACTGGAAACGCCGGTCTCTCTTGCGATGTCCACATCGCTGGGCTTCGGCGGACACAATGCGTGTATCGCATTTGCGCGGATCTGATGCACAATCATCTGAGAAATACAAATACAGACTGACGAACGGACAGGAGGAATTTCCCATGAACAGAGAAGAGATCATGGAGCTGCTGCCGCACCGTGACAGCATGCTGCTGCTGGATGAAGCGGAGCTGCTCGACGGCAAAGCGCACGGAAAGAAAAAGATCAACGGCACAGAGTGGTTTCTCGACGGGCATTTTCCGGGTCATCCGGTGGTGCCGGGGGTGATTCTCTGCGAGATCATGGCGCAGTCGGTCTGTGTCTGCCTTGACCGCCAGCCGGACGGCAGCCAGCCGCTGACGCTGTTTGCGGGCTTGGATAAAGTGCGGTTCAAGCATCCGGTTGTGCCGGGTGATACCTTTGAGACATACTGTGAGATCACAAAAGCAAGACCGCCCTTTTATTTTGCCAAGGGCGAGGGCTTTGTGGACGGCAAAAAGTGTGTCAGCGCGGAGTTTTCATTCGTTGTACAGAATCAAAGTGCGGAGGCGTAAGCAATGGGCATTTTCGACAGTATCCTGAGCGGATTCAGCAAGAACAGTGCCGAGATGCCGCCGCGCATCTGCAAGGCATGTGACACGGAGATTCCCTACGCGGATTATCTTGCAAATGACTGCATCTGCCCGAACTGCGGCACATATCTGCGGATGCGTGCCTATGAGCGGCTTGCGATGATTGCAGACAGCGGCAGCTTTCAGGAGATTGACAGGAAGCTGAAAACCAAAGATCCGATCAAGTTCCCCGACTATGCGCAGAAAATTGACAAGGCGGAGAAATCGAGCGGTCTGAATGAGGGCGTGATCACCGGTACGGCAAAGATCGACGGGCAGAGCAGCGCGCTGTTTATTATGGACAGTGCATTTATGATGGGCAGCATGGGTACGGTTGTCGGTGAGAAGATCACGCGGCTGTTTGAAAAGGCGACCGACCAGAAGCTTCCGGTCATCGGCTTTATCACATCCGGCGGTGCGAGAATGCAGGAGGGCATCTTCTCTCTGATGCAGATGGCGAAAGTCAGCGGTGCGGTGCAGCGGCACAGCGATGCCGGACTGCTCTATATCGCAGTGCTGACCGACCCGACAACGGGCGGCATCACCGCGAGCTTTGCAATGCTGGGGGATATTATCATCGCAGAACCGAAGGCACTGATCGGATTTGCAGGACAGCGTGTCATCGAGCAGACGACCGGACAAAAGCTCCCCGCGGGCTTCCAGCGTGCCGAATTCCAGATGGAACACGGTTTTGTGGATATGATTGAGGAGCGCGGACGGATGCGCTATACACTGGCAAAGCTGCTGGCACTGCACAGCCGGAGTGCGGTCTGAAAGGAGAGAGGGGGGATCCGATATGGCAAATGCAGAAACCATGACTGCCTATCAGCGCGTGCAGGCAGCACGAAACGGCAAGCGTCCGATGGGGATGTTTTACATTGATCATATGATCGACGACTTCGTTGAGCTGCACGGCGACCGCCGTTTCGGTGACGATGCCGCGATTGTCGCCGGCATCGGGTATCTGAACCGGATTCCGGTCACGGTGATTGCAATGGAGCGCGGCGAGACGATTGAAGAGCGCATGAAGCGCAATTTCGGCTGTCCGGAGCCGGAGGGCTACCGCAAGGCACTGCGCCTGATGAAAGAAGCGGAAAAATTTCACCGTCCGGTGATCTGTTTCATCGGCAGCTCGGGTGCGTACTGCGGCATTGATGCCGAAGAGCGCGGACAGGGTCTTGCGATTGCGGAGAATCTCTTTGAGATGATGGGTCTGAAAACGCCGATTCTTTCTGTTGTTGTCGGTGAAGGCGGAAGCGGCGGTGCGCTGGCACTCGGCGTCTGCGACACGGCAATCATGCTCGAAAATGCAGTATATTCGGTGATTTCGCCGGAGGGCTGTGCGAGCATTCTCTGGAAGGATGCTTCCAAAGCCGCAGATGCCGCAGAGCATCTGAAACTGACCTCGTATGATCTGCTGAAATTTGAAGTGATCGAGAAGATTATTCCCGAACAGGACAAAACCGAGCGCGAGATCTGCTCCGAGCTGAAACGGTATCTGGTGGACGAGCTGATGCGGCTTCGTGCGATGCCGGTCGGGGAGATGCTGGACAAACGCTATGAAAAGTTCCGAAAGATCGGTGCCTGAGAAAGGAGTGCGTGTTTATGACCTCGTCGAGAATTGAAACACGGGATATGGTGATTGCAGCATTTTGTACGGCTGTGATTGCGGTCTGCTCCCAGATTACAGTACCGATGCCGGGCGGAGTGCCTGTGACGCTGCAAACCTTTGCGGTCGCGCTGTGCGGATTTCTGCTGGCACCGAAGCTGGCAGCGGCATCCGTGACGGTATATTTGCTGCTGGGCGCGGTCGGCGTGCCGGTGTTTGCGGGGTTTTCCGGCGGCGCATCGGCATTGTTCGGTGTGACGGGCGGATTTCTCTGGGGCTTTCTGGCACTGGCGGTGCTGGGTGCGCTGAGCAGGAAGAAGCTGCCGTCGCTGGGGCTGTCGCTGGCGGGTCTGGTGATCTGTCATCTGGCAGGTGTGCTGCAATATATGCTGCTGTCTCACATGGGATTTGTCGAAGCGGCAATGCTGGTTTCGCTGCCGTTTCTGCTGAAAGACATCGTCAGCGTGGTTCTCGCGCTGCTGCTGGCACTGCGGCTTCGTCCGCTGCTGCATCCGGCAGAGAAGTGATCCTGTCGGTTTTCAAACAGAAAAAAGCCGCTCCGAATCTGAAAAGATCCGGGGCGGCTTTGTTGTTTTTCGGATGTCAGCTATCGACGACAATCGGAGACGGCTCGGCTTCGAGTGCGCGTTCGATCTGCGCATAGACAGCATAGAGATCCTGAACGGCAGTTTCGAGCATTCTGCAAATATGGGCATCCAGTTCCAGCGCATCGCGCAGGGTATTCAGCGAGCGGCGTTCTGCGGGATCCTCAAACCCGTCGCAGAGAGCAAAGGAGAACATCTCCATGTAGACCTTGCGCTTGCTGACGTCATTGAGCTGTGCGAGCGTATCGCGTGCTGCTGCACAGGCAGCCGCATCATAGGTAAAGCCGTCGATGCCGAATTCCTTTGCATATTCTGCAAGCATGGCATCCTCTTCCGGTGTGACGATGCCGTCATCCTCGATCAGCTCCGATGCGAGTGTCAGGAATGCTTCTGCTTCGATTTTTCCGAATTCATGTAAAAACATATCAGGTTCCCCCTTTATTCACAGACGATTTGCGGTTTGCTGTATGTTCAGTATAGCATATCCGCGAAAAAAAAGCAAGACTTTTCGGAAAACGGCGGGCAAAAAAATACCGGCAGCACATGTAATACTGCCGGAATCTGTATTCTGTCGGATCATTTTCCCTGCTGCGGAATCAGATCGCACCAATCCTCTGCGATACTGCCGTTTGATTCATCGAGCAGACTCTGCGCGTAATACCGCAGGATGAGGTGTGCATCCACCGCAGAGATTCTGCCGTCATCGTCCGCGTCGGCGCGCAGGATCCGGGCATCCTGCCATTCATTTTGTACCCCGGAGAGGCTTTGCGCAAAATACTGCAACGTCTGCATCGCGTCGATGGAGCTGACTGCGTGATCGCCGTCCACATCTCCGACTTCTTCCCATTCGATTGCCTCGACGGAGATCAGAAAGTCATAAGTATCGTTTGCGGAGCTTGCGGTAATGACCGCCTGTCCGTTGCGAAGCGGTGTGATGCCGCCTGTTTCATCGGCAGCGATGACCGTCGGGTCGCTGCTTGTCCATGTGAGTGCGGCGTCGGTCGGGACAGAGAGCTGATAGCGCATATCCGTGCGGTGCAGCTGCCTCGACTGTGTCTCCCAGATCAGCGGAGCCGCAGTGGTAGTGGTGGTGGTTGTAGTCGTAGTGGTCGTCGTTGTCGTCGTTGTCGTCGTTGTCACCGCGCCGGCACCGTAATAGTCATCGTAGGAAATGCCGTAGTAACTGCGGTAATAGCTGTCGATCGGCTGGATCACATGTGAGATATAGCGGCTTTTTCCGGTCAGATAAACCTGGGTGAATGACGCATAGGTCATGGTTGCCTGCCGGATCAGCCCCTTGCCGTCGGCATTGGCTTCGAGCAGGGTGATATTGGTATCGTCATAGCTCAGAATGATCATGGAATGTCCGCTGCTGCCGTTGTAGGTTCCGTCTGCATTGGAGGTTGTCCGCAGATAGGCACCGGGCATGACCTGACCGTCGCGCATCATGGATGCGGTCAGAACGGGCGATGCGCCCATCACCTGCGTGGAATGCTGATAGGTTTTATATTCCGGACCGCGGTAGATGATTTCATCGAACAGTCTTGCATAGACGCCCTGTCCGTAGATATAGCACTGCTTGCCGCCGGTGGAATACGTTCCCGAATCGGTGCGTGCATAATAGGTGGTGCTGGTATTGAGCGAGGAGCCGACAGCCAGCGATTCAGACGGTTTTGTGCCGCTTGTATCGAGGTAAAGACCGCATTCTCCGTTAAAGATGGTGTTGAGCTTCGCGGTCATGGCGGCGGAATCGGTATAAGAGACGGCTTTTGCAGTGACAGCCGTTTCAGCGACGGTATCTGCGGAGACGCGCTGTGCGTCTTCCGGAGCCGGTGCAGCGATCAGACAGATGCCGAGTACACCTGCTGCCAGCATGGCGGTGAACGAATGCTTCATAGGTGGGAACACCCTCTCTTTCCTGTGTGGTTTTTGTAGCTGTTGCAGGAATTTTCCGTATTTCCCTTTATGTTATAATCCTCGTTTGTTGTTCGGTCTTGCCGCATGCGGCATAAATTGCATTTTGTATTCTTTTTGGAATGTTTCGCTGCGAAATGTCATAAAATTGTAACTCTTTTTCGCGGCGACCATCCTCAGTATAGCATATCCTCCGGCGTTTGTCAACAGTTTTAGGGAAAA
Organism: Oscillospiraceae bacterium; assembly: GCA_045627405.1. Taxonomy (GTDB): domain Bacteria; phylum Bacillota; class Clostridia; order Oscillospirales; family Ruminococcaceae; genus Firm-04. The sequence goes on along the minus strand of JAZQNP010000105.1, from coordinate 26,679 downwards.
ACTCTTGTAAAATCTGAAGAGTTTTTGTCAAAAAGAGCGAATATGTGTTCGATTTATTCGGGAGCTGTGCATCAATCGGGAAAAAAGCGGGCTTTCGCACCGTTTTGAAAATGTGAATAAACGGTAACAAAAAATCGGCTGCCGGATTCGGCAGCCGATCGGACGGACAAGATGCAGGATTCATTCTTTGTCAGCGTCGATGAACTGTTCGAGCGTCATCAAGCCTTTTGCGATTGCGAGGAAGCGGTCGTTGTAGCGGTCCACTGTATTGGCGGAGACGAACAGCATGTATTTGAACAGCTCTTCTCCGAGCAGACTTTCGACATAGCTTGCGGTCATGCGGAAGCGGATCTCCCCGTCATTGAGGTCGTAATCAAATGAGCCGTCAATGATGCCGTAGTTTGCGACAGCGACAGCAAGAGCCATATCGACGCGCTTATCCTCCGGCGTCATGAACGGCATCGGGGAAAGCAGGGTGACGATTTCGCGCTCCGGACGGACGATGATCAGCATTTTCATCGGAATATCCTCGCCGTTGACAGTGCATGTGATGACATAGTCCTCGTCGCGCATACTGGTTTCATACCGGAAATTGATGCTGTCGAGCATCGAGCAGACGGATTTGAAGACGTTTTCGGCATTCTGAATTTCTCTTTCGGTTGCCATAGGTGATCCTCCTTTTTGTATATGATTTATCCGGTAAAGCCGATCGGCTTTGCCGTGCGTTGCCCGATGATATGCTGGAATTCCTGATCGGAGAGCGCGAGCGACAGATCCTCGACTTTCAGTTCCGTGCAGGGAATTGCACTGAGCTGGCAGCGCAACACCGCCTTGCCCCATGTACGTTCATAGAGATTGCGGACAAATCGGGCATTGCTGAACTCCTTGGAGTCCAGCACCGCCTGTTCGATCTGATTGAAATAATCCCGCACTGCCGCTTCAAAGGCATCCGAGCAGACAAACGCTTTGCGTGCCATCTGCATGAAGATTGCCGCGAGCTGTTCACGCGTATAGTTCGGGAACCGGATTTCAAACGGCATACGGCTTTTCAGACCGGCGTTTGCCTCCATCAGCGTTTCCATATCCTCACTGTAACCTGCCATGATCACGACCATATCGGAGCGGTGATTTTCCATCTCGGCTATCAGCGTGTCAATGGCTTCGAGACCGTAGTCCTTGCGGCTGGATCCGTCGCCGCGGTAGAGGGAATACGCCTCGTCGATGAACAGCACGGAGCCATAGGCATCCCGGCAGATTGCAGCGGTTTTTGGAGCTGTTTCTCCGATGTATCTGCCGCAGAGTTCCCGGCTGTGCCGTTCGACGAAGCCGCCGTTTCGCAGAACGCCTTTTTCGCGCAGCAGCTTGCCGATGATGCGTGCAACGGTTGTTTTGCCGGTGCCGGGGTTTCCGAGGAAGCGCATATGAATGCACGGAGCTTCAAGCGAATCGTTTTTAAGCGACGTTACGATCTGATGCACGATGGAAAGCATCCGCTCGCGGATCTCCTCCATGCCGATCATCTCGTTCATCATTTCCTCAGCGGTTTTCTCGTCCGAAAGCTCACCGCTGTACAGTCCGGCGATTTCCGCACGCCGGATGCACCTGTCTGCTTTGCCGTTTGCGGCATCGGAGAGCTGTTTTAGGTAGAGCATTTCGAGTACGGTTTTCCGAACAGTGCGGAAGCCGTAGAATCTGCCGTCGTTTTTCTCTTCGTCAAGGCGCAGGCGGAACAGCTCCCATGCGTCGTCCTCGACGCAGAACTGTTTGTCAGCGAGCAGCTTTCTGCCGTATTCTTCCAGCTCCGATGTATCAAACGGAACGATGGTGATGTCGCGGACAAAGAGCTGGTCATTGAGCTGTTTGTGCAGCATGCGGAGAACATTGTGCTCCACGAACGGCACACGGAAACAGATGATGCTTTTGCCGGCGGCGAGCTCTGTCAGATGCAGCACCTCGCGGAAGACCGGATCATCGGCTTTGTTCATCCAGCCGGAGATGTCGATGCAGATGACGGTGCCCTCGCTTTTTTGCAGAAACTGTCCGAAATGATCGGGCAGATCATCGACGGTGTCCGGCGCGGGGAGAACGGTCTCCGTCACACGCTGCCGCGGCGCGATGCCGGGCGGCAGACTCTTTTTCGCCTGAAAGCTGAACAGTTCCAGTGCTTCGATCAGATCGGCAAACTGCACGAGATATTCACTCATGCCGCAGCCGGGATTCACAGAGAAGAGATAGCATCTGCGCGTGAACGCATCCAGCGTATCGCTTTCGCGGAGCAGCGGTGCGATCTGAACGCATTCCTCCGCCATTGCCTTGAATTCCTGTGCGCCGATCAGACCGCGGATCTCCGCCATGATTTCGGCAGTACGGTCGGCGGTTTTTTGCTTGTCGGGCGCGGATTTGTCCGCATACGGCTTGCGCACCGGCGCAGAATCGGATGTGTTTGTATACTGCGGCTTCTCGGTTTGTTTCGGCTTTTCCGGCAGCGGTGCAGCATCTGCTTCCTCTGCAACGGAAACAGTGAAGCATTCGTCGTTCGGGGTGATGTCGAATGTTTCGGCAACGAGCTGATGCAGCTTCTTTTCTGCTTCTGCGGTGTCTGCTGCATTGAGATAGCCCTCGCACTCGGTCAGATTGCTGCGGACGATCTCTCCGGAGAGCAGCTCCTTGATCTGTGCCGCAGTGAGGTCAACGGGCAGAATTTTCGCATCCCGTCTGGAAAGCACCCATGCGGGCTGAAAGACGATGCGGAATCTGATTTTCGGAGTTTGTGTCATGTGTATGCTTCATTCCTTTTTTGAGCGGCAGTCCGGCTGTATGTGTGGTGTGATCGGGCTGCGGTTTGGCAAGATCACCAAAAACAGGCGGCCATCGCCGCGTAATTCCGTAATATTATAGCATATTTTCCGCCCTGCTGTCAAGGAAGCGGAAGAAAATCCAAATTGCAGCCGGAGATTTCGGCAAAGTGCTGTGCTTTACGGGAAGATTCCGGGCAGGTTGCACAAGGCTCTGCCGCAGCCTGCTGCGGTGTTTTTTCGGCTTCCTGCGGGATTTTGGTTGACTTTTCAGGGAATACATGGTATAATAACTTGATATAGTATGCATATTCCATCCGAACAGGAGGCAGAATGTATGATCTATGTATTTCTTGCAGAAGGCTTTGAAGAAATTGAAGCACTAACACCGGTTGACTGTCTGCGCAGAGCGGGCAAAACCGTTCAGACGGCAGGTGTGGGCGGCACGCTGATTACCGGCGCGCACGGCATTGCCGTGACAGCGGACATTTCCGCCGATGAGATCGTGCTGGACGGACAGCTGGAAATGATTGTCCTGCCGGGCGGCATGCCGGGGACGCTGAATCTCGGCAAGAGCGAAGCCGTGAAGCAGGCGATTGAATATTGTGTCAAAGAGAACCGCTATGTTGCGGCAATCTGCGCCGCACCGACCATTTTAGGCAGAATGGAGCTGCTGCGCGGAAAAAAGGCAACCTGCTATCCGGGGATGGAAGCCGATCTCAAAGGCGCGGTCACAAGCCGGAAGTCTGTGGTAACGGACGGAAAGATCATTACGGGCAGAGGCCCCGGAGCCGCGATGGATTTCGGTTTGAAGCTGACGGAGGTTCTGCTGTCAAAGGATGTCAGCAGGACGCTTGCCGGGAAGATGGTGTATGACAAATGAGCGGCAGCATCAAGCAGGAAAAGCGCGATCTGCGCCGCAGGATGCTGCGCATCCGGGAGGAAATGCCGTTTGAGACACGGCTGCAAGCAGACGCAGCGATTACACGGGCAGTGCTTACGCATCCGGCTTTTCAGGCGGCGGATCGGGTGTTTGCCTATGTTTCGATGCCGCATGAAGTCGGCACGCGCGCGCTTCTGGAAGCCTGTCTGCAAGCGGGAAAGACGCTCGGACTGCCTGTCTGTGACATGCAGACGCATGAGATGGTGTTTTATCGGCTGGACGCGCTCTCTGAGCTGAAAACCGGTGCATACCGCATTCCGGTGCCGCCCGATTCAGACGACCGCAGGCTGATGCCGACAAATAGAACGCTGATGCTGGTGCCGATGCTTGCGTATGATGCAGAAGGCTATCGGCTCGGTGCGGGCGGCGGTTTTTACGACCGCTATCTGGCAGCACATTCCGTGCAGAATGCCGGTCTGTGCTATGCGGCATGCCGTTCCGCGCAGCTCCCGCGGGAAGCTTGTGATTTCCCGCTGCAATGCTGTATAACAGAGCAAAAGACGGAGGAATTCGTTCATGGCAGATCATAAGAATAAAAAGGACAGAGATCCGCATCGCGGTGCGCCGGAGACGGAGGCGGCAAGGGAAACAGAGGCGGCAGAGGCAGCACTTCCGGAGAACTCCGATGTGACGGATGCAGCGCATTCCGGTACGGAGCCTGAGAATACGGATGCCGTGCAGGAGACTGTGCCGCAGCAGCCGGAAACGGAAGACGGTGCAGCGGATCCGGACGATCCGGATGCGATTGTCAACGAAATGGCGGCGGAGCTGGAACTGGAAACCGAGATGCCGGAAAGAAGCGCACCGGAAAACGAGGATGCGGAAGAGGAATCAGAAACAGAAAAGCAGTCTTTTCCGGAGAAGGTGAAAGCGGTTTTCATAAAGGCGAAGGAGAAGCTGACCTCGGACCTGTTTCACAGGAAAACGGACGGCACGCCGGAGACGGATGCCGCAGCGGATGACACCTACGATCCGGATGAGGACTATATCTTCTTCCGGCCGCGGAACCGGCGGAAAAAACGGCGGAGAAAGAGCCGTAAGCTCTCCTGCTCACTGGTGCTTCTGACGCTGATTGTCTCGTCGGGCGTTGTGCTGGCGGTTGCGATACTGACGGTCGCGATGGAGATTTACGGCATCAACAAGGACATCAATGAAAAGGTGGTCACGATTCCGGCAGGTGCATCGACCGCAGCGATTGCGGAGCAGCTGGAAAAAGAGCATCTGATCAATATTCCGCAGCTTTTCCGTCTGATTTCAAGAATGAACGGCAACGACGGCAGCTATATTGCGGGCGAGCATGTGCTGAGTCCGTCGATGAGCTATCAGGCGATGATCAAGGAGCTTTGCATGAATCATGCGGATGAGCGTGATTATGTGACTGTGACCTTCCGGGAGGGCATCACGCTGCTTGACGCGGCGCAGCTTCTGGAAGCAAACGAGGTCTGCGATGCGGACGACTTCATTTTCTACTTCAACGCAGGCGGATTCGGATTTGCATTTGAGAACTATCTGCCGGAGACAAATGTCATGAAGTTCTATCAGCGCGAGGGATACTGCTTCCCGGACACCTATGATTTCTATATCGAAGAGGATCCGCAGATTGTCGCGCAGAAGATCTATGCAAACTTTAACAGCAAAATGACATCGGGCGATTACGCGAAGATGGAAGAACTCGGCATGACGCTGGACGAGGTTGTGACGCTGGCTTCGATTGTGCAGGCAGAGGCAGCGGATGAGACGCAGATGCGTATGATCGCGGGAATCTTCCACAACCGTCTGATCAACCGGGCGGTGTTTGATAAGCTGCAATCTGACCCGACGCGTATCTATGCCGAAACGGTGATTCATGAAAATGCTCCGATCCGCAATACGCTGATGGAGGATGCATACAACACCTATGTCGGACAGGGGCTGCCGCCCGGCGCGATCAACAATCCGGGCAGAGCCGCGATTGAGGCGGTGCTGTATCCGGAGGAGAGCAACTACTATTACTTCGTTGCGAATGTTGACACCAGAGTGACGTATTATGCGGCGACCTATGAGGAGCATCTGGCGAATATCGAGAAGATCAGGCAGGAGCAGGCAGAGGCTGCTGCGGCTGCGGAGGGCAACTGATGGCGAAAATTCCGGAGCTGCTTGCGCCTGCGGGCGACCGTGAGTGCTTTGATGCCGCGCTGCAATTCGGCGCGGATGCGGTCTATGTCGGCGCGAAGGAATACGGCATGCGTGCCGCGGCGAAGAATTTTGATTTTGATGCACTGCGGGCAGCGGTGCAGGATGCACATGCCCGCGGGGTCAGGGTGTATCTGACGGCGAATATTCTGCCGCGCAATGCGGAGACGGCAGCGTTTCCGGCTTTTCTCAGAGAGGCGGAAGCCTGCGGAATCGACGCGGTGATCGCAGCCGATCTGGGGCTGATGATGCAGGTGCGGAAGATCTGTCCCGATCTCGCGCTGCATGCCTCCACACAGACCGGCATCGTCAACTATGAAACGGCGAATGTGCTGTACGAAATGGGCGTCAGCCGGATTGTGCTGGCGCGGGAGCTTTCGGTTGACGAGATCGCAGAGATCCGTGCCAAAACGCCGCACACGCTGGAAATTGAGATGTTTGTACACGGCGCGATGTGCATGAGCGTGTCGGGACGCTGTCTGCTTTCGGAGTATATGACGGGCAGAGATGCAAACCGCGGTGCTTGTGCGCAGTCCTGCCGATGGAAATATGCACTGACCGAAGAAAAACGGCCGGGGCAGTATTATCCGGTCAGTGAGGACGAGGACGGCAGCTACATTCTGAATGCAAAGGATCTGTGTCTGCTGCCGTATCTGAAAGAGCTTTCGGAAGCGGGCGTGGATTCGGTGAAAATTGAGGGCAGAGCAAAAGCGGCGTATTACGTCGCAGGCGTGACGAATGCCTACCGCTGCGCGCTGGACTGCCTGAAAGCCGGAGAGACCGTTCCCGATTGGGTGATGGAGGAGGCAGAGCATGTCAGCCACCGCCCGTATACAGTCGGATTTGCGTTCGGGCAGCGCAAAGATCTGATCTGGCACGAGAAAAACGGCTATATCCGTGACCGTGAGGTTGTGGGCATTGTGCAGAGGCAGGAAAACGGCAGACTGTATGTCAGTCAGAGAAACCGCTTTTTTGCCGGCGATACGGTTGAGATTCTGATGCCGGGCAAACAGCCGCCCGCGCTGACGGTCAGCGATCTGCGCGACGGGGAAGGGCAGAGCATTCTCTCTGCAAGTCATGCGGTGATGGACTGTTCCTTCCTCTGTGATGCAGAAGTTCCTGCGGGCGCATTTGTGCGCCGGCGGGTATCAGAAGCGGATTCCATGTAATAATAATCTCATCAGGAATGAGATCAAGAAAAAGGAGAATGTATTATGAAACATGCACTTATCACCGGTATCACCGGACAGGACGGTTCCTATCTTGCAGAGCTGCTGCTGGAACAGGGCTATGAAGTCTACGGTATCATGCGCAGAAAGAGTGTTGTCGATCTCGGCAATGCGGCGCATCTTGCGGACAAGATTCATTTCATCTATGCGGACATGACGGATATTGTGTCGCTGATTTCCGCCATGCGTGAATCGCAGGCGGATGAGGTTTACAATCTGGCAGCGCAGAGCTTTGTTGCAACGAGCTGGGAGCAGCCGCTGCTCACGGCACAGATCGACGCACTGGGCGTGACGAACATGCTCGAAGCGATTCGCACGGTCAATCCGAAGTGCCGTTTTTATCAGGCATCGACCTCGGAGATGTTCGGCAAGGTGCAAGCGATTCCGCAGGATGAGAACACACCGTTCTATCCACGCAGCCCGTACGGAGTTGCCAAGCTGTACGGTCACTGGATCACAAAGAACTACCGTGAGAGCTTCGGACTGTTTGCGTGTTCGGGCATTCTGTTCAATCATGAGTCGGAACGCCGCGGTCTGGAATTTGTCACGCGCAAGATCACAAATGCCGCCGCAAGAATTTCGCTCGGCGTGCAGGACTGCGTGGAGCTGGGCAATCTGGATGCCAAGCGCGACTGGGGTCATTCCAGGGACTATGTCCGTGCGATGTGGCTGATGCTCCAACAGGATACACCGGATGACTATGTCGTTGCAACGGGCGAGACCCGTACTGTGCGCGAATTTGCGGAGTGTGCCTTCCGTGCAGTCGGCATCGAGATCGCATGGCAGGGCGAGGGTACCGATACGGTCGGCATCAACAAAGCGAACGGAAAGACCGTTGTGCGTGTCAATCCGAAGTTCTACCGTCCGGCGGAGGTGGAGCTGCTGTTGGGCAGCCCGGCAAAGGCAGAGTGCGTGCTGGGCTGGAAGCGCGAGATCTCGTTTGACGAGCTGGTTTCGCGCATGGCAAAGAACGATCTGGAACTTGTGAAGAAAGAGCTTTCGCTGTAAGAATCGCAGCGCGTCATCGGAGACGTTTCTATGAATATCAGTTTTGATGCAACACCGCTGGTCGGTGATCTGGTTTCCGGCGTCGGCTGGTGTGAAGCAAATCTCACCGCCGCATTCCGGAAGCGGTATCCGGCAGAGCATTACCGGTTTGAATATTTTACGCTGCGTTCGCCGCAGGAGAAGATGCGGCGGCTGGAACCGTTTTGCGATGACAGCATTTCGCTGCATTCCGCGACGTTTTCGCCGCTGGTCTACCGCGCGGTGACCAATTTCGTTCCGGTGCCGTATTCGGCATTTTTCGGGGATTGGGCAGATATTACGCACTTTTTCAACTATATTGTGCCGCCGCATGTCAGCGGAAAAACCGTAGTCACGGTGCATGACATGGTGCTGCATGCGTATCCGGAGACAATGCGGACGCGCACACGGCTGATGCTGCAAACGGGCTTGGAACGCTCGATGCAGCGCGCCGATGCGATTGTGACGGACAGCGAATTTTCGCGCAGTGAAATTGAAACGTATTATCCGGCGTTTGCGGACAAGGTGCATGTTGTGCCGTGCGGCGTGGATACGCAGCGGTTTGCACCGGCATCCGAAGAGGAGATCGACCGTGTGAAGCAGGCGCATCAGATTGACGGCGCGTATTTTCTGTATCTCGGCACGCTGGAACCGCGCAAGAATCTGGTGCGGCTGATCGAGGGCTATTCGCTGCTGCAATCGCGCTATCCCGACTGTCCGAAGCTGGTGCTGGCGGGCGGCAAGGGCTGGCAGTATGAGAATGTATTTGAAATTGTGCATCTGCTCCATCTGGAAGAGCGCGTGCAGTTTCTGGACTATGTGCCGTCTGCGGATATGGCAGGGCTGTATTCCGGCGCATTTGCGTTTCTGTTCCCGTCACTGTACGAGGGCTTTGGGATGCCGCCGCTGGAAGCGATGGCATGCGGCACGCCCGTGCTGACCGCGAAGGCGGCGTCGCTGCCGGAGGCAGTCGGCAAGGCGGCAGTGCTGGTGGACCCGTATCAGATTGAGGCGATTGAGCGCGGCATGGAGCTGCTGCTGAACGATTCGGAGCTGCGTGCGCGTCTCACCCGCATGGGACACCGGCAGGCTGCACGCATGAGCTGGGAGAATGCCGCAGAAAAGCTCCGGCAGGTGTACGAAAGCATTGTCTGAGAGAAACACAACGGAAGAAGCGGCGGATGCGTGAACTGACGCAGCCGGCAGCATCTTCTCTGACAAATCATCGGAGATACCGTTCATGAGTCAACAAAACAGAAAGCCGCGTCTGGTCATCACCGGAAAGGCATATGATCCGCACATCGGCGGCATCGAAACGGTGATGCAGCAGACGGCGGAATCCATGCGGAAAAAAGCGCGTGTGCGCGTGGTGACATGCCGCGACAGGATCGGCGCGACCTCCCGCGAGTGCATCCACAAGGTCAAAGTGACGCGCTGCGGGGTGTTCGGCGTCTTTGCCTCCTGTCCGGTTTCTCTGTCCTATTTCGGGGAACTGCGGCGGCAGGTGCTGTGCAGTGATACCGTTGAGCTGCATCTGCCGTTTCCGCTTGCCGATCTGGCACTGCTGCTTTCGGGCTACAAAGGGCGCGTGGTAGTGGCGTGGCACAGCGATGTCGTGCGGCAGAAGCTGCTGCTGAAATTATACAAGCCGCTGATGAAATGGCTGCTGAACCGTGCCGATGCGATTCTGGTCGCAACACCGGCGCACATTGACAGCTCGCCGTATTTGCAGAAATACCGCGAAAAATGTGTCGTCGTGCCGTATGGCATTGACGCCGCGGCGTATGACCGTATTCCGCGGATGCCCGCGCTGACCGATGCGCTGCATGACAAATCTGCAAAGAAGATTTTGTTTGCGGGCAGGCTGGTCTATTATAAAGGCGCAGATGTATTGCTGGAAGCCTTTGCAAAAGTGCGCGGCAATGCGGAGCTGTTTTTTGCGGGAACCGGCGTGCTGCAAGAAGCACTGCAATCGCGGGCGGAGGCACTCGGCATCGCAGAGCGCGTCCATTTTCTCGGCAGGCGTATGACGCCGGAGCTGCGGATGATGTTTGCAGACTGTGATATATTCGTGCTTTCGTCGGTTGCCAACAGTGAGGCATTCGGCATTGTGCAGCTTGAAGCGATGGTATACGGCAAGCCGGTGATCAACACCGCACTGCCGACGGGAGTCCCGCTTGTGAGCATACACGGGGAAACGGGCCTGACCGTACCGCCGGGCGATGTGGATGCACTTGCCGGAGCGATGGACACGCTGATTGCCGACGATGCACTGCGTGCGCAGTACGGCGCGGCGGCGCGTGCAGCGGTACTCAAAAAATACGATCTCAGTCGGGTCATGGAACAGACCGGACGGGTGTTATTTCCGAAGGAGCATTCTGAACTATGAGAATACTGATCATCGGGGCGGCGGGCTTTGTCGGCGGGCATCTGACGGATGCGCTGGCTGCCGGCGGAGAATATGAAATCTATGCAACAAAGCTGCCGCAGGAGCAGCTTGCCGAAGACTGCCGCCGCACCGTTTGCGATCTGGATATTTGTGATGCGGCTGCGGTTTGCCGGCTGATGCAGGAGATCAAGCCGGATCGGATTGTGCATCTGGCAGCGCAGAGTTCGGTTGCACTTTCGTGGAAAAAGCCGCAGCTCACTGCGGATGTGAATATTCTCGGCACGCTGAATGTGCTGGAAGCGATGCGGCAGCATGTTCCGCAGGCACGGCTGCTGATGGTCGGTTCTGCGGAGGAATACGGTGCAGTGACGCCGGCGCAGTGTCCGGTGCGGGAGGAAACGCCGCTGCATCCGGCAAATTTCTACGCGGTTTCAAAGGTCTGCAATGAGCAGACGGCGGCACTCTACTGTAAGGCATACGGGCTGCACATCGTCATGACGCGCAGCTTTAACCATTTCGGCAGAGGGCAGAGCGATGCCTTTGTAATGGCGGATTTCTGTAAGCAGGCGGCAGCGATTTCGCTGGGGCTGCACGAGGCAGTGATCCGCACGGGCAATCTTTCGGCAAAGCGCGATTTCACCGATGTGCGTGACATTGTCCGCGCCTATATTCTGCTGCTGGAACACGGCAGAGCGGGCGAGGTCTACAATGTCGGCAGTGGGCGGGCAAGAGAGCTTGCGACGCTGCTGGATACGGTTCGCACGGTATCGGGTGCGGCGTTCTCGGTCGAGACGGATCCGGCGCGCTTTCGTCCGATTGATGTGCCGGTGATTGAAGCGGATATATCCAAATTGCAGCTCGATACTGGCTGGCAGCCGCAGTATTCGGCAGAAGAGACGATTGCCGATACCCTGTCATGGTGGCGTGTGCAGCTGACAAAAGAACAGTCGCAGGAGCAGTGAATCTATGATACAGAGACTAGAAGAGCTTTATCATTACCGTGAGATGATCGCAAGTCTGGTGCGAAAGGATCTGAAAGGGCGGTATCAGGGCAGCGTGCTGGGCTTCCTCTGGACATTTATCAATCCCCTGTTGCAGCTTCTGGTGTATACGGCAGTATTCTCGGTGATTCTGAAAAATACGACACCGCATTATTACATGCACCTGTTTGTGGCACTGGTGCCGTGGATCTTTTTCGCTTCGTCGTTGACGACCGGTTCGCGGCTGATTCTCGATCAGAAAAACATGATCAAGAAGATTTATTTCCCGCGGGCGGTACTGCCGATTGCCTATACGCTCAGCAGCTTTTTCAATATGCTGTTTTCGTTCATCATTGTCTTTGCGGTGATCGCCGTGATGCGGCTGGGCATCAATTTTGCGGCACTGCCGTTTCTGATTCCGGTCATGCTGATCCAGTTCATTCTGGTGCTGGGCATGAATCTGATCACCTCCTCGCTGACGGTGTATGTCCGCGATCTGGAACACATCATGGGCGTTGTCAGCATGGCGTGGATGTATCTTTCTCCGGTGGTATACGGCATCACCTATATTCCGGAGAATTGGAGAAGATGGTATATGCTGAATCCGATGTCTTCGCTGCTGATTTCATACCGTCAGATTCTGTACTATAAGGACACACCGGATCCTGCACTGCTGCTCCGCGCACTGATTCTGAGCCTGTGTGTGCTGATTGCGGGCATTGTGATTTTTGAAAAGCTGCAAAAACGCTTCGCCGAAGAGCTTTAAGCATGTTATGAAGAGAGGCTTTGCATGAACGCGATAGAGATTAAAGATCTGAAAAAAACCTTCCGAATCTATGCCGATCAGGGGCATTCTCTGAAAGATAAGGCACTCTCCAAAAAACGGCGCAGCTACGAATCGCATGTGGTGCTGAACGGGGTATCGCTTTCCGTCGGAAAAGGAGAAGCAATCGGACTGGTCGGGCGGAACGGCTGCGGCAAATCGACGCTCCTGAAACTGATGAGCCGCATTTTGTATCCTGACAGCGGCAGCGTGCAGCTCAAAGGGCGTGTATCGTCGCTGATTGAGCTGGGCGCGGGCTTTCATCCGGATATGACAGGGCGGGAGAATATTTATACCAATGCGTCGATTTTCGGACTGACGCACAAAGAGATTGATGCGCGACTGGATGAGATCATTGCGTTCTCCGAGCTGGAAGACTTCATCGACAATCCTGTCCGCACCTATTCTTCGGGCATGTACATGCGCCTTGCGTTTTCGGTGGCAATTCATGTCAACGCGGATATTCTGCTGATCGACGAGATTCTGGCGGTCGGAGACGCGGCATTTCAGGCGAAATGCTTTGAACGGCTCATGGAAATCAAGGCGGAGGGGACAACGATTGTCATCGTCTCCCACTCGCTGGCACAGCTGGAACGCATCTGTGACCGCACGGTCTGGCTGGACGGCGGCAGCATCCGCATGGAGGGCACGCCGGATGATGTACACCCGAAATATATGGATTTCATGGGACAGCGGCGGCGTGTGACGCAGAAAGCCGCACCGGAGACCGCTGCCGATCACGCGGCGGCACATGAAGCGGAGTCTCCTGCGAAATGGACAGACATCTGCCTGCTGAACGAGGCGGGCGAACGCATCGACAAATTCTGCACGGGTGACACCGTGACCTTGCAGCTGACCTATCAGGCAGATCCCGAGCAAGCGGAGGACGCGCTGATCGGACTGGCACTTTACCGCGCAGACAAGGCACTCTGCTACGGCACCAATACCCAGCGCGAACGGATGCAGCCGCTGAAACTGGAAAAAAGCGGCGTGATCCGCTGCACATTTTCCCCGATGAATCTGGTCGCGGGCAGCTACTGGTTTGACGTCGCACTGCGCAGACTCGACATGTTTGCGTATGATTACGCATCGCAGGCAGTGCGCTTTGCGGTATATGATACGGTGGATGAGACGGGTGTCTCCCGCCTCGACCACAAATGGGAGATCGGCTGAGTGTCGGTTGACAGGGCATTGCAGCTGTGATATAATAGAATGACAAAAGAATGAAAGCCGGAAAGACCGGCGATACAAAAGAAACAGAGCGACAAAGAGGATGATGGAAATGCGATTTATCGACCAGCTCCGCACGGAAGTCGAGATCCATCGTGATATGGAAACCGATTTTCGCAGCAGACGCTATTCTCATGCACAGGATATTGCGCGGAAATATATCGACGCAATCGAAGAAGAGGCGCGTATCGCCGCAAGAGCCGGCAATTATGAGCGCGTAGAAGGAAAAGCTGTGATCAGCGGCTTTTGCGTCATTTCCGAGAATGATTTTGTCAAATCCTTTGTGCAGTGCGAACACAGAAAAACCTTCCGCAAGGGCAAGCACGATGTCTGGTCGATTGCCGCAGACAACGAGCTGTTTGAAGTGTTCGCCTCTGCGTTTCAGCAGATGTGCGACGCGGAGAATATCACGATTTTTCCGTTTCAGGCGCAGATTCTCGACAAAAACGGGCAGACTGTCTATCACACGCTGCCGATGATCGTTCGCAAACCGAAGAAGGAAAAGATTCAGGCGTTTGGTTTTCCCTATCAGATCGAGTTCTGATGTGCGCCATACCCTTTGAAAGGTGGAAAATATGCCAGCACTTTTTACCCCTGAGATGAAAGAAACGCACACGATTCTTGTGCCGGACATGCTGCCGGTGCATTTTCAGTTGCTCATCAGCATTTTGAAGCCGTACGGCTATCACTGTGAGCTGCTGCGCACTGCGAGCCGGGCGGTTGTGGACGAGGGACTGAAAAACGTCCACAACGACACCTGTTATCCCGCGCTGCTTGTCATCGGACAGTTCATGGAGGCATTGAAATCGGGGCGTTACGATCCGGACAAAACCGCACTGCTGATCACACAGACCGGCGGCGGCTGCCGTGCATCGAATTATATTCATCTGCTGCGCAAGGCACTGGAACAGCAGTTCCCGCAGGTGCCGGTGATTTCGCTGAATTTCTCCGGTCTGGAAGAGGATCCGCGTTCGGGCTGGAAGCTGACTGCGCCGATCTTTCTGAAATTCCTCTATGCGGTGCTGTACGGCGATCTGCTGATGTCGGTCTCGAACCAGTGCAGACCTTATGAAGTCAACAAAGGCGATACGGATCATCTGCTGGAAAACTGGCAGCACAGATTGGAACAGTCTTTTGAGAGCAGCGATTATCTGCACACTAAAAAGCTCTATCGGGAGATTCTGAATGACTTTGCGGCGATTCCACGCACAGCGCGCAATAAGATTCGCGTCGGCATCGTCGGGGAGATTTATGTGAAATATTCTCCGCTGGCAAATAACCATCTGGAAGAGTATCTGCTTTCTGAGGGCTGCGAGCCGGTCATTCCGTCGCTGCTGGAATTTGTCATGTACTGTGCGGCAAGCTCGATGGTAGACGGCAAGCTGTATCACTTTTTTGACAAGGGCGTTGCGAAAATGGGCATCGGCTACAAGGCGATTTATTCGATGCAGAAGCAGCAGATCAAGGCAGTGAAGCGGCACGGCGTGTTTGATCCGCCGCATGATTTTGAGCATCTGCGCAAACGTGCGGATCAGTATATCAGTCAGGGCGTCAGCATGGGTGAGGGCTGGCTTATCACAGCGGAGATGGCGGCACTTGCCGAGTCCGGCACCGAGAATATTATTTGCACGCAGCCGTTTGGCTGTCTGCCGAATCACATCGTCGCAAAGGGCATGATGCGTGTCATCAAAAATGCGTATCCCAACGCCAACATCACCGCAATCGACTATGATCCCGGCGCGACCCGCGTCAATCAGGAAAACCGTGTCAAGCTCATGCTTGCCAACGCAAGAAAGCCCGAAAACGTCTGAGGTGCATCTGCCGCAGACCGTCGGGGAAGCCGAAAATACAACAAAAGTTTGTCCGGAAGTGGGTTCTTCACTTCCGGACTTTTTTGTCTGTGATTCAAAAATGATAAAAGAATTGACGGGAATCGGATAAATTGCACAAAAAAACACCGCAAGATTCTACCAAAAGCACATTGAAACTTCAAAAAAAATGCGGTATAATGAAAGAAAGTCATAATATTGCGAAAAATCGCAATCAAATTACATCTGTACATATGTGCCGGTGTCCGGCACAGGGGACGGGAGGTCATTATGCCGCAGCATGGAACAGAGCAGGCACCGAATCCGCTTGACAGCCGTATTATCAAGACGCCGAGTGCCGTTGCCAAACGAACATTTTTCTATTTGCAGGAGTGCGGGCATCTGAAAGCCGGCGCGGGACATCACACCAGCCGCCGGAATTTGCAGTCATTCCTGTTTGCGATCGTGCTGGACGGCAAGGGAACGCTGCATTATATGGAAAAGGGACAGCGGCTTTCGGCCGGCGACTGCTTCTTTATCGACTGCCGTACGCCGCATATTTATGAGAGCGATCCGGAAGCTCCGTGGGAGCTTTTGTGGGTGCATTTCGACGGCTGCACGACCGCGGAATACTATAAATTATTTACCGCGCAGCTGACACCGGTGTTCCATCCGGTCAGCACGGCAAAGTTTGCATCACTGGTGCAGGAGCTGATGCGTCTCAATGCAGAGACCTATGCCGACACTGAGGTGCTGACCTCCGGACTGCTTGCCAATCTGCTGACCATGCTGCTGACGGCAAACAGCGTCTCGGAGGAGAGCGACACAGCCTTGCAGGCAAAGCTCAAAACCGTGCTGTCTTATATAGATGCGAATTTCACGCAGGAGCTGCGGCTGGATGAGCTGGCGCATCGCTTTGACATCAGCAAGTACTATCTGACGCGGGAATTCAAACGTGCATACGGCGAGACGATTTTCCAGCACATCATCGGTCTGCGCATCAATTATGCCAAACGGCTGCTGCGCTTTACGGACAAATCCGTGGAAGAGATCTCCGCACTCTGCGGCTTCAATGACCAGAGTTATTTTTCCAAGCAGTTCAAGAAGGCGGAAAATGTCACCTGTCTGGCGTTCCGCAGAAGGTGGAGAGACTGAGCAGACTGAGCAGACTGAACAGACTGAGTGTACAGGCAGACCGGCGGTTTCCCTCTGTCGCCTTGCGCGGAGCGAAGGAAACGGCTGCCGCGCTGTGGATTTTGCCGCACTGGACGCATCTTTGCCGGAATACCGGCTGATTCTGAATACAGTTCCGGCGGCGGTGCTGCCTGCTGCACGGCTGCTTCGGCTGCGGCAGGATGCCCTTGTCATTGATCTTGCTTCTGCGCCAGGCGGGGCTGGCGACGGAGACAGAAAGGCGGTGTGCCGCATGCAGGAGAAAAGATGGATCAGCCTTTGGATTGCCGGCATCGCTCTGACGCTCGGACTCGCGTTTTCTGCATGGATCGCGACAGATCCTGACGACAGCCTGCATACTGCGCGCCAGATCACGGAACAGTCTGTTCTCGCGGAGCAGGATACTGCACAGGAACCGGCAGCGACAAATCTGACTGCGCAAACCGGCACAGCTCCGGCGGGGACAGATGCGGCTGCCGAAACAATCCGGAATACAACAACGACAACGCCGGACAGAAACCTCAATACCGCAGATGCAGCGGCGTTGAAGCGGGTGTCCGGCGTTGGTGATGTGCTGGCAGAGGCGATTCTGGCATACCGTGCAGCGCACGGCGGTTTTACGCGCCGTCAGCAGCTGACAGAAATCAGCGGAATCGGAGAGGTTCTTGCAGCGCGCATTATGGAAGAATTTGAGATCCCCGGCGAATTGCCGCCGGAGACGACCGCAGAAGTGACTGTGACGGCAACTGCCGAAGCTGTCACAACAACTGCGGCACCGGTGTCTGTGCCCGAAGAGCCGGAAACCGAGACAGCGACAGCAGAACCCGTGGTTACGCGCTACGATCTGAATGCTGTTACGCGGGAGGAGCTGTGCAGCATCCCCGGCATGACGGAAGAATATGCAGACGGGATTCTATCGTTCCGGGAGCATGTCGGGCATTTTTCGACCGTCTACGAGCTGGCGGCAGTCCAGTCCATGTCCGGCACATATATTCAGCATGTTCTGTTTGAATACCTCTATGTTACGGATGACACAGTGCTCGGCAAGGAGCCGGAGACTGAGATTTACGACATACGCGATGCGGCGGCGGGGTAGAAATCCTCGCCGTCAATTCTGCCGAGTTCCCATGCGTGTGCGCGGCTTTTCCGCACGGCACAGGCTCCGACCGGCAGATCGGAGAGCAGTTGCAGCGACGGATCCAGCTCGCAGAGCTCACTGATCGTCATGACGACGGCTTCTTCATCGCTGTGTGAGGGCGCGCCGCAGACAAACTCCCATGCGTTGTCGTTAAAGTGATGGCAGACCAGCGTGACATCCGCGCCGTCCAGCACATGCAGACAGGTCAGCACGAGCATATCCGGACGTTCGGAAAACGGATAATGAGCCATGAGACACCTCCAAAATCGCAAATGATACTATATATAATAGAAACGGACAGGGAGACGCTTTGTCCGCATACATTTATCATACAGGATATTCGCAAAAAATGCAAGTGCCTGTGACATGTTTGTGAAAACGGCGGAAGAGGCATTTCGCAGAGAAAATCGCAAAAAACCGCCTGGCAGCGCAAAAAAATGCACTATTTACCCGAACGGCATTTTGTAAGAATTTGCTTCTGTTTTGTAACCGATTTGTAATAAATAGAGAGAATTGACAAAATATTGATGGAAATAGGGTATCATACGATCAAAAATCAAAAGGAATCGTTGATACAAATGTACATTATACACAAATAAGATGACGAAATAGTGATTGGCATTGACTTTTGCGGCGTTTTCGTGTATATTTACAGTATGAAAACATAGACGAATGTGTCTGTACAGTGCGGAAGCCTGACACCGCCGGGACTGACGCGCACGCCTGTGTTGATAGGAGACATTCAGTCTCCGGCTGCGCAAAACGCAGCGAAATGAAACGCCTGTGCAAACAGGCAAATTTCTGGCTGCGAACGCAGCAAAATTTCTTCGCAGCAAAATGAAGGAGGAAACTTACAATGAACAAGCTTAAGAAGTCCCTTGCACTGATCGCTGTTCTGGCGATCGCATCCACCGCGTTTGTTGCTTGCGGTGGCGATTCTTCTACCGGCGACACCTCTACCGCAGACAACTCCACCAGCGACAACTCCACCGCTGATGGCGGCGAGGATGCTGGTGCTCTGACTGTTCTGGCATGGAACGCAGACGACATCGGCCCGATGATCACCAACTTCACCGATAACACCGATTACACCACCGATCAGGTTGTGTATCAGAACGTCGGCACCAAGGGTCAGGAAGCTCGCGAGCAGTATGCTACCTACTTTGCAGGCGACGGCGACGTGGACCTGTTCTTCATGGAAGCAGACTGGATCCTGGACTACATCAACAAGGATGAGTACACCGCTCCGCTGACCGACCTCGGTTTTGCAGTGTCTGATTTCGACGGCTGCTACAAGTACACCCTGAGCGTCGGTACTGATAACAACGGCGTTTTGAAGGGCGTTTCCTGGCAGGCAACTCCGGGCTGCTACGCATACAGAACTGACCTCGCAAGCGAGTATCTGGGCGTTTCCACTCCGGATGAGATGCAGGAATATGTCAAGGATTGGGATACCTTCACCGAGACCGCTAAGAAGGTTAAGGATGAGCATGACATCGCAATGGTCGATTCTCTCGGCGGCATGTGGCAGGTCTGGCAGTACAACCGTTCCAGCGGCTGGGTTGTCGACGGCGCACTGAATGTTGATGAGGATTACACCAAGAAGTATGCTGAGCTCGCTAAGGATTACTATGAAAAGGGCTATGTTACCACCGAGGATCAGTGGTCTGACGGCTGGTATGTCGTTACTCAGGATGATTCCACTCTGGGCGCATTCCTCTGCACATGGTGCTTCGGCGTGAACGGCACGCTGTCCTCCATGGAGGGTAACTCCGAGAGCGAAGCCGGCACAGCAATCTCCGATGCAACCACCGACGGCCCGACCGGCGGTAAGTACAATGTCTGCGCAGGTCCTTCCGGCTGGGCATGGGGCGGCACATGGTTCGGCCTCTCCCCGAAGTGCGACAACAAGGACATCGCTGCTGACTTCGTGAAGTACTTCACCATCGACGAAGAGTCCATCGAGAAGTATGCTCTGTACAAGGGCGAGTTCGTCAACAACCCGAACGTCATGAAGAAGATCGTTGACGATAAGTCCAACACCAACGCTCTGCTCGGCGGTCAGGATCAGTTCTCTATCCTCTACTCCGCAGCTTCCACCATCGACATGGGCTCCATCACTGCTTATGACAGCCAGATCAAGGACGCTTTCAACGGTGCAGTTTCTGAGTTCGTGAAGAGCAGCGATCAGTCTGTTGAGGATATGATCGAGAACTTCAAGAATAAGGTCGCTGAGGCTGGCCTGGACATCACTGTCGAGTAATTTTCACACACCAAAATCAGATAATTCCAGAAGAATCCAGACAGAATTATCTAACAAACAGCATAACCGAATATATGCCTATTGGGTCTTAGGACCCAATAGGTGTATATTTTCATTTGGTTATGTAATTTTCACTAATTTCTCTTATGAAAGGGTGTGCTGAATGGCTACTGCTGCACAAAGACGGATTAAATCTGTCAGTTATGCAAGGTACGGCTACCTGTATACCGCGCCGTTCTTTATTGTATACTTCATTTTCATGCTTTATCCGCTCATCCGTACTTTTTATCTTGCCTTCCACGGCAATAACAGTACGTTAGAAGATTTTGTCGGATTTGAAAATTTCAAAACGATCTTGTTTACCAGCGATGACCGAAGCACACGCGCAATCCATAATGCTTTTATCGGATATCTGTCTAATACGGTCATTATCTGGGTCGGCAACTTTATTCCGCAGATTGCACTTTCGCTTCTGCTGGCGGTCTGGTTTACCGATCTGCGCGTGAAGATGCCCGGCAAGGGTTTCTTCAAGGTCGTTATGTACATGCCGAATATCATTACGGCAGCATCTGTTGCCGGTCTGTTCCTGACGCTGTTTGCAAAGTCCAATTACAGCGCGATCAACGCGTTTTTGCTCAGCCACAATCATGCGGCTGTGACATGGCTGGATACATCATCTGTCTGGCCGGCGCGTTTTATGGTTATGTTCATTCAGGTCTGGATGTGGTTTGGTAACACCATGATCATGCTGATGTCCGGTATTCAGGGCATTAACGAGTCTCTCTTTGAGGCGGCTGAGATCGACGGTGCAAACTCTGTGCAGACTTTCTGGCGGATTACATTCCCGCTTCTTAAAACGATCATGGTCTACACGCTGCTCACCTCGATGATCGGTGGCTTGCAGATGTTCGATATTCCGTTCATGCTGCACGAGGGTGCAACGCTGAATACGAATATCGCGACGGTTGCAATCTTCATTTACAAACAGTTCCACGACAATTACCTGTCTCCTAACTCCGGATATTCCGCTGCGGCTTCCGTCATTTTGTTTATCATCACCTCCATCCTCGGCGCACTGGTCTTCTATGTCCAGCGTGATAAGGATGCGATTGAGAAGAACAGAAAGCGCAAGCAGGCGATGAGGGAAGCAAAGCGTAAGGCGAAAGGAGGCGGATTCAGCATATGAGCAAGGTAAAATATGATTCGGATAAGAGCAGTTACCAGACACGTGTGATCATCAAATCAACGCTGATCTTCATTGTTTTGATCCTGCTGACGCTGATTTGTCTGGTCCCGCTTTGGATTCTGTTCGTGAATTCGACTCGTCTGCACGCAGACAATATCAAGTCACTGACGCTGATTCCGAGCACACATCTGTTCTCGAATATCAAGAAGCTCCTGACGCTTAATCTCTACACGGTTTTCTTCCATCCGCTTGTCGGTATCCGGAACTCTCTGATCATTGCCGGCTGCTGCTGCGCTCTGACTGTTTTCTTCTCCGGACTGACCGCTTATGGTCTGGTTGTGTATGATTTCAAGCTCAAAGGACCGATGTTCGTTTTCATTCTTGCTGTCATGATGGTTCCGACGCAGGTCACTGCGGTTGGTTTCATGAACCTGATTGTCAGCTGGCACTGGACGGACAACTATCTGGCGTTGATTTTGCCGTCCATAGCGGCTCCGGCAATCGTCTTCTTCATGCGGCAATACATGCTGTCATCGTTCCCGCTTGACATCATTGAGGCTGCGCGCATTGACGGATCCAGCGAGTTCCGCACGTTCCTGACCATTTCCATTCCGATGATGAAGCCGGCATTTGCCGTGCAGGCGATTTTCGCATTCATCCAGAAGTGGAATGACTACTACAACCAGTCTCTGGTTCTCGTCTCCTCGAACGCAAATCAGCTGACGATGCCGATGATGGTTCAGAAGGTTCTCGCAATCGACCGTACCCCGGACTCCGGCGCGAAGTACGCCGCGATCTTCCTTTCGATCATTCCGGTCGTGGTCGTGTATCTGGTTCTCTCCAAGTTCATCATCGGCGGTGTTGCTGCCGGCGGTGTCAAGGAGTAATCCGATTTCTCATTATGAAAAAAGAACACAGTATCGGCTTTCGGTACTGTGTTCTTTCTGTATCTGACGGAGGATATATGGACGATTTTGCAGCAGCAATCGCAGCAGCGGAGCGGGATGCGGGCGGAAAAGGCATCGGCACACTCGGGGAAAAAACGCTGCATCTCGCGCTCAAATATTATTTCGCGCCGGATCCGCTGACGCATGAGCAGCCGCTCGGCGGGTTTGTAGCAGATGCGGTGACAGAGGACGGCGTATATGAAATACAGACGCGGGGTCTTTCCCGTCTGAAACCAAAGCTCGATGCGTTTCTGCCGCTTTGTCCGGTGACGGTCGTGCATCCTGTCATCGCGGAGAAGCTGCTGGTGCGGGTAGATGAGAACGGCGAGGTGCAGTCGCAGCGGCGATCTCCAAAGCATGAGACGTTTTTCAGTGCGATGCGCGAGCTGTATACGCTTCGTGATTATGTATCGCATCCGAATTTCAGCATTTGCGTGGTATCGCTGGGGTTAAAAGAATATGCAGTGCAGACAGGCAAACGGCGTCGCATGAAGCTGGACCGCGTGCCGACTGCACTGCACGAAATGTGGAGACTGATTTCACCTGCGGACTATGCCGCCCTTTTGCCCGCTGACCTGCCGGAGCATTTTACTGCGGCAGAGCTTGCCGTCCTGCTTGGTATCCCGCAGCCGACAGCCCGCATGATGCTGAATCTCTATGCGAGACTGGGAATTGCTTCGGCGGACGGATCCAGCCCGAAGCGATGGCACATCACTGCACTGTGACAGTGCAGAGAACATACGGCTCGCAGAGCAGCTTGCCGCCGTTCTCCGGAGATTGATACTCTGACATATAGACCGTGTACACGGTGCCGGCAGGGACATTCTGCGGCATGTTCATTGTCAGTTCGAGCAGACAGGTATCCTTCGGAACGACTGCGGCGGCAGTGGAAGCCGGCGCAAGAGCCAGTGTCGGCGGATTCCAGCTGTATTCCTGATCTGTATCATTGAACCAGACGGCGTTTATGCCGACGTAAGACGGAACTGCGCAGTCAACAATCTCGTTCTCGATATCGAGATCCAATACCGTGCCGTCGAGCGTGAGATCCTCCGCTGCATAGAGCCGCAGTGTAAATGTGTCACCTGCACGGCAAGTGACCTCCTCCATGCAGAACCTGCCGTTTGCCTGCTGCGCAGTAGTTTCAGTGGTTTCCGCGGACTGCTGCGGAGCCGAAGTTGTCGTTGTCGCAGGCATTGCCGTTTCAGATGTGATATGCAAAGCGGTTGTTGCGGCAGCCGACGACGTTGCAGACGTACCGGTTCCGGAAGGCAGAGAAGCCGCCGTGACGGTGGTGGTGTCGGTTCCTGCCTGCCCCTTTGCCGGTTCGTCGGAGACAGCCGGCTTCGTCACAGCAGTGGTCTGTGTTGTTTGGGTTTGTGCAGTCTGTTCGGTATACTCGATGCCGGAGATCACAGCAGTTGTGGTTCCCGCGGCAATTCCGGTTGTCGGAACAGAATCGGATCGGACTTCTTCCAGAACAGATTCCATGCTGCTGCTTCCTGTTTCGGCTGCCGGAAGCTGCTGGCGGAGCATGTGGATGCTGAACGCCATAGCTGCCACACATACCGTTGCAGCTGCTGTGCGGAAGAGATCCCATTTCCATCGTATTGTTTTCTTCTGCGGTCCGGACGCTGCCTCATGCCGGATCCGCGCAAAGAGCGCATCTTTTCTCTCCGGGGAAAGGCGCGTTTCGAGATGAAGCTGCGCATAGAGCTGTTCATCATTTCTGATCATGTTGTTACTCCCCAAGTTTCTTTCGTATGAGTGCGCGCGCACGGGAGATCCGTGTCCGCACAGTGCTTTCGTTGCAGTGCAGCATCTGCGCTGCTTCGGCAGTGGAATATCCTTCTACGGCGGTCAGCATCAGCGGCAGCCGGTAGCGTTCCGGCAGGGCTGCAATGGCTGCCATCGCTTCGCTGAGTGCGCGTTTGTCCGTATCGGAGGTTTCCAGCCGGATTGTATCCGCATCGGTGCGCAGCCGGCGGTGCCAGCTTTTCAGTTGATTTTTACACCGGTTTCGCACGGCAGTGATCAGCCACGCTCTTGCGTGGTTGTCGTCTTCAAACTGAATGTCATCTTCTATGATCTGAATGAACACATCAGCGGTCACATCTTCTCTTCCGCGTCTGCGGGGACATGCAGGAACGAAAGAGCAATGCTGTACACCAGTTCCGCATAGCGTTCATACAGTTCCCGGAACGCATCCGGCTGCGGCATATCTGCATCATCCTTTCCCCCGGCGGGCAGTTTCACGATTTCACGATTCACATTCAATATACAATACAGCGGGGTATTTTGTCTCAAAAAGGCGCGAATTTCAGCACCTTGCACAGCTTTTTACCGCTGACTATGTACATTTCGCTGATTTCCATTTTTTTGTGAGACAAACCCCCGTGTTCCGTTGTTTTATGGGTGACGCACACCGAAAGCCCCGCGGCTTCACAGTTCACATTCACGCGGTTTCACACGGTTTATCATCTGGAACGAAATTCATGTATTCATACAAATGAAACAGGAGGGTACAATCATGAAGAAAAAGGTATTTGCACGGTTCGGCACGGCAGCGGTTGTCGCGGCAATGCTGCTTGGAAATGCGTCTGCCTTTGGTGCATCTGCAGCAGCGAACATCCAACTGATGGGCGACCTTGACGGCGATCAGAATGTCACCGCAGTGGATGCAATGAAAGCCCTGAAAATCTATGCGGATGATGTGTCGCAGATTGAGAGCAATGCGGTCAGTATTGAGAATTACACCGCTGATATTGACATGAACGGTGAAATCAGCTTGCAGGACGCAATGTCGATTCTCGGATATTACGGCAAGATGCTGAGCGGATTGAAGCCGCTGTGGGCAGATTTCCGCGAGGTATCATACATTGCCGGCAAAGAGCCATATGCGCTTCAAGACGGAATGGATGACACTTTTATTCCGCGGGAAATGTATGTTGAGATCGGCTGTGCTACCGGCGCACCCGGCGAGGATGTGACCATTCCGGTATATGTTGCCGGTTTGGAAGGTCTGGCAGGCGCAGGTATGTGGCTGACGCCGCCCGAAGGCATAGAGCTGACAAATATCTCATTCAATGCAGACCTGGTGGCACGGGGAGACGCGAACTCGTTTATCACATATCTGCCAAACGGTTCTGCGGTCTGGATTGCAGACAAGGGTTTGAATCAGGAGGTTGCAGACGGCACAGTGCTGATCGAATACACTTATCACATTCCGGAGAATGCCGTTTCCGGCGATCATTATATGCTGATACCGGCTCCGGATCATACCGAATTTGTTACTGTCGATGGAAATGTGATTGCTGATTACGGCTGCACGATTCTGAGCGGCGTGATTGCCGTCAAATAAGCAAAATCTCTGACATCTTGTCTCCTTGATATAACAGTATTCGGTTTTCCGTGCAGGGGAACCGAATACTGTTTTTTGTTTGCTGCAAACTGTCTCCGTCGTCATCCGGGGTTGACTTTGAAGCCGCATCCGCCATGGGCATTGAGGCGATTCACGCGCTCGCGCTGCCTGGCAAGACCGCACCGGAAACAGCGGGCATCATCGTGGCGCAGACGGTCTGCGACCTGCTGGAAGAAGGGGGTGCCGCAGATGCGTGAGCTGGAAGGATGCCGGCTGGGCTTTGCGCTGTGCGGGTCATTCTGCTCCGCGCAGAAGGCTCTGCTCGCGGCGGAGGCGTGTGTCAAAGCGGGGGCATCTCTGGTGCCGATTGTCTCAGAGCATTTTGCGGAGATCAAAACGCGGTTCGGTGCGCCGGAGGCATTTATGGAGCCGCTCACAGCCCTCGGCGGCGGAACGCTGATCCGCAGCATCACCGAAGCGGAACCGATCGGTCCGAAAAATCTGACGGATGCGCTGGTGATCTGTCCGTGTACAGGGAATCTGCTGGCAAAGCTTGCCAATAATATTGTGGACGGAACCGTGCCGATGGCAGTTAAATCGCATTTGCGAGGGGGCAAGCCGGTGATCCTGTGCATCTCCACAAACGACGGGTTGTCCGGTTCGGCGCGCAATCTCGGTGATCTGCTGAACCGGAAGCATTATTATTTTGTGCCGTTCGGACAGGATGCGCCGGATGCCAAACCGATGTCGCTGGCAGCGGATTTTTCGCTTGTGCCGGAAACCGTCGCAGCTGCACTCTCCGGAAAACAAATTCAGCCCCTTTTGCTGCGATAAATCAGAATTTGCGCGGAGCCCGCGCTGGCGTTTTCGCGCTTTCAAATAACTGTATGCAACGACGCACATTCCGCGAAGTGCATTTCGATAGAAAAACGAGTATCAATCTGTTCTCATATAAACCATCGTAGTTTCGCAATTTTTATATGAGAACAATGAAAAACTGTTTTTTTCTCCAAGGCAGCTTCGCGGAATGTGCGCTGTTTTTCAAAAAGATTCAGGCGCGAAAATGGAGGGCGGCACTGCCGCCAAATTCTGATTTACTGCATATTTATCGGGAGAGCTGTGCTTTGAGATCCAGCAATTCGAGCTGCTGTTCGAGGTCATTGAGGTTGGTTTTTCCGTCGATCACGACGAGTTCGGTACCGGTCAGCTTGGCGAAGAG
>JAZQNP010000104.1:0-6119 GCA_045627405.1 Oscillospiraceae bacterium | reverse complement strand
AATTTAGCGGCGTGATCGGGGGACATTGTGGGGACGCTGTCCCCACACCGCTGCCGGAGGGACGGCGGTCCCTCCGGACCTCCCTGTACTAAAAATCCCCGTCCCCGTACGGGGACGGGGATTTTTATATAGGGGAGTCTGAGGGGATCGCTCTCCCCTCGGCGGGAGTTTGAGGGCAGAGCCCTCAAAACATCTCTCAATGATGCTGCTAAATTCTGATTTATCGCAGCAGTACATTTTCCAGCAGCACATACCCATCCACGGCATTCTTGATGACCGGCACGCCGAGTGCTGCCTCCAATTCTTCACGCGACATGTCGTCCAGAAACACATCGTCATGCCGCAGACAGGTCTCCGACAGCAGCACCGCAGAGCCAAGCTCCTTTCCCTGCAACTGCGCAAGCAGATCCTGCCCCGTCAGCAGACCGGCAACCGTCACGGAATGCCCGTAAAAATCATTGAGAACCGGAATCACCTGACAATGCACCTGCGGGAATTTTGCTTCGAGATCGCGCATCATCTGATCGAGAAACGGGGCAGCGGCAGTTCCGGTCGCAATCGTCAGAAACCGCGCATCTCCGTCATATTCCGCATCTTCCAGCGCGTCGTAAAACTCATTCATCAGATAGCGCAGCATCCCGACGCCGTTTTCGTACTGCGGATAGCCCTCATAGGCATCGTCCTCCGGCAGCGGCAGCCCCGCCAGCAGATACAGCTCATCGGAGGCATACACAATCCGGCTGCCGTGTTCGGAGAGGCTCCATCGCTGCACCGCCTCGATCTGCTCGACCGCTGCACGCGCCGTTTCCTGCGTAAATGCCGGAATCGGGCAGAGATGCTGCCGGTGCTTTGTCATTCCGAACGGCACAACCGCAATGCTCTCGACCGCCGGCACCATCGAAAAGAGGTCGGCAAGCGTCTTGTGGAGATGGTCGCCGTCATTCCATGTCGGACAGAGCACAATCTGACAGTTCATCGAAACGCCCGCCTCCGCCATGCGCCAGAGATGCCGCAGCGACTCCCCTGCCTTTTTGTTGCCGAGCATTTTGCAGCGCAGCTCCGGCTCGGTCGTCTGCACCGAGACATTGACCGAAAGATGCATCCGGATGATCCGATCCACATCGGCGTCGCTGAGATTCGTCAGCGTGATATAGCTGCCCTGCAAGAACGAAAGCCGCGCGTCATCGTCCTTAAAATAGATCGTATCGCGCATGCCTTTGGGGTTCTGGTCGATGAAGCAGAAGATGCAGTGATTGCCGCAGGTGCGCTTTTCGTCCATCAGCGCGGTCGCAAAGCCGAGTCCGGGGTCTTCATACTCTCTTTTTTGCAGCGGAAGCGTCAGCTCCTCCCCGCCGCGCTGCACCCGCACCGCGAGCCTTGCATCGGTCACGGCAAAGCGGTAATCCAGCACATCGTGAATCTCCGCATCATTGACAGCGATCAGCTGATCTCCCGCTTGCAGTCCGGCTTTCTGCGCAGGCGAGCCGGAAAGCACCTCTGTGATTTCGATCATCCGGCGCAGTCACCTCCAAGCCTCCAAAAATAGAGCGAGGGGAGAAGTCCGATGTCCTCTCCCCTTCACGCATAATCCAAGACAGTAAGACAGTGCATCAGTCCTCTTCGATTTTGAGAACTGCAACGCCCTTATAATAGCCACATTTTTTGCAGACCTTGTGGGGCGATTTGATTGCACCGCAATTTGTGCAAACGCTCATTGCGGGCACTTCCAGCTTGCTGACAGCAGAACGGCGGGTATCGCGTCTTGCTTTGGATGTTTTTCTCTTCGGTACAGCCATTGTCGGCACCTCCTTCTATGAACTTGCATCGCTGCGCAGAACGCGCAGATGCAGTAAGTATTGCCAAAAATACGGGTCATGCGGCAATGCAATGCGCAAAGGAATGTCATTCCTCCTCAAAGGAGAACGTCACGGAATCGCAGTCGCAGCTGCACGCGCCCGCATTCCGGTTCTGTCCGCAGATAGGACAAAGACCTTTGCAGTCGGGCTGACAGAGCGTTTTGGTCGGCAGCGACAGACGAAGATCGGTCATTGCCGTTTCCGCGAGATCCAGCATCGCATCCGGTGCCAACAGATATTCGGCGTCGTTTTGCTCCGATGCGGTTTCCGTCACAATCACATGATCGAAATCGGCACGCACCGTCTGTTCCGTCTCGGTGAGACAGCGGTCACATTCCTGCACGAGCACACATGTCAGCGTGTAGGTGAGCAGCAGCACACCTGCCCTGTTTTCCAGCAGACCTTCCATCTTCGGCAGCTTTGCACACCGCAGTCCGTAGAGTGCGGCAGTTTCGGCGTCGATCTCGACGGAGACGGTCTTTCTTTCATTCGGGCGTTCGAGCAGAGACCGGATATTGATCCGGTATTCTGTCAGGTTTTCGGGTTCCTGCATGGAAAACCACCAGCCTTTCCAGTGGGAGTGGGCGGCGTCCGGCAGGATGACTTGCTATTCTTTCGGGACCGGCAAGATACAGAATACTTGGCAGACATGTCCCCCGTGCGGATGCACAGACAACAGACAGAAATGCACAGAGCATCACAGAGCAATTATACCAAAAACGCCGCGTTTTGTCAATCCAATGACGAAATTTGTGGATATTTCCCCAAAATTCCGATCAGTCTGCCTGCGGAATCAGGTATTTGAGTACAGACTCCGGCAGGACATCGTTGTCCTCGGAAACGGTGAAGATCATGTTGACATCGTCGCCGGTGAGGATGTCCAGCTTTTCGAGCAGCGCGCCGAGTTCATCGTAGTTTCTGCCGCCGATTTTGAGGATGCCATCCACAAAGACCTCTTTGATGTCATAGTTGCCGGCAAGCACGCCTGCGACAAAACCGTAGAACATATCAAAGCCGTTGATGTTATAACGCTCCGCGTCCACAAGACGGACCTTGTGGTTGACGCTGTATGTCAGCTTCATGCACTTCTCAATGCAGATAATATCGCCGCTCGTTGCCTTGACAGCCTCGTCGATCATACCCAGCAGGATCTTTGTCTTGCCGGAGCCTTTTTTACCGGTAATCACTTGAATCATAGTAAATTCTCCCTTCGTTATTTGAAATCTTGCGCCGCAGAACATGCAGCGCGGATTTTGGGAACCAAATCAGACTGTGCGGACAGATCAGTGCAGCTTTGCTTCCAGCTCTGCCTTCATGTCCTCATAGCCGGGCTTGCCGAGCAGCGCGAACATATTTTTCTTATAGCTCTCGACACCGGGCTGATTGAACGGGTTGACGCCGAGCATATAGCCCGAAACCGCACATGCCTTCTCAAAGAAGTAGATCAGCCAGCCGAGGGTTTCCTCTGTCGTGTCGTCGAGTTCGAGGACGATGTTCGGGACGCCGCCTTCGGTATGCGCCAGAATCGTGCCTTCGAGTGCGCGGCGGTTGACAAGGCTCATGTTCTGTCCGGTCAGGAAGTTCAGCCCGTCTGCATTCTCCGCATCGGGTTCGAGGAAGAGATCCTGCTTGACCTGCTTGATGTCAATGACCGTTTCAAAGAGGAGTCTTGCGCCGTCCTGAATGTACTGTCCCATCGAATGCAGGTCGGTGGAGAAGATGGCAGACGACGGGAACAGACCCTTGTTGTCCTTGCCCTCGGATTCGCCGTAGAGCTGCTTGTACCACTCGTTCATCAGCGCGAACGACGGATCGTAGCTCACGACCATCTCCACGCTCTTGCCCTTGCGGTAGAAGATATTGCGCAGTGCGGCATACTGATAGCAGTCATTCTGTGCAAACGGTGCGGTGTAGGCATCCTGTGCCGCCTTCGCGCCTGCCATCAGCTTTGCGATGTCGCAGCCGGCAGCGGCGATCGGGAGCAGACCCACGGCGGTCAGCACAGAAAAACGCCCGCCGACATCATCCGGAATGACAAAGCTCTCGTAACCTTCTGCATCCGCGAGGTTTTTGAGCGTACCGCGTGCCTTGTCGGTCGTGCAGTAGATGCGCTTTTTCGCCTCGTCCCTGCCGTACTTGTCTTCGAGCAGCTTCTTGAAGATGCGGAATGCAAGTGCAGGCTCGGTGGTCGTGCCGGATTTGGAGATGACATTGACGGCAATGTCTCTGCCCTCACAGATCGACAGCACCTCGTTCAGATAGGTCGGGGAGATATTGTTTCCGACATAGTAGATGTCAGGGGTGTCCTTTTTCATATTGTTATAGAACGGCGATTTGAGGAATTCGATTGCCGCACGCGCACCGAGATACGAGCCGCCGATGCCGATGACAATCAGCACATCCGCCTGTTCGCCGATGCGCTTTGCCGCCGCCTGAATACGGGCAAATTCCTCCTTGTCATAGTCCGTCGGCAGAGTCAGCCAGCCGAGAAAATCATTGCCCAGACCGGTTTTGTCGTGCAGCACCTTTGCCGCAGCCTCGGTCTGCACGGCGATTCCGCTCAGCTCCTCGCTGCCGAGAAACCCGGACAGATAGCTGGAATTCAGCTTCAAAGCCATGTTACAACATCCTCCACATCAATGAAATTACCCGCCGGAATATGTTTGTAAGGCAGGCGTTGCAGAATGCCCCTGTCCGCATAAAGAGACAGTGGCACTTATACATATCTATTTTACAATAGTTTTGAGAAGATTGCAAGGGCTTTCCGGTTTTTTGGCATAACCGCCAAAATGCTTCGGGTTATTTGAACAAATTATCCAAAAGCAGCGCAACCGATGCCGCAAAGCTCCGTTTCGGGACATCCTCGGCGGCGGTCAGCGGAACCTCAAAAACCAAGGTATCAGCGCAATAAAACGCGGCTGTGCCGAGTGTCTGACCGGCAAAAACAGGTGCCTCAATATATTTCGGCAAAATGACGGTGCAGCTCAGCTCCGCACCGTTCGGCGCAGCAATCGCACGCAGCGCACCGGTCTGCGGCATAACTGCACTTGCCGTTCCGTGATGCACGGCGGGGGGCATCAGAAATTCTGCGGAAAAATCCGGTGTCGTGACATAATAGCCGGAAAATCCGTTTGCGAGGAGCTGCTTTGCAAAGGTGAAGCGTTCGTCGGCGTCATCGCAGCCCAGCACCACCGCAACACAGCGCATTCCGCCGCGCTCTGCGGCTGCTGCAAGGGTATAGCCGCTCTCTGACCCGTGTCCGGCTTTCATGCCGAGAACGCCCTCATATGTGCGTGTCAGCGTGTTCTCCGAGACAAGCTCCGTCCCGCCCCCGCGCAGAAAATCCCGCCATGTCGAAAACATCGGCAAAAGAAAATCATGCCGCAGCAGCGCGCAGCAGAGCAGCCCGATGTCATGCGCCGAGCTGATGTTTTCCCCAGAAAGCCCCGTCGCATCGGCAAAGCGCGTGCAGTGCATACCGAGTGCGGCAGCCGTTTGGTTCATCTGTGCGGTGAATGCAGCCTCCGAGCCGGCAATCCGGCAGGCAAGCGTCACCGCAGCATCGTTTGCGTTGCCGATGATGACCCCTTTGAGCAGGTCGGTCACGGTCATCTGTTCGCCGCCCGTGAGCCAGATCACCGCGCCCTGCTGTGCCTGTGCCGCCGGCGGTGCGGTCACGGACAGATCGGGCGTAAGCGTCCCCTC
This sequence comes from Oscillospiraceae bacterium, assembly GCA_045627405.1. GTDB lineage: Bacteria > Bacillota > Clostridia > Oscillospirales > Ruminococcaceae > Firm-04. Next base: position 558 of record JAZQNP010000104.1, on the reverse strand, counting down.
TGCGACCGCTTGTGCCGTCAGATAGACGGTCATCAGCTTGGTCAGCGTCCCGACCGGCAGCGGCAGATCAGGGTCTGTGCCGCCCAGCACCGTCCCCGTCGTCGCCTCCATCAGCACCGAGCTGTATGTGTGTGCCGGTTCACCGTCCGCACGGACAGGCAGAACCGGAATCATGCAAATTGCAAGCAGAATCGGGAAAAGTCTCCGGAATGTCCTGCGCATGTGTATCGCCCCTTTCTGCACAGTATATGCACGGATGCACCGGAGAATGTTCTGAGGCTGCACGTCAATTCAGGATTTACCGGCGTGATCGGGGGCTGCTGTGGGGACGCTCACGCTTACGCGGTTGAGTTTGCTTCGCAAACGCCAAGCCCCCCACCCCCCTGCCGGGGGGCCGGCGGCCCCCCCGAACCTCCCTGTACAAAAAATTGTCGTCTCCCGTATGGGAGACGGCAATTTTTATTGATGTTCCAATTAACTCTTGAATATTAGATGCGCAGGATAAATGTCGATATGCAAGGAAGAAAGCCGCCGCCTTGCTGACGCAAGGCAAGGTTT
>JAZQNP010000103.1:0-15062 GCA_045627405.1 Oscillospiraceae bacterium | reverse complement strand
TCGAACCCTCGACCCTCTCCTTAAAAGGGAGATGCTCTGCCAACTGAGCTAATTTCTCATAGCCAAATAATATTATAACATATTTTCGGAAAAAAGTCAAGTACTTCGCGGCGGAGAAACGGGAAAAGAACCCGTTTCTCTGCTGCGGAGAAGAAATTACACGCCGAACTTCGAGGTCTGAACCGGGACGCCGACACCCATGGTGGAAGCGACGGTTACAGAGCGGAGATAGGTACCCTTTGCAGCAGCCGGCTTCGCCTTGACAACTGCTTCGAGAAGGGTGTTAAAGTTCTCTTCGAGCTTATCGGCGCCGAAAGAAACCTTACCGATCGGGCAGTGAATGATATTGGACTTGTCGAGACGGTACTCAATCTTACCTGCTTTTGCCTGCTGAACACCCTTTGCGACGTCGGGGGAGACCGTGCCTGCCTTCGGGTTCGGCATCAAGCCGCGCGGGCCGAGGACCTTACCGAGTCTACCGACAACGCCCATCATATCCGGAGAAGCGATGACGACATCGAACTCCATCCAGCCTTCTTTCTGAATGCGGTCAACCAGATCTGCGCCGCCGACATAGTCAGCACCGGCAGCGGTTGCAGCTTCATATTTATCCTCTTTGCAGAAGACCAGCACGCGGACGCTCTTACCGGTGCCGTTCGGCAGGACAACCGCGCCGCGAACCTGCTGATCCGCATGACGGGAATCGACGCCGAGGCGGATATGTGCCTCAACGGTCTCATCGAACTTTGCCTTTGCGAGCGAGCAGACGGTACCGAGTGCGTCATTCGGCTCATACAGTTTTGTCTTATCGAGTGCCTTTGCACTCTCGACATAATTCTTTCCGTGTTTCATCTATGAAAAACTCCTTATCATCAATCTGTGGTATGCCGGAACGGATCCGGCTGGCGGAAGAATCCTCCCACTGGCAGACATCAGTCTGCGACGACAACGCCCATAGAGCGGGCAGTACCTGCGATCATGCTCATTGCTGCTTCGAGGGAAGCCGCGTTGAGGTCAGGCATTTTGGTTTCAGCGATCTTCTGGATCTGATCCTTGGTGATGGTAGCAACCTTGTTCTTATTCGGAACGCCGGAAGCCTTATCAATGCCGCATGCTTTCTTAATGAGAACAGCCGCAGGCGGGGTTTTTGTGATAAAGGTAAAGGAACGGTCTGCATAGACGGTGATGATCACCGGGATGATCATGCCGTTTTCGTTCTTTGTGCGCTCATTGAACTCCTTGCAGAAGCCCATGATGTTGACGCCGTGCTGACCGAGTGCCGGACCGACAGGCGGAGCAGGAGTTGCCTTGCCTGCGGGAATTTGCAGCTTAATAAAGCCAACTACTTTCTGTGCCATTGTGATTTTACCTCCAAATAATGTGGTATATGGCGGGATATTCGCGCTCAGTGGCGAAATATCTCTCCCACGACAGCGAAGCGGATCTTACGCTGTCTGCATGTGGCGATAGGGGAGCGGCTCAGTCTTCTCTGGTGACTTCCGTCAGTTTGAGTTTGGTCGGTGTTTCCTGACCGAACATCGAGACAAGCACCTCACAGGTACCCTCGTCGATGTCGATGCTCTGGACCACACCGGTAAAGCCGTCCATCGCCGTGCCGACAATGCGGACTGCATCGCCGACGCTGAGATTGATCTCAACAGTTGTGCCGAGATCGACGCCCATCGCAGCGATCTCACTGGGTGTGAGCGGGATGGGGTGTGTAGAGTCTGCGCCGAGGAAGCCGGTGACACCGCGGATGCTGCGGATCAGATAGGCGACCTCATTGGTATGAACCATATGCACGAGGACATAGCCCGGAAAGATCTTACGGGTAATCTCTTTCTCTTTGCCGTCCGTAATTTCGCGCACCTGTTCGGTCGGGATCTGCACTTCAAGGATTTTATCCGTGAGCTGCTGATTCTCTGCTTTTGTGACGATGCTCTGCGCGACTTTGTTTTCGTAGCCGGAATAGGTATGGATGACATACCACTCTGCCTTCGGGGTGCTCTGTTCACTCATGAAAATATCCAGCCTTTCGTAGAAATTGTCTGCTTAGAGCCGCACGGGAAGTTCCGTGCATTCGCATGCCGCATCTTATTATTTGCCGCCGATTGCAAACTGGAAGAGCCAAAGGAAGCCCTCATCCAGCAGGAATGTAAAGACGGCGAATCCGATCATGGCAGCGAACACAACGATGCTGTTGTTGACAACAGTCTTTCTGCTGGGCCAAACCACCTTTTTCATCTCATTTTTGAGATCCTTGAACCACTTGGCGATTTTGCCCTGCTTTTTCGTGGACTTTTCACTGGTTTCCTTGTCCTTCGCCATACCTGATTCCTTTCTGCCCGATTCTGCATTTCAGAGATGGGCTGTTTGATGGGAACGGATTACTTTGTTTCCTTATGCAGCGTATGCTTGTTGCAGAATCTGCAATGCTTCATCATTTCGATTCTGTCCGGGTCATTCTTCTTGTTCTTCTTGGAAACATAGTTTCTGCGCTTGCATTCTGTGCAAGCAAGTGTGATCTTTACGCGCATGTTTCGGCACCTCCTGTATCAAATTTTCCGCCGCATTCCGTCTGCTGCATCCGTTGCATCCGTGCAGATCGCGGAGCGGCGAGAGATCTGCCTCCCTCTTTGTCAGCGGGGGAGAGTGCCTGTCCGGATACGGCATGTCTCTGCCGGTTCCGAAAACAGCGCACAACAAAAACGCCTCCGCAAAGAGGTACATATATCATACCACAGATCAAGCAGTTTGTCAAGCACTTTTTTGCATTTTTTGCAAATTTTACCGCAGCATCTGTGTGAGGTCGAGCAGAAGCTCACGGCATTCCGCATCGGAAAGCTCGTTGACATGGGTTTTGGCGAGCTGCGTGATGATCTGTGTTTCTGCGTCTGCGGCAAAGCTCATCTGACCCTGTGCGCCGGCAGCCATCTGCGCGGCATGGGCTTGCTTTTCGGCTTTGCTCTGGGCTTCCAGCTCTGTGAGGAGTGCTCTTGCACGGTTTGTGACCTGTGCCGGCAGTCCGGCGAGCTTTGCGACCTCAATGCCGTAGCTGTCATCCGCTGCGCCGTCCACGATCTTGCGCAGGAACCGGATGGTATCGCCGTGCTTTTTCACGGCAACGCTGAGATTTCTCACGCCGTCGCATTGCCCTTCGAGCATGGTCAGCTCATGATAATGCGTCGCGAACAGCGTTTTGCAGCCGATCTTTTTTCCGGCGATGAATTCCGCGACAGCCCGTGCAATGCTGATGCCGTCGAATGTGGATGTGCCGCGTCCGACCTCGTCGAGGATGACGAGACTGTTTGCAGTGGCATGTTTGAGAATGTTCGATACCTCATGCATTTCGACCATGAATGTTGATTCGCCTGCCGTCAGGTCGTCGGATGCGCCGACTCTCGTGAAAATCTGATCTACAACGGAGATTTTCGCATAGGACGCAGGAACGAAGCTGCCCATCTGCGCCATGAGGACAATCAGTGCCGTCTGCCGCATGTAAGTGGATTTGCCGCTCATATTCGGTCCGGTGATGATTGCGAGGCGGTTTGCCTTTGTATCGAGCAGCACATCGTTCGGTACAAACACCGTATCGGTCAGCGTCTGCTCGACAACCGGATGTCTGCCGTCACGGATCTCAATTCTGCCGTCCACGGCGATTTCGGGCTTGCAGTATTCGTTTTCCAGCGCGGTGAGTGCCAGCGAGCAGAGGACATCGACCTGTGCAACTGCCGCGGCGGTCTCCTGCACGGTTTTGAGCTGCTGCGCAATGAATTCGCGCAGATCGGAGAAGATCTGTGCTTCGAGCGCGAGTGCTTTGTCCTTTGCGCCGACAATGGTATTTTCGGCATCGCGCAGCTCCTGCGTGATGTAACGCTCACAGTTTGCGAGCGTCTGCTTCCGGATCCATTCAGGCGGCACCTGTTCATAGTAGGAACGGGATACCTCCAAATAGTATCCGAACACGCGGTTATACCCTGTTTTGAGATTCTTAATGCCGGTGCGTTCCCGTTCCCGCTCCTCGATCTCGGAGATGAGGTCGGTGCCGTGGTGCATGGCATGGCGGAACTGATCGAGTTCTGCATGGAATCCGTCGCGGATCACACCGCCGTCTTTGACCTGCACCGGCGGCTCATCAACCAGTGCGCGCTCAATCAGATCGGAAATCTCATTCAGCGGAGAGATGTCCGATTCGAGCTTGGAGAGCAGCTTGGACTTCGGGAGAGCGTTGAGCTGTTCCTTGATTGCCGGAAGCTGCAAGGCGGTCTGCGACAGTGCCTTGACGTCACGTGGTGTCGCCTTCTGGAACATGACACGCGACATCAGGCGTTCGAGGTCAAAGACCTTGTCCAGCAGATCGCGCAGTTCGGTCATGGTGACGCTGTGCTTCATCAGCAGATCGACGGCATTCAGTCTGTCCATGATCGCAACCGGTGCGGTCAGAGGTTGTTCCATCCATGTGCGGAGCATGCGTCTGCCCATTGCAGTCTCGGTCTGATCGAGGACACCGAGCAGCGAGCCTTTTTTCTCGTGGGAACGCAGTGTTTCGGTCAGTTCCAGATTGCGCCGCGCATTGGAATCCAGGCTCATGACGCCGTCTTTTCCGTGCAGCGTGATCTCCGTGAATCTGCCGACCAGCGCGCGCTGTGTTTCCGCAATATAGTGAAACAGTCCGCAGATGACAGCCGCATCGGCACCGTTCTCGGAAAGACCGAGTGACGCAAAGGAATCCGCTGCACATTGCCGCAGGACAATTTCCCGCTGCCGGGCAGGGGAGAAGCATTCGTCGTCGCGCAGTGTCACCATGCAGTTCGTGCGTGTTTTGAGAAAAGCGGCAACCGGGTTGCAGTCGAGAAATGCCTTTGTAATGAGCAGTTCTGACGGGTGATAGCGGTCGAGCAGGGAGATCAGCTCGTCCGTGCGCGATTTGCCTTCGAGCCGGTGCAGATTGACCGCACCGGTAGAAATATCCGCCGCGACAAATGCCAGCTCCTCTTCGGAAGTCCAGACAGCGGCGAGATAATTGCAGTTCGATTCATCCAGCATGGACGATTCGATCAGTGTGCCGGGCGTCACGACGCGGATGATGCCGCGCTCGACAAGTCCTTTGGCGAGGGCGGGGTCTTCCATCTGTTCGCAGATTGCCACACGGTAGCCGAGATTAACCAGCCGTTTGAGATATTGTTCGGCAGAATGGTACGGCACGCCGCACATCGGAGCGCGTGTCGGCAGACCGCAGTCCCTGCCTGTCAGTGTCAGCTCCAACAGCTTCGATACGAGAATCGCATCGTCGAAAAACATTTCGTAGAAATCACCGAGACGGAAAAACACAATCGCGTCGCCGGAAGCGTCCTTGACGGCGAGATACTGTTGCATCATCGGTGACAGCTTGGAGCGGTCGATGTCCATGCTCATTTCAGTGGCAGCCCGCGCAGCCGGAGCAGTTTCCGCTGCACCCTGCGGCAACGGCAGGATCGTAGGAATCCGGATCCTGACCCGCAGCACTCATGGCGATGACGCGGTTGATGCTGTCGAGCAGTTGTTCAAATCCGGCGCGTGCGCCCTGATAGGCAGCCATGGTCGGATGCCCCATGATCTGACCGTAGAGCGTTCTGACCTCTTCCCCGAGTGCGCGGACGCGGTCTGCGTCCTGCTCCGGTGCGTCCTCTTCGTTGCCGAGGTCGAGACGCTTCTGATTGAACTGCGCAATGAGATTTTGCAGTTCTTCATTGTTGTCGTTGTCCTCTGCCGCCTTGCGGAAAGCCAGGTAGCGGTCATCTTTTTGCAGTTCTTTTCCGAGCTGCTTTGCCATTTCGAGTAAATCTGCCATAATCGTATTCTCCTTTATGATTTTCGTGATGCGTTGTATCAGATGATTTCGCCGGATAATGCCCAGTTTTTCACGCCGGTGACGCGCAGATGCAGCAGCTTCCCGACATCCTCCGCGGTGCCGGGAGCTTCTATCACCAGACCCTCTCTCGTTTTGCCGAGCAGCAGACCGGTTTCCGGATCGCGCTTTTCCGCGAGCATCCGAACCGTCTGATTCAGAAACCGCGCGTTCCAGGCTTCGGATATTTCACGCTGCTTTGCCAGCAGGCGGCTCATGCGCGCGGCGATCTGCTCCTGTGTCGAGACCTGCTCCATCTTTGCAGCCGGTGTTCCGGCGCGCGGGCTGTATATGAAGGTGTAGAGGTTGTCGTATTTTACCTCTTCGATGATGTGCATGGTCTCCTCAAAGTCGGCATCGGTTTCAGTGGGGAAGCCGACGATGAGATCGCTGGAAAAGCCGAAAACCGGAGATTTTTCCCGCGCATAGCGGATCAGATCAAGATATTTTTCAATGGTATAGCTGCGGTTCATGGCTTTGAGGACGGTGTTGCTGCCGCACTGCACCGGCAGATGCAGATGATGCTCAATATGCACAGATTGCAGCATCGTGTCAATCAGCTCCGGCGTGGCGTCTTTTGGGTGTGAACTCATAAAGCGGATGATATAATCGCCTTCGATTGCATCCAGCCGCCGCAGCAGTGCCGGAAAATCGGTCGGCGCATCCAGTCCTCTGCCGTAAGAATTGACATTTTGTCCCAGCAGCAGAATTTCCTTGTAGCCCTGTGCGATCAGCTGCCGCACCTCGGCTTCGATTGCTTTTGGCGTGCGGCTGCGCTCTCTGCCGCGGACGTAGGGGACAATGCAGTATGTGCAGAAGTTGTTGCATCCATACATCACCGGCACACTTGCCTGAAAACCGCTTTCGCGCACAGTCGGCAGGGCTTCGTCCGGCAGACCGGCAAATTCCAGTGCCTCGGCATGTTTCTGCCCCTGATAGACAGAAAGCAGGCTTTCCGGCAGACGCTCCATCGCGCCCGCACCGAGCACCAGCCGCACAAACGGATAGGATTTTTTCAGCAGATCGCGGACTTCCTGCTCCTCTGCCATGCAGCCGCAAAGCCCGACAACCAGCCGCGGATTTTTTTCGTACAGCGGTTTGAGTGCGCCGAGCCGTCCGATCACGCGGCTCTCGGCGTGTGCGCGGACTGCACAGGCGTTGAAGAGAATGACGTCGGCATCTTCCGGCGTGTCGGTCAGCTCGTAGCCCAGATCGTGCAGAATCCCTTTATATTTTTCGCCGTCGCAGAAATTGAGCTGACAGCCAAAGCTCTGCACATGTGCTTTCGGACTGTGCGGAAAGCTGTTCAGTACGGTGCGGATCGCTTCACGAATCCTTGCTTCTGCCATTGCAAACTTCCTTTCGTGCGGTGTGATTATTCCGTATCTTCGATTGTTTCGATGTTATCTGTTTCCGGTGCGGCGGCATCGGGACCGGCATCCTCTTCGGCGGATTCGCCCTCCGGCTCTGCCGTAAAGAGATCCGGCTCGGTATCAGTCGGCAGAGGGGGCAGCTCTTCCAGGGAGGATAGCCCGAAACTACGCAAAAACTGCGGTGTCGTGCGATAAGTGACCGGCCTGCCGGGGACCTCGATGCGTCCGGCTTCTTCGAGCAGACCGCGCTCGACGAGCGTGTTGACAACAGAGCCGCTGTCCACGCCGCGCACGCGCTCCACAAACCCCTTTGTCACCGGCTGATTGTACGCGATGATGGTCAGCGTTTCCATCGCGGCATTGGAAAGCGGGATGTTGCGCTTGATTTCCAGTGCGCGCCGGATGACATCGGCATGTTCGGTGCGCGTTGTGATCTGGCAGCAGCCGTCGAGCATGAGCAGCTGCAACGCGCTGCCGCTTTCGTCGTAGCAGGCAGCCAGTTCTCCGAGCAGACGCTGTACCGTGTCCGCGTCGGTTTCCAGTGCTTCTGCAAGTCTGGCCGGCTCCATCGGTTCACCGGCAGAAAAGAGTACCGCTTCCAGAGCGGCACAGTTTGCATCCATTTTCATATACTTGTCCTATCTTTTTGAATTCCGTACAGTCGGCTGGTCGATTGCATACAACTGCATAAATTATAACATATCAGTCTGAAAAAGTAAAGGGGTGTAGGAAGTGATCCTCCCTACCCCTGTTATCTCGCTAAATAATGTTCAACTCAGCAGTGAGATCGTAAACATCACAATGCCAAGAATCGCAACACCGGCAAAGCACAGTCCCATGCCTAAATAAAATTTAGAAACTGAATGGAATCGTTTCTCACAGCCGAATATTCTTGTTTTTGTGTCCGGAGGGAAGGCGAGGCTTACAGTTTTATTGGGATCGGGATGGATATACACATCTACAACATCACCAACATTCGGAACATAAAAAGGCGCACCAATACTTGATTGCTCAACTAATGTAATTGATTTGTCATCGAGTGTGGTTTCGTAAAGATAGACGGGTGTTTTCAGTCTGCTGCCGACATACTCCTTCACAACGGCAGTCGTGTGTAAGGTGTACTTTTTATAAAATCCCTTTCGGAAAAACCATGCTTGCAGAATGAACAGAATACCAATTACAAGAAGCAGCGCTAAAAAACCATAAATGAGAAATAACTCACCTACGCTGAATTGATCCATGCCTTTATACTCCTATTCTTGCCGCGCTGTCTTATGCCTCTGCGGCTCTTCGCTGCCGCTTTCCGGTGAGCAGCGCACTGCGGTTGCACATTTCGATCTTTGTGCCGTCATCGCTGATGCGCGTTCTGCCTGATTTTGTCAGTTCGAGAATGGCGAGGAAGAGTGCGACGCGGTCGGTGCGCTTGGTCAGTCCGCAGAACAGCTCTGCCACGCTGACTGATTCGGCGGTAAAGAACTGCCGCAGCAGGAAGACAACCTTGGAGGCAACACTGGTCACCTGATGGTGCATCTGGACGATGGTGTGGACTCTTTCGCCTGCTTCGCCCTCAGAGATACCATGCGGCATCTTTTTGAGACCCATATTGCGGTAGACCTCCACGAGCAGATCGGGCGTATGCTCCCGCCGGTAGGTCATATCGACCGGCAGCGGAATCGGCTTGCGCACGAAGATGCGGTCACCGAGATACTGCATGCGGAGTTTTTCGGCGGTCAGCTTGCAGAGCGAATACTCGATCAATGCGCCTTCCAGTTCTTTTTTGACTGCCTCCGCCTCTTCGGGACGCGGCAGCAGGGCGGCGGTCTTCATCCAGATGAGCTTTGCCGCCATTGCGAGGAATTCTCCTGCAAGCTCATAGTCCTGTTCTGCACACTGCTGCATGTAGAGCAGGTACTGTTCGAGCAGAATGGAGATTTCAATATCGTGAATATTGAGCTGATGCTTGGCAATCAGATGCAGCAGCAGGTCCATCGGGCCGTCAAAGACCGGCAAATGAAAAGAGAGCTCCGGCATGTGCATCACCCAAACAGCGCAGGGATCCAGCTCGTCAGGAAGCCGAACAGCCGAAAGACCAGATCGGAGAGAAATCCGAGCGGGATGCTGAGCACGCCGGTCACGAGGATAGCAAGAAAGACAATGCGGATAATCTGATAATTCCGGTTAAACCAGCTATCGACTTTCGCGCTGGTAAAATATCCCAGCACCTTGGAGCCGTCCAGCGGCGGAATCGGAATCAGGTTGAAGATCGCAAGTCCGATGTTGATGCTGACGAAATAATACAGCAGCAGATAGACGATATATCCGGCAGTCATTTCAGCGGATGTGATGGACTGATACATTTCGGTGAGCTGATAGATCCGCATCAGGTTCATGCCGATCAGTGCCGCGATCAGATTGCTGACTGGACCTGCAAGTGCGGTGATTGCCACACCGAATCGAATGCTGTGCTTGCGGTTGAAGCGGGTGGGGTCGATCGGGACGGGCTTTGCCCAGCCGAACCCGAACAGCAGCAGACAGAGCGCGCCGATCGGGTCGATGTGCGCAATCGGATTCAGCGTCATGCGTCCCTGATAGCCGGCGGTATCGTCGCCGAGCTTATAGGCAGTCCACGCATGGGCATATTCATGCAGCGGAAGGATGAGCAGGATGATCAGCATACGGACGACATATTGAATCAGATCAGCCTTTGTAATAGATCCTGAAAACAGATTGAACATACATGCATCTCCTTATCCGATAGATAAAATCGGGCGGTTTCTCTCCTATTATACTATATTTTGTGTTGCATTGCAAGTGCAGAGCCGTGATTTTCGGTCAAATCTGATAAATTTTCACGAATCTGCAAAAAAGGCTTGCTTTTTTTCTGATTATATGTTAGAATAGATGCTGTTGACAAGTCTGTAAAGGAGGTGCCAGCTATGGCAAAATGTGAAATCTGCGGCAAGGGCGTTACATTTGGTATCAAGGTTTCTCACTCTCACCGCCGTACCAACCGTACATGGAAGCCCAATGTCCAGCGCGTAAAAGCAATCGTAAAGGGTTCTCCCTGCCACATCTATGTTTGCTCTCGATGCCTCCGCTCCGGTAAGGTGCAGCGCGCAAACGGCTGAGTCGAATGACAAAAGACATGAGGCGTATTCGTGAAAACGGATGCGCCGTTTGTTTTTGTGTGCGAAAAATGCCCGCACGCAAAACGGATCAATCTGCATGAAAGGAGAATCTGCGTGATTCCCATAATACTGGTCTTTGTGGTGATCCTGCTGCTGACCGGCGCGGATCAGCTCATCAAGCTCTGGGCGATTGAAAATCTGAAAGGGCAGGCGGAACGGAGCTTTCTGCCGGTCGGCAGCTTTGACTGGATGCATCTGCGCTATCTGGAAAACAACGGTGCTGCATTCAGTATGCTGAGCGGTTCGCGGCTGTTTCTGATTGTTTTCCCGATGATTATGATTGCCGGATGTCTGTATGCGCTGCACCGTCTGGGCAGACAGCACCGCTGGCTGTATCCTTCGCTGACGCTGATTGCAGCGGGCGGACTGGGAAATCTGATCGACCGGATTTTCCGCGGCGGTGCCGTAGTGGATTATCTGGATGTGCAGCTGTTCCGGTTTGCCGTGTTCAATTTTGCAGACTGCTGTGTGACGGTCGGTGTTGTGATATTGTTCATCGGCATTCTCTTTTTTGAGAAAGAGGTGCCGGATGCCAAACGGCTGAAAGAAGCAGAGCGCGTGCCGTATGCGCGGCATGCAGAGGCACTGCCGGAGGCGGGCGTGCTTCCGGAAGCAGGGGAATTGCCGCCGGCAGAGGAGCTGCCGGACGCAGATGTGCTGCCGGACGCAGAGGAACCGGCTGCTGCGGAAGTCTCGGTGAAAACGGAGGCGCAGCATGAGTGAACCGGTTTTGCTGACGGTTCCGGAGGAGGATGCCGGTGCGAGACTGGATGCCTGGCTTGCTGCGCAGGAAACGGTCGGTCTGACGCGTTCTGCCGTGCAGCAGCTTCTGGAAAAAGGGGAGATTCTCCGGAACGGCGCAAATGCGAAGAAAAATGACCGTGTTCAGGCTGGTGACGGCATTGCGGTGACTGTGCCGGAGCCGGAGCCGCTTTCTGTTCTGCCGCAGGATCTCCCTTTGGAGATCGTATATGAGGACAGTGAACTGCTGGTCGTCAACAAGCCGAAGGGCATGGTTGTGCATCCGGCGGCGGGGCATCCGGACGGAACGCTGGTCAATGCGCTGCTCTTTCACTGTGCCGGACGGCTGTCCGGTATCAACGGCATCATCCGCCCGGGCATTGTGCACCGGATTGACCGTGATACGAGCGGACTTCTGATCGTCGCAAAGACAGACCGCGCACATCTGGGACTGGCAGAGCAGATTGCTGCCCATTCCTTTACACGGGAATATGAGGCAGTTGTCTGCGGCCGCTTCCGTGAGCCGGACGGCACGGTGCATGCGCCGATCGGCAGAGATCCGAAAGACCGCCAGAGGATGTGCGTCACTGAGCATAATGCCAAGGATGCGGTCACACATTATCATGTGCTGACGCAGTTTGACCGCTATGCACATATCCGCTGCCGGCTCGAAACCGGACGAACACATCAGATTCGCGTGCATATGCGGCATATCGGGCATCCGATCTACGGCGATGCGGTCTACGGCAAGGCGGAAAAGAATATCGTCGGGCAGTGCCTTCATGCAAAAACCATCGGATTTGTACATCCTGCAACAGGGGAATGGATGGCATTTGACAGCGCATTGCCGGATTATTTTGTAAATGTACTGCGCAGAATGACACCGCGCCCCGAATAATCAAACAGAAAGGAATCATCGGATGAATTTGCCATATGCGCATCTCGCGCTGGTGACGGATCTGGACGGCACGCTGTTGCAGCCGGATAAATCCCTCTCGGAAGCCGATGCCGCTGCCATTGCAGATTTCCGCGCAAAGGGCGGTCGGTTCGGCATTGCAACGGGCAGAGGCATTCAGGCGACACGGGAATACTTTACGCTTTTGCAGCCGGATCTGCCGGTTATTCTCTATAACGGCGCGGTGCTTTATGATACAAAAGCTGCACGGTATGCCTATGCCGCGTACCTGCCTGCGGGCATCACACCGCTGCTGTGTGAGCTGATGGAGCAGTTTCCTTCTGTCGGCGCAGAGCTGCTGGATGAAAACGGTGTGCATGTCGTGCAGGATGGAGAATATGAACGCCGCCATCTGGAAATCACGCATGTGCCGCTGGTGTTCCGATCCTTGGACGACATTGAGCCGACACGCTGCATGAAAGCTCTGTTTGCCGGTGCGCCGGCGGAAATTGAAAGGATGCTGCATTATGTGCAGCAGAATCCGGAGTTCGGCATTATCAATGTGACGCGTTCTCACCGGTGGTTTCTGGAAATTCTGCCACCGGATACCAATAAAGGTACGGCACTGAACCGGCTGCGGGATCTGCTGCCCGCGGGAACAGTGATCGGCACGAGCGGCGATTTTGACAATGACACCGCGATGCTGCTGGAAGCAGACGCCTGCGGCTGTCCTGCCGATGCACAGCTTTCCGTGCGAGAAGCGGTGGAACAATGCGGCGGTTTTCGGTCGGGAAAGACCTGCGCAAACGGCTTCTTTGCAGATTGGGTATCAGAATTTCTCCGGAAATACGCATAAAAAACAGCACCCGTACAGTTCTGATGTACGGGTGCTTTCCTATTACATGTAAAAGAATCAGTAGCTGCAAGACCAGACTGCCTCGCTGGTGATCACGCGAACAGTAATCGTGTCGGTCGCACCTGCGGCGAGCTTGCCGGAATACGGCACATAGATCGTCTCGCCGTAATAGGTCATTGCACCGGACGTATTGCTACTGGTTGCGGCAGCATGGATCACTGACTCACCGCCGGAACACTGGATTACAATTTTTCTGACATCCGTTTGTGCGGCATTGCCGGTGTTCTTGACGGTGATCGTCAGGATCTGGCTGCAACCTGCTCCGTTGTTATAACTTTCCCAGATCCCGACAGACACGCCCTGCACAACGATGTTTGCTTTTGCGGCAGTTGTTGTTGTAGTTGTCGTCGTAGTCGGTTTGGGGGTAGTTGTGGTTTTTGTGGTTGTCGTGGTTGTTTTTGTAGTAGTTGCTTTGGTTGTGGTGGCCTTGGCTGTGGTTTTGGCGGTTGTTTTGGCTGTTGTGTTTGTGGTTGCCTTCGCGGTGATTTTCGCAGTTGTTTTTGTGGTTATAGTGGTTGTGGCTTTCGTTGTTGTCCGTGCAGCAGATGTTGTTGTCTGCTTTGTGGTTGTGGACGCGTGCTGCGAGGATGCGCCGGCACCGCCGACCGCTGTTGTCACAGTTGAGGTTGAGCGGGTGGTGTTGGACGTGGTCGCAGAGGATGCAGGTGTGACAGAGCTGCTTTCCTCCTGCGAGACTGTCTGCGGTGCGGTTGTGACGGTTGTGGTCGCCTTGGTTTTTTTCGTTGTGGTCACTTTGGTTTCCGAAGGAGCAGTATCCTCGGTTATTTCTGTTGCTTCGGTTTCAGCCGTTGTGGTTTCTGCGACTTCCTCGACAGCAGGCGGAATGTCCGGCTCCGGCTTGATGAGACCGGCATTGCGGCTGCCGAACTTGATGCCGGCAAAAATACCCACGCCGACAATCAGCATTATGACAGCGGCGATCCCGCCGATCCTTGCATATTTCATTGCATTGAACTGCGCCTCGGTGCGGTTGCGCGGTGCCCGGACGGCTTTGGAGCCTGCGAGTGCCCGATGCTGTTCTTTCAGGAAAGACTCTGTTGCGCGGTCGAGATTATCAATATCCGAGAAATCCCGGCGTCCTCTGTATTGGTCACTCATTTTTGTTCACCTCTGCTCGCAAGGAATTCATTATGTTATGATATGAAAAGAGGAGCTGTCAAATTGCCTGCTCTTCAAGAATAGAGTATATCACATTTTTGGTTAGATGTCAACCAATAATAAGATTTCTGAAAAACTTTTGGACAGATTCACAGATATTTCCATGCGACTCTGTGCAGATTGACTGTACAACTATGGACTATGAACGATGAACGATGAACGATGAACTGTGAAACAATTACACAGAAAAAAATATGACCGGCTGAGAGAGCCGGTCATCATGTGCATTAGCCGCGGTTGAAACGCTTGTTGAAACGCTCGACGCGTCCGCCGGTATCGACCAGCTTCTGCTTGCCCGTGAAGAACGGGTGGCACTTGGAGCAGATTTCAACCTTGATGTCCTTTTTTGTGGACATAACCTCGATCACGTTGCCGCAGTGGCAGGTGATGGTGGTTTTTTCGCACTCCGGATGGATGCCTTCCTTTGCCATGTGATTTTCACCTCTTTCGTATTTTGTGAGTAAAATCAAACATAACAGCCCATCCGGATACTGTTCGGACAGTAGTGCTATGGATCATACGCAAGAAGTATTATAGCATATTTCGGTAATGTTTGTCAAGCCCTGTCTGCATTTTTTGCGCGGAATCATTTGCGCGCTCCGGAAATTTGCGTACCTGCGAGAAAACGGGACAGCACCGACTGTTTCGCACCGTCCCGTTCTGCATATCAGGCTTACTTATGCAAAGAGTTTGCGCATATCCGCCATGAGCCTTTCTTCCAGGGCGGATGCTTCCTCCATTGTCTTGCCGGTGGTGGTGTAGTAGGTCTTGATCTTCGGCTCAGTGCCGGAAGGACGCACGATTACACTCGCATGACCGGGCAGGAAGAACGATACCACATCGGATTTCGGCAGACCGGTCTCTCTGGTTGCGCCGGTCTCGG
>JAZQNP010000102.1:0-34073 GCA_045627405.1 Oscillospiraceae bacterium | reverse complement strand
AAGGCTCTTGATATTTGTCGGCAGCTTATATTGCTATGCCTGAAACAACCTGTTCCGATCATTAAAGGTAGGTCTGCTCCTCGTCCGGAATTTTCTCATCAGCGCAAGGTGTTTTGTCCCAAATATTCTATTTGATTTTTTATGCGGGGTAAATGCCAATAACGCTTAAGTTGTTGGCATTGGTCCGGAGGGACCGCCGTCCCTCCGGCAGGGGTGTGGGCGACTTGACGTTTGCGACGCAAACTCAACCGCGCAAGCGTGAGCGTCCCCACAATGTCCCCCGATCACGCCGCCAAATTCTGATTTATCGCATCAAAACTGCTCGATGCGCCAGACCGCGGCACCGGCTTCGATTCCTGCCTGCACGCCGATGTCCGAATCCTCAAAAATGACACATGCCTGCGGCGCGGCATCAAAATGCCGCATCGCTGTCTGATAGCTCTCCGGCGAGGGCTTATGCGCCGTCACACTCTCCTGCGTGACATACAGATCAAACAGCGCATCATATCCGAAATACCGGAGCAGTTCTTCCGTGTTCTTCCGGTTCGCTGTCGTCACGACCGCCAGATGCGTGCCGCCGGCTTTCAGCAGCTTTGCCATATGAAACAACTGCACATTCTCCCGAATCTCGCTGAAAAAAGACGGATAATACTGCTTTTTCTTCTCATGAATCTCCTGCACTCTTTCCGCCGGCACACCGATGTCCGGCAGAAAATCGCTGTAACTTCGGCTCATGCAGTGCGCTGCGAAAAACGCTTCGTCAAACGGGAACTCTGTCCCGCATGCCGCGCGGTATGCCAGATAATTGGCGCGGAATGTGTCAAACAATGTTCCGTCCAGATCAAACATCGCCAGACGGATCGGTGTGGCTGCCTGCATATCGGATACTCCTTTTTTGAAATCTGCTCTGCGATACACTCTCAGTATAACACAAATCCCACAAGGCTGTCAATACGCTCCGTCTGACCCGTCACGCAGTAAATATGCACATATAATCTCAAAATATTTTGAAATTTCCATTGACTTTTTAGGAAAAATATGCTATGATATATGTGGTGTTGTATCATCAAATATATTTGTTTAGGAGAGGAGCCCCCTTATGAACCATGCCCTGACTGTTTTGGAATCCAATGCAGAGGTGCGTTGCCGCATCGCCGAAATCGCAGCACAGATCTCTGCTGACTATCAGTCCGTACAGCCCGATCAGCCGCTGCTGGTTCTCTGTACGCTGCGCGGTGCCGTCTTCTTTGCCGCCGATCTCATCCGCGCTCTGACGGTTCCTGCGGAAATCAATTTTATCAAGGTTCACTCCTACGACGGCGACAGACCCGCCGGCTCCCCCATCTTTGACTTAGGCGAATCCATCCCTGTGCGCGGCAGACAGGTGCTGATCGTGGAGGATATTGTCGATACCGGTCAGACGATGGATACCGTGATGCGCAACTTTCAGGACAAGGGCGCGGAGAGCATCCGCATCTGCACGCTGCTCGACAAGCCCGCCCGCCGCTCGGATGCCGCAAAGCATGTGAAGCCCGATTACATCGGCTTTACCATCCCCGATCTGTTTGTCGTCGGATGGGGTCTTGATTACAATGACAGATTCCGCCTGCTGCCGGATATTTCCGTCTACGATCCGGCGGCGGATATACAATCATTATAAAAAGATCATCCCCTCGAAAGGAATTGCAAAAGAATGGCTTTTGTCCGGTTGAAAGATGTCTGCAAGGAATATCGCTCCGAGGAAATCCATGTGCTGGCTTCCGATCACATCAGCTTTGAGATCGAAAAAGGTGAGTTCGTCATCATTGTCGGACCCTCCGGGGCCGGCAAAACCACCGTGCTCAATCTGCTCGGCGGCATGGACCTCTGCGACAGCGGCGAAATCACCGTGGACGGCAGACGCATCGACGGTCTGACAAGCAGAGAACTGACCCGCTATCGCCGTGAAGACATCGGATTCGTTTTCCAGTTTTATAACCTTGTGCAGAATCTCACGGCTCTCGAAAATATCGAGCTTGCTTCCGAAATTTGCAGCGATGCCGCTTCTCCTGCGGAAATGCTCCGGAAAGTCGGGCTCGAAGACAGAGCAGACCACTTCCCCGCACAGCTTTCCGGCGGTGAACAGCAGCGCGTTTCCATCGCGCGCGCACTCGCGAAAAAGCCAAAGCTCCTCCTCTGTGATGAGCCGACCGGCGCACTCGATTTTCATACCGGCAAGGCGGTCTTGCAGCTCTTGCAGGACAGCTGCCGCAAGGACGGGATGACCGTCATCGTCATTACCCATAACCGCGCGCTGATCCCTGCCGCCGACCGCGTGATCGACCTGCGCAGCAGCAAAGTCGAATCAGTCACAAAGCAGGAAAACACCGTTCCTGTCGAAGAAATCGTCTGGTGACAGCGCGGAGAATGCCACATGAACAAACACACACTTCTGCGGAATACGCTGCGCTCCGGCTTCCGCGCAAAAGGCAGATTTCTCTCCCTGTTCGGCATCATTGCGATCAGCACCGGCTTCTTTGCCGGTCTCAAAGCGACAAGCCCCGATATGAAGGATTCCGCCGAACAGTATTACCGCGACACCCATCTCATGGATCTGCATCTGGTTTCCAATGTCGGATTCAGTGAACAGGATCTCGATCTGCTCGCTGCAAACGATGCGATCCGTCAGCTCTGCGGCGGCTGCTCCGAAACCGTCTTTCTGCCCGTCGGGGACGATGCCGCAAACTCCATCGTCCGGATCGAAACCCTGACCGGCTCTGCCGGAAAGAAAACCGGCGCACAGATCAATCAGCCGGTGCTGACCGAGGGCAGAATGCCGCAAACTGCAAATGAATGCCTCATCGAGGTGAATACGCCCTCTGCCTTTCAGATCGGAGATACGCTCCGTGTCGTACCCGATGACGCGGACAGCTCGAATCTCGCTGTCACCGACTTTACCGTCGTCGGACGCGCCGACTGGTCTATGTATGTCGATTTTCAGCGCGGCTCCACGACCATCGGCAACGGCAGCATTGACAGCTTTCTGCTCGTCCTGCCGCAGGCATTCTCCTGCGATTACTACACCGATGTCTACCTCACGCTGACCGCTGCGGAGGATCTCAACAGCTTCTCTGACCGCTATCTGACCGTCGTCCGCGATGCCGCCGATGCAATCCTCGAAAAAACAGAGGAATATGCCGCCGGCAGAGCCGGAGAGCTGACGGCACAGGCAGAAGAAGAACTCGCGGATGCCCGCGCCGAGCTGGATGACGGATGGGATGCCTATGCAGACGGCGAGGCAGAGCTGGAACAGGCTCTTGCGGATGCGCAAGCGCAGCTGGACGCCGCCGCACAGGAACTCGCGGACGGCGATGCCGAACTCGCAAAACAGCGCGAAGCCTATGACAAGGCATCGGCAAGCTATGAGGAGATGCTCCAACTCTTCGGACAGCGGGAGGCTTCCGTTGAGGCGGCGGAACAGGAAGCTGCCGGTATGCAGGATGTCATCAGCGGCGAAATCCTCTTCCTCGATCAGATCGTCACCACCTGTGCCGCATACCGCGAAACAGCCCTGACAGTCCCCTATCCTGCCGAAATCAATGACATGATCGCACATGCGGCAACATTTGATTCCGATGAATTCTCCCTCTCCGATGCGCTGACGGCGTTTTTCTCCGCGGAGGTCGGCTCCTTTGACCGCGGTCAGCTCGAAGAAACCATTGACTTCTATGCTGCAAACTGCAAGGCAAATCTCCAAAATCAAGCCGCCGAAATGCAGGAAAATGCACAGCAGATTGTCATTACCAGAAATGAACTGGAATTTGCACGCGCAGAACTGGCGCACACAAAAGAACAGCTCATCAGCGGTCTCGCAGAACTGGAAACCGCCGAAAATGAGCTGAAAGCCGCAAAAGCGGAATATGAATCAGAAGCAGCCGAACTCCGAGAAAATGAAACCGAAAAACGCGCAGAGCTCGCAGAGGCAAAAGCAGAACTCGAATCTGCGGAAGCAGATTATGCCGAGGCAGAAGATCAGATCTCTCACATCGCTGCCGACATCACGTGGTATGCCTTCGACCGCAGCGATAATCCTGGATGGAGCAGTTACGGCGAAGACGCCGACCGCGTGGACCGCATTGCGCGCATCTTCCCCGTCTTCTTCCTGCTGGTCGCCGCGCTCGTCTGCCTGACAACCATGACGCGCATGGTCGAGGAGCAGCGCACCGAAATCGGCACCTGCAAAGCCCTCGGCTACTCCGCCGGCGCGATTTCCGTGCAGTATCTGCTCTATGCCGCCGGCGCAAGCATCCTCGGCACTGCCGTCGGCACGACGGTCGGCTGTCAGGTCTTTCCCCGCGTCATATTCGTCTGCTATGAAATCATGTATCACTATCCCCCGATCCGCTGTCCCTATCATTGGGGGCTTGCGCTGATCTGTCTGACTGCCGCACTGCTCTGCACCGGTCTCACTGCCATGATCGCCTGCGGCGCGTCCCTCACCGAAGTCCCTGCCATGCTGATGCGCCCGAAACCTCCCAAACAGGGAAAACGCATCCTGCTCGAAAAGTGGAAGTGGCTCTGGTCCAAATGCTCCTTTCATGTGAAAGTGACCATCCGCAATTTCTGCCGCTACCGCAGCCGCGTCCTGATGACGATGCTCGGCATCTGCGGATGTACTGCGCTGCTGGTCACAGGCTTCGGACTCTACCACGCCATCGCCGCAATCGTCGATCTGCACTTCGGTGAAATCTTCCGATACGATCTGACCGGTCTCTATGACGGCAGCAGCGAAAACCGGGCGGTTCTTTCCGATCTGCTTGAACACACCACGGCGGTCACGGAATATCAGTTCGGTGCATTGCGCTCCGGAACCGCCCGCGCCAACTACAAAAGCTATGAGGTCAATCTGCTCGTCACCGAACATCCGGAAACGCTCAGCAACTTTATCACCCTGCGCGACCGCAAAACACATGAAGGCTATGCCCTCAGCGACGACGGCGTGATCATCAACGAAAAACTCGCAAGACTGCTCGATCTCTCGGTCGGTGACAATCTCGCACTTGCAGACGGCGCGTTCGCACTCCCTGTGACCGCGATCTGCGAAAACTATGCTTATAATTACGTCTTTCTGACGGACAGCTGCTATGCCGCTCTGTTCGGAGAATACACGGCAAACTGCTTCTTTGCCAACGAAAACAGCGACACCGACGAAAATGCCCTCGCAGAACATATCCTGCAAAGCGACGCGCTGCTGCGGCTGAACTTTACATCCCAGAGCGGAAACGGCTTTCGCGATCTCGTCAAAGCACTCGGCTATGTCGTCGCACTCATTATCATTTTCTCCGGTCTGCTCGCATTTGTCGTTCTCTATAATCTCGCGCATATCAATATCTTAGAACGGATGCGTGAGCTGGCAACCATCAAGGTGCTGGGGTTCTATGACAACGAAGTCAATGCCTATATCTTCCGCGAAAACCTGCTCTCTTCCTTCTGCGGCATGCTCTGCGGACTGTTCGCCGGCATCTTCCTCTGCCGCTATGTCGTCCGCACTGCGGAAGTGGATGTTGTCATGTTCGTTCCCGATATTCCGTGGTACTGCTTTGTTCTCGCGGCTGTGATCACAATGGCATTCACACTGCTGGTCAACCTCATGCTGCACATAAAGCTGCGGCAGATTGACATGGCAGGCTCTATGAAAGCAATCGAATAACCAAAATTTATACGAAAAGGGGTAGATCACATGAAAAGCAATCTGTACCGATTCCTGCTCCCGTGCGCGGCTGCGTTTGCCGTTGCGGGCGCGTTCTGCGGATGCAGTGCAGAGGGCATTGTCTCCGCAGACAATATGGCAGATCAGGTCTCTGCAAATGACGCAGAATCTTCTGACAATACCGAAAAACGTCTCACCGGCGACGCAAACTGCAACGGTCTTGTGGATCTGCCCGATGCTGTTCTGGTAGCCCGTGCGATGGGCGGCTATGCCGATACGTCTCTGACTGCGACGGGCAAGCTCAATGCCGATGTCGATCTGGACGGGCTGATTACAGGCAAGGATCTGAACAAACTGCTGCGCTATCTCTGCAATGCAATTTCCTCTCTCGATCCGTCAGGCTCCGGAACAACCGCAACATCTTCCGAAACGACCACCACCACAACAACTGCTTCGGAAACGACCACCACCACAACATCATCTGAAACAACAACCTCATCCTCCACGACTGCTGCCACAACAACACAGACAACTGCCACATCCTCTTCCGACGCACAGACAACCCCGACCGTTCTTACGACAACAACCACCACGACTGCCGCGACAACTTCCGCTCCGGAAGCGGATGCCCTGATCGTTGACAGCCGCACGCTGCCGCTCGGTCTCAGCACAGGCTCCCTGATCGCGGCAATCGGCAGCGCGACCGAGGAACTGGTCGTCGCCTATCAGAATGAGGATATGAAATTCTTTGTCTATGCCGCCGATCCCGCACAGACGCATATTGCGGTCGTGGCGCATGATACGGTAGTCGGGTATTTTGCTTTCGGAACGACCTACTCCGTGCCTGCCGGCTACACTGCAACAGAATATATCGACAAGTATTCCCAGGGAACAGGCAAGGTCTATGCCGTGCAGATCCTCAAATCTGGTTACACCCTCAATATGAACAATATCCGCAACAAATCCGATCTCTCGGTCATGTCAAAGCTCAATTTCTACGGCGTCAACGCCCTGCGCGCATTAAACGGCATCGGCGCACTGCAATGGAATGCTGCACTCGCTTCGGTTTCGCTCTACCACAGCTCCGATATGGCGGATAACAACTATTTTGCACACAACAGTCTCTCCGGAGAAACACCGAAGAACCGGATTGATGCCGCCGGCATCGCCTGCTCCTCCTGGGGCGAAAACGTGGACTGCGGCTATACGGATCCGTTCTGGGCTCTGTACGGATGGTATACCTCCGAAAACGGTCACCGCGACAATATTCTCAAAGCCGGCTTTACCGACATCGGCATCGGCTTTGCGTACAACGCGGATTCCAGCTATAAATTCTACGGCACACAGGACTACATCACTGCAAAATGAATGAATAATATGCAAGTAATTCGCATAATATTCATGAATATTCAGAAAATATGCAGAAATTTGCAAATTTCACTTGACAAAACTGCATTTTGATGTATAATGAGATGGTATCAGAAAAACAATCCACAGCGGCGATTGCCGCGGAAAGGACGCATTTACTATGGCAGAGCAGAAAATCCCGAAGAAAATTGTCCTCGCTTACTCCGGCGGACTTGACACCTCCATCATCATTCCGTGGCTCAAAGAAACCTATCCGGGCTGTGAGGTCATCGCAGTCTCCGGCGACGTCGGACAGGGAACCGAGCTGGACGGTCTTGAAGAAAAGGCGATCAAAACCGGCGCGTCCAAGCTCTATATCGAGGATCTGACCGATGAATTTATCACCGATTATGTGTTCCCGACCGTCAAGGCGGGTGCTGTCTATGAGGGCAAATATCTCCTCGGTACTTCCTTTGCCCGCCCGATCATCGCAAAGCGCATCGCGGAAATCGCAATCAAAGAGGGCGCGGATGCCATCTGCCACGGCTGCACCGGCAAGGGCAACGATCAGGTCCGCTTCGAGCTGACCATCAAGGCGTTCTGCCCCGATATGCAGATCATCGCACCGTGGAGAATCTGGGATATTAAGTCCCGCGATGAGGAAATCGACTACGCGGAAGCACATCAGATTCCGCTCAAAATTTCCCGCGAAACCAATTACTCCAAGGATAAAAACCTGTGGCACATCTCCCACGAGGGTCTTGATCTTGAAGATCCGGCAAATGAGCCGCAGTACAATAAGCCGGGCTTCCTCGAACTCGGCGTCTCCCCCGAACAGGCTCCAGACGTCCCGACCTATGTCACCATCGACTTTGAAAAAGGCGTCCCGGTCGCCATCGACGGCGTCAAGATGAAAGGCAGCGACATCGTCCGCAAGCTCAATGCACTCGGCGGCGCAAACGGCATCGGCATCGCGGACATCGTCGAGAACAGACTCGTCGGCATGAAGAGCCGCGGCGTCTATGAAACCCCCGGCGGCACGATCCTCTACTACGCACATGACGCGCTTGAAACCATTACCATCGACAAGGCAACCGCACGCATGAAGCAGCAGATTGCCATTCAGTATGCCGATCTGGTCTACAACGGACTCTGGTTTACGCCCCTGCGTGAGGCTCTCGATGCGTTCGTGGACAGCACGCAGAGAACCGTCAACGGCACGGTAAAGCTGAAACTCTACAAGGGTAACATCATTACCGCCGGCATCACCTCCCCCGATACGCTCTACGACGAGGAGGTCGCAACCTTCGACGAGGATCAGGTCTACGATCAGAAGGATTCTGCCGGCTTCATCAATCTGTTCGGTCTGCCGATCAAGGTCAAGGCAAAGCTCGATCAGAAGAGAAATAAGTAATCACTGTTTCTGAATACTGCACGGAGAGGGCGGCTTTCGCGGGCTGCCCTGCTCTGTTTTTAGAAAGGATGCTCCATCATGGCTAAAATGTGGGCAGGACGTTTCTCCAAGGAAGTGGACGAAACGGTCAATGCGTTTAATTCCTCGATCGCGTTCGACGGCAGAATGTACCGGCAGGACATCCGCGGCAGCATCGCACATGCGACCATGCTCGGTGACTGCGGCATCATCCCCGCGGACGATGCCCAAAAGATTATCAGCGGTCTCAAAGACATTCTCGCAGATCTCGATTCCGGCGACCTGCTCATGGATCCGACTGCCGAGGATATTCATATGTTTGTCGAGGCGGAGCTAACAAAGCGCATCGGAGATGCCGGCAAGCGGCTCCACACCGCCCGTTCCAGAAACGATCAGGTCGCGCTCGATGTGAGACTGTATCTGCGTGACGAAATCACTGAGATCCGCAAGCTGCTGCACGCACTGCTGCGCACGCTCGTCAAGCTCGCAGAGCAGCACGCCGAAACAATCATGCCCGGCTATACACATCTGCAAAGAGCGCAGCCGGTCACGCTGGCACATCATATTCTGGCTTACGTCTGGATGCTCCTGCGCGACGACGGCAGACTTGCCGATACCGCAAAACGCATGAACTTCTGCCCGCTGGGGGCAGGCGCGCTCGCCGGCACAACCTATCCGATCGACCGGCAGCAGACCGCAGCTCTGCTGGACTTCACGGCACCTGTTGCAAACTCCCTCGATGCCGTCTCCGACCGTGATTTCTGCGTCGAGCTTGCCAATGCGCTCTCCCTGCTGATGGTGCATCTCTCCCGCTTCTCTGAGGAAATCATCCTTTGGTGTTCGTGGGAGTTCAAGTTCATTGAGCTGGACGATGCCTATGCAACCGGCTCTTCGATCATGCCGCAGAAGAAAAATCCCGATGTCACCGAGCTGATCCGCGGCAAAACCGGCAGAGTCATCGGTGATCTGACCACACTGCTGACCATGCTCAAAGGGCTGCCGCTTGCCTATAACAAGGACATGCAGGAGGACAAAGAGGCAATCTTCGATGCCATTGATCAGGCAAAGCTCTGCCTCAGAACCTTTGATCCGATGCTCGCCACGATGCGCGTCAACAAGGAGAATCTCCGCGCTGCCGCCGCAAAAGGCTTTATCAACGCGACCGACTGCGCAGACTATCTCGTGAAAAAAGGTCTGCCGTTCCGCGATGCCTACAAAATCACCGGCACACTGGTCGCACGCTGCATCAGCGAGGGGCTGACCCTCGAAACACTCCCGCTCGATGCCTACAAAGAAGCCTGCCCGCTCTTTGATGCAGATGTCTTTTCTGCCATCGCGCTCGAAACCTGCCTGAGCGGGAGAATCTCCGAGGGCGGTCCGTCCGCTGCTGCCGTCAGGGTGCAGCTCAACGCGGCGAAAAAGGAAATTGAGGCGGTGCGCTTATGAGCAAAGAACATATCAAATATATCTTCATTGTCTGCGTCATTGCTTTTATCATCTGGATCATCGGTGAAGCGATTCTCATGTTCGCTTTCCCGGATTCTACCATGACCGCTGCCCGCGTATGGGTGATTGCGGTGTTTTCCGCTGCATGCGCTTGGAGCATTGCACATTTCATCCGTGAGGACAAAAAACGCGAAGAGGAAGAAGAAAATGACAACTACAAAGGTGTATATTGACGGACAGGCGGGTACAACCGGCTTGAAGCTCTATGACCGCATCAAGGACAGAGACGATGTCACGCTGCTGACCATCGACCCCGATAAGCACCGCGACAACGCGGAACGCGCAAGGCTGATCAACAAATCCGATGTGACGTTTCTCTGCCTGCCGGATGCCGCATCCGTCGAGGCGGTGTCCTTTGCCGAAAATCCGAACGTGCGGATCATCGACGCTTCCACGGCGCACCGCACAAATCCCGATTGGGCTTACGGCTTCCCGGAGCTGTCCTCTGAACACCGCAGCCGCATTGCAAATGCAAAACGCGTTGCCGTGCCGGGCTGCTATGCCTCCGGCTTTGCTTCACTCGTCTACCCTATGGTGCAGAGCGGGCTGATGCCAAAGGATTATCCTGTCACCTGCCATGCCGTCTCCGGCTACTCCGGCGCAGGCAAGGCGGCAATCGCGGTCTATGAATCCAGTGACCGTCCGGCGGATTTCGATTCGCCGCGGCAGTACGCTCTGGGACAAAAACATAAGCATCTCCCTGAAATGCAGGCGGTTTCCGGTCTCAGCTACCCGCCGATGTTCAATCCGCTGGTCTGCGATTATTATGCCGGTATGGTCGTTTCCGTGCCGCTGCACCGCCGTCTGCTCAGCGGTGCGCCGTCTCTCGAAAAGGTACACGAAATGTTCGCAAAGCATTACGAGGGACAGCAGTTTGTCAAGGTGCGCGCACTGCAAGGAGCGGATGTCCTCGAAAACGGCTTCCTGCCTGCAAACACGCTCGCCGGCACAAATCTCCTCGAAATCTTCGTCTGCGGCAATGACGAGCAGATTCTGCTCGCCGCGAGACTCGATAATCTCGGCAAGGGCGCGTCCGGTGCCGCTTTGCAATGCTTCAATATCATGACCGGCGCACCGGAGGAAACCGGTCTGATCTGAACTGCAAAATGTTTTTCTATCTTCTGAATAAAAGTGAGGGCTTACCATGAAATTACAGGGCTTTGCAGATTTCCCCTTTGTGAAAGGCGGTGTCTGCGCGGCAAAGGGCTTCCGCGCAAACGGCATCTGCTGCGGACTGCGCCATCAGGCACTGCCGGGCGAAGAGAGCTCCGAGCAGAATCCCGCAGCAAACGGCATCGACGTTGCCATCCATGAAGAAGCTGCTCCGAAAAATGATCTTGCTATGATCGTTTCCGACTGCGAATGCAATGTCGCTGCGGTCTATACAACCAACAAGGTCAAGGGCGCGCCGATTCTCGTGACACAGGAAAATATCCGCGACGGACATGCACAGGCGGTCATTGTCAACTCCGTCAATGCCAACACCTGCAACGCAGACGGCGAGGAAAAAGCCCGCGCAATGTGCGAATTTGCCGCGGCTGCACTCGACCTCCAACCGGAGGATATGGTCGTCGCATCCACAGGCGTCATCGGTCAGGTGCTGCCCATTGAACCGATTGCAACCGGCATCCCGAAGCTCGTCGAAGGGCTGTCCTATGAGGGCAATGCCGAGGCAATGCACGCGATCATGACAACCGATACCCGCGAAAAGGAGGTCGCCGTCA
Source organism: Oscillospiraceae bacterium (assembly GCA_045627405.1). Classification (GTDB taxonomy): domain Bacteria; phylum Bacillota; class Clostridia; order Oscillospirales; family Ruminococcaceae; genus Firm-04. Next base: position 22,375 of record JAZQNP010000102.1, on the reverse strand, counting down.
CCTTCACCGCAGACGGCAAAACCTGCACGCTGGGCGGTATGCTCAAAGGCAGCGGCATGATCCATCCGAACATGGCGACCACGCTCACATTTCTTACAACGGACTGCGCAATCTCGCCGGAGATGCTGCAAATGGCTCTCTCGGATGTTGTGCGCCTCACGCTCAACCGCGTCTCGGTGGACGGTGACACCTCCACCAATGACATGGTCTGCGTCATGGCAAACGGCATGGCAGAAAACAGAGAAATCATCCGCGAATCCGCTGACTATAAGGCGTTCCGCGGCGCGCTCTACGCGGTGATGCTCAATCTCGCAAGAATGTGTGCTGCCGACGGCGAGGGCGCGACCAAGCTGATTGAATGTGTCGTCTCCGGTGCCGCAAGCGAGGAGTCTGCCGTCACCATCGCAAAGAGCGTCATCACGTCCAGCCTCTTCAAGGCTGCGATGTACGGCGCAGATGCCAACTGGGGGCGCATCGCCTGCGCGATGGGCTACTCGGATACGCAGTACGATGTCAACGCGGTCGATGTCGATCTCGCGTCCGTCAAGGGCAGAATTTCTGTCGCCAAAAACGGCTGCGGCATCCCGTTCTCAGAGGAAAAAGCAAAGGAAATTCTCCTCGAAGATGAAATCCAGGTGTTGATTATGATGGGCGACGGCGAGGCTTCCGCCGCTGCATGGGGCTGCGATCTGACTTACGAATATGTCAGGATCAACGGCGATTACAGAAGCTGAAAGGAGACTGCCGTATCATGGAAAAAATGGAAATTCCGGAAAGCATTTCCACACAGATCCGCTCACAGGTTCTGATCGACGCACTGCCCTATATCCGGCGGTATAACCAGAAAATCATCGTCGTCAAGTACGGCGGTAATGCCATGACCAACGAAGCCCTCAAAGAAGCAGTCATGAGCGATATTGTGCTGCTGTCCCTCGTCGGCATCCGCGTCGTGCTGGTTCACGGCGGCGGCCCGGAGATCAGCGATATGCTCGGCAGACTCAACATCGAGAGCAAGTTCATCGGCGGTCTGCGCTATACCGATGCCGAAACCGCAGATGTCGTGCGCATGGTGCTGGCGGGCAAAGTCAACAAGGAGCTTGTCTCCCATCTGACACGGCATTCCGGAAGAGCAATCGGTCTCTCCGGCATTGACGGCGCGCTGCTCCAAGCAAAGAAAAAAGAATCCAAGCCGGATCTTGGGCTGGTCGGTGAAATCACCGATGTCAATGTCCACCCGATCCTCATGGCACTCGACAACGGCTATGTGCCGGTCATCGCAACCGTCGCCTGCGGTGCAGACGGACAGGTCTATAATGTCAACGCGGATACCGCTGCCGCCGCAATCGCTGCGGCTCTCGGTGCCGAAAATCTCATCCTGATGACCGACATCGCCGGTCTGCTGCGCGACAAGGATGACCCCTCTACGCTCATCCCGACCGTCAACATCAGCGAGGTACAGAATCTCAAACGCGAGGGTATCATCTCCGGCGGCATGATCCCCAAAATCGACTGCTGCGTCGAGGCAATCCGCCGCGGCGTCAAAAAAGCTGTCATCATCGACGGCAGAGTGCCGCATTCCATTCTCGTTGAAATTTGCAGCAATGAGGGCGTCGGAACACAGTTCCTCAGCGTGTACTGATTCCCTCTCTCCCGACAAAAAGGAGCCTGATTTACATGAACACAATTCAAACAACCGATCAGTATTTCATGAAGGCGTTCGGACGCATTCCGCTGGTCGAGGCGCAGGGGCATAACGCGACCTGCACCGATGAAAACGGCAAAGCATATATTGATTTCGGCAGCGGCATCGGCTGCAACGTACTGGGCTGGTGCAACGATGCGTGGTGCGATGCGGTCTGCGCACAGGTCCGCTCCTTGCAGCACGCCTGCAATTACTACTACACCCTGCCGCAGGCAAAATTCGCTGAGCTGCTCTGCAAAACAACCGACTTCTCCCGCATCTTCCTCGGCAATTCCGGCGCAGAAGCCAATGAATGTGCCATCAAGGTCGCAAGAAAATACAGCTCGGACAAATACGGCGATCAGCGCGGCACGATCATCACGCTCGAAAACAGCTTCCACGGCAGAACCCTTGCGACGCTCGCCGCAACCGGTCAGCCCGGTTTCCATCAGTATTTCTATCCGCTACCGACCGGCTTTGCCTATGCAAAGGCAAATGATCTTGCCGATCTCAAAGCAAAGCTCGACGGCACCGTCTGCGCGGTCATGATGGAGCTGATTCAGGGTGAGGGCGGCGTCAACGTCCTCGACAAAGACTATGTGCAGGCAGTCGCGCAGCTCTGCAAGGAAAACGATATTCTGCTCATCATCGACGAGGTGCAGACCGGCGGCGGAAGAACCGGTACATTCCTCGTGCAGGAGCAGTACGGCATCCGTGCCAATGTCACAACGCTTGCCAAGGCAATCGGCGGCGGACTCCCCATCGGTGTCTGCATGGTCGATGCGCTTTGTGAAAATGTCATCACACCCGGTACGCACGGCTCAACCTTCGGCGGCAATCCCATTGCCTGTGCCGGCGGCGTCGCTGTCATGGAGCAGATCACGGCGGAGGGCTTCCTCGACTCTGTCAGTCAAAAAGCCTCGTATCTCCGCGAAGAACTTGCAAAAATACCGGAGGTCGATTCCCTCTCCGGTCTCGGCATGATGATCGGCATTTCCCTCAAAACAAAGGATGCACACGACATCATGCTGAAAGCAAATGACGCCGGTCTGCTGGTGTTGACTGCAAAAGACAAAGTGCGTCTGCTGCCCCCGCTGACCATCACAAAAGAAGAAATGGATGCCGGTCTCGCGATTCTGCGCAGCGTCCTCGAACCGTAACCGGTATTACATCAGAAAGGAGCCGTATCCACATATGAAACATCTTCTGAAAATGCTGGATCTCTCTCAGGAGGAGATCCTCGATCTGCTCAATCTCGCAGATCAGCACAAATATGAGCGCAAACACAACATCCCGCATCCGCACCTCGCAGGGAAATCACTCGGCATGATCTTCCAGAAGGCTTCAACCCGTACCCGCGTTTCCTTTGAAACCGGCATGGTCCAGCTCGGCGGCTATCCGCTGTTCCTTTCATCGAATGATCTGCAAATCGGACGCGGCGAACCCGTGCAGGATACCGCACGCGTCCTCTCCCGCTATCTCGACGGCATTATGATCCGTACCTTTGCACAGCAGGAGGTTGAGGATCTCGCAAAATACGGCAGCATTCCGATTGTCAACGGTCTGACCGATTTCTGCCACCCGTGTCAGGTCCTCGCAGACCTCATGACAATCCGTGAGTACAAGGGCAGCTTCAACGGGCTGAAAATGTGCTACATCGGAGACGGCAACAATATGGCAAACTCCCTGATCGTCGGCGGTCTGAAAGTCGGTATGCAGGTTTCTGTCGCCTGCCCGGACGACTATCAGCCCGATGCAAGGGTGCTCGATTTCGCAAATCAGAACGGCGGCTTTACCATGACAAACGATCCGGTCACTGCCGCAGTCGATGCCGATGTCATCTTCACCGATGTCTGGGCTTCGATGGGACAGGAGGGCGAAGCAGAAAAACGCCGCATCGCCTTCAAGGGCTATCAGGTCAATGACGATGTGATCGGTGCCGCACATGCTGAGGTCATGGTGCAGCACTGTCTGCCGGCACACCGCGGCGAGGAAATCACCGAAAAAGTCTTTGAGGCACATGCGGGTGAGATCTTTGATGAGGCGGAAAACCGTCTCCACGCGCAAAAGGCGGTTCTGGTCAAGGTCATGGGCAAATAACATCGCACTTTCGGCTGAAATGCGGGGGTTCTTCCTCACATTTCAGCCTTTCCTATGCAGGCTTGACAAATCCTGCGAAACATGATAAAATAGTCAGGTATCGGGGTGTAGCGCAGTTGGTAGCGCGCCTGCTTTGGGAGCAGGATGCCGCAGGTTCAAGTCCTGTCACTCCGATTCTTTGGCGGTTCTGTCCGCCTCCGTCACAGCGTTCCGACACAAAGCCGGAACGCTGTTTGTTCTGTTTGACAAAAATTCCGGCGGTTTCCTCCCCTGCTTTTTTCCCGGAATCGAACAAATGCACTTTACTTTTCTCCGCTTTTGTGATATAATAAGAGTAATTATCGGCAGATGCAAAAAACCTCTGCCGCGAATGAGGTATGTTTATGAAACGATTGCGCGGTCCGTTCTCTCCGCTCACGCTGGAAGATGAACGGCGGGAGCCGTATTTGCAGGTGTTTCTGCTCGGCTTTGTGATCCTCTTTCTGGCAATCCTGCCGGTTGTGATCTTTACCCGCGGTTATTTTATCTATTACGGCGACTTCAATTCCCAACAGATCCCGTTTTACTATCTGGCACATCAGACGGTGCGCGAGGGCGCGTTCGGCTGGAACTGGCAGACAGATCTCGGTGCCAATTTCATCGGTTCCTATTCCTTCTATCTGCTCGGCAGCCCGTTTTTCTGGCTGACCGTGCCGTTCTCCGATGACACGGTGCTGTATCTGATGCCCTATCTGCTCGCACTCAAACACGCCGTCGCTGCGCTGACCTCCTATGCGTTTATCCGGCGATTCGTGCGGAACCGGCAGGCTGCCATGATCGGCGCACTGCTCTACGCCTTCTCCGGATTTCAGCTCTTTAATATCTTCTTTAACCATTTCCAGGATGTCACTGCCTTCTTCCCGCTGCTGCTGATCGCAATGGAGCAGCGCGTCAACGAAAACCGCCGCGGCATCTTTGCCGTGACCGTCGCCTTCATGGCGATTCTCAACTACTACTTCTTCACAGGGCAGGCGGTCTTTGTCATCCTCTACTTTATCTTCCGCTGCGGCAGTAAGGACTTTCAGTCCGATCTGCGCAAATATCTCAGCATCGCACTCGAAGCGGTCATCGGCGTGCTGCTGGCAGCTTTCATGCTGCTCCCCTCTGCGCTGGCGATCATTGAAAATTACCGCACAAAGGTCTATCTGTTCGGGCTGGATATGGTTGCATATTCCGACCGCACACGCCTCTGGCATATCATCCAGAGCTTCTTTATGCTGCCCGATTCCCCTGCCCGCCCCAATCTCTTCCAGACAGATTACGGCAAATGGGCTTCCATCGGCGGCTATCTCCCGCTGTTCTCTATGGCGGGCGTCATCGCGTTTATGTCGCAGAAGCGTAAGCACTGGGCAACAAAGCTCACTGCCGTCAGCATCCTCTGCGCGATGATCCCGGTTCTCAACTCCGCATTCTATCTTCTCAACGGCTCCTACTATGCGCGCTGGTATTATATGCCCATCCTCATCATGGCAATGATGACCGCATACGCGCTGGACAATCCGAAAATCAAGTGGCGCGGCGGCATCACCTTCTGCGCACTCGCATTTGTTCTCTTCGGCGCGATCGCGCTGCTCCCGATCAAAAACAGCGAGGGCAATACCGAATGGTTCAGCTTCGCAAAATATCCGTGGTATTTCTGGCTGCTGCTCGGACTCTGCTCCGGCATGCTCGTGCTGACCGGCATCATCGCCTCGCATCGCAGCAAGGGCAAACCGGTACAGGATGCCGCGCTCTGGCTGACGGTCGGTGCCTGCCTGGTCTCCTCCTGCGCAATGATCTATTTCGGCATCGGGCTCGGTGCCTATCCGACCTATTATGTCAACTACGCCATCAAGGGCGGCAGTGAGATCACCCTCGAAGAACCGGAAAATCAGTTCTTCCGTGTCGATATTTCCGAGGATTACGACAATTATCCGATGCTCTGGGGCTATTCTAACATGCGCTGCTTCCACAGCATCGTGCCGACCTCGCTCATGGACTTCTATGACGAAATCGGCATCACCCGCGATGTGGCTTCGCGTGCAGACCACAAGGCGTTCCCGCTGCGGGCTCTCTTTAACGTGAAGTACTATTTCGATAAAGCCTTTTCCGATAAGGCGGACACCTACTCCTATCAGCTCGATATGCCCGGCTTCACTTATCTGAAAAAGGAAAACGGCTTCTATATTTACGAAAATGAAGCATATATCCCGATGGGCGTTGCATATGACCGGTATGTCAGCGAGGAAGCGATTGACTCTGTTACTGCGCTGACAAAGGAAAAAACAATGCTCAAAGCCCTGATCCTCAATGACGCGCAGATCGCAAAATATCAGGGCATTCTCGAAAAAATGCCCGATTCCGAGAAATATTCTCTCGATGACAACAGCTATACAGAATACTGCCGTGAGGTCGCTGAAACCCGCACATGTGATACCTTCTCCTACGATTCCTACGGCTTCACTGCAACCATCACGCTGGATCACCCTCAGCTGGTGTTTTTCAGCGTGCCGTATGAAAGCGGCTGGACCGCAACCGTCAACGAAAAGGAAGTCGATGTCGAAAAAGTCGATTACGGCTTTATGGCTGTGCGCTGCGAGGACGGCGACAATACCATCGAATTCCATTATCATACCCCCGGACTGCGCGAAGGTCTTTTCCTCTCCGCAGACGGTCTCGCTCTGCTGATCATCTATCTGATTCTGACGCGCAAACGTGCAAAGGCGGACAGACAGAATGAACCGGCACACAAGTATTGCTACGATTATGAAGCCGGTCTGACCGTTCCGGTCGCAGAACACAGCTCCTATCTGCGCTATGCACGCTACCGGCGGCAGCTTGGCTCCGACGATCCGCCGCAGAATCAGGCAGACGAACCCGATTCCGCACAGGACAAAGCCGCGGATCCCGACACAGATTCGGAAGAATGAGGAGGAACCCCGCGATGCAGCAACAGGCTGAACATCTCAAAGAACAGCAGATTGCCTCCGAGGACATCTATCAGGGCAGGATCCTGCGTGTCACCAGAGATACCGTTCTGCTGGAAAACGGTGAAAGCGCGATCCGTGAGGTCGTGCTGCATCCGGGCGGCGCATGCGTCGTGCCGATCACCGAACACGACGGCGAGCTTTGTGTGACAATGGTCAGACAGTTCCGCTATCCGCACCGTGCCGAGACGCTGGAAGTCCCTGCGGGGAAGCTCGAATACGGCGAGGACCCTGCTGTCTGCGCAGAGAGAGAGCTGCGTGAGGAAGCCGGCGCAGCCGCCGAATCCCTCGAATTTCTCGGCTCGCTCTTCCCCACTCCCGCCTATGACGCCGAGGTCATCTATATGTACCTCGCCCGCAAGCTGACACCGCTCAGCTCCCAGTCCCTCGACGAGGATGAATTTCTCGATGTGACAACGCTGCCGCTCAGGCAGGCTGTCGAAATGGTCATGCGCAATGAAATTCAGGACGCGAAAACACAGATCGCACTCCTCAAAGCTGCCCGTATCCTCGGCATATAACCGCGCACGCCGGGCATCCTAATGCCAAACGCAAAAAAGCTGCCCGACCGCAAATGCGGCCGGACAGCCCGACAGTTCTCAGATTAAATCAGTATTCAGGTGTTTCCGGCGCGGATTCCGCTGCTTCTTCAACGGCTTCTGCGGGTGCAGCTTCCGCTGCCGCAAATGCCCGCTGCTCGGTTTCTGCCTGCATCAGTGCAAGCTGTGCCTCGTAGGCATCGAGAATCTGGGCTTCGAGATACTGCCGCGCCTGCGCAGAGATCGGATGCACAATGTCACGGAAAATTCCGCTTTCATCCTTCCGGCTCGGCATCGCGACGAACAGTCTGTTTTCACCCTGCACAACCTTGATGTCATGCACGGCAAGCATCTGGTCAAGGGTGATGGAAACAATCGCGCGGAGTCTGCCGTCCGCCATCATCTTCCGGATTTTCAGATCTGTGATTTGCATGATGTGTAACCTTCTTTCCTGTTTTTGCATCGCTGTCAGTCATAGAGATGCGGTCAAATTCCCGGCACATCACTCGTTTGCAAATGTGCCTCTACGCTGTTATCATATCATCCGAATGTGTTGATTGTGTGAATATTTTATGTGAATCTCCCCCAAAGAACATATTTCTTTGTGACAATTTTGTAAATTTGTTAATGGAAAGGGTCGAATTGCATGATTTCTAAGTTAGACGGCAAGCAGCATATCCATATGATCGGGATCGGCGGAAGCGGTATGTATCCGCTGGCTCAGGTGCTGCATGCCAAAGGCTTTTTCCTGAGCGGCTCGGACAACAACGAAACCGATACGCTCGCCGCTGTGCGTGCCATGGGCATCCCGGTTCAGCTTGGACAGCGCGCCGAAAATATCAAAGGCGCAGATCTTGTGGTCTATTCCGCTGCCATCGCCAAAACCAATCCCGAACGCGCAGCGGCAGAGGCAAGCGGTGTCGATATGATGGAGCGCAGTGAATTGCTCGGAATCGTGTCGGAATGGTATCAGGATGCGGTCTGCATCGCCGGCACCCACGGCAAAACCACCGCATCCTCCATGCTTGCGCAGATTCTCTTTTCTGCCGGTATTGACCTTTCGGCGGTGATCGGCGGAAAGCTGCCGTCCATCGGCGGAAGCGGCAGAGCCGGTAGCAGCGATGTGTTTGTCTGTGAGGCATGTGAATATGTGGACACCTTCCTGCGCCTTTCACCGGACATCGCGGTGATCCTCAATATCGACGAGGATCACATGGAATATTTCAAAACGCTCGACCGCCTCAAAGCATCGTTCACCAAATTCGCAGAAAAAGCAAGCAAAGCCGTCATTTATAACGGTGATGACGCCAATTCCCGCGATGCGGTACAGTCCATCTCCGGCAAAACCCTGATCCGCTTCGGCATTGAAAACGCCGACTGTGAATGGCGCGCGGCAAATATCGAACACACCGCCGAGCAGACAACCACATTTACGGTTCTGCACAATGGAGCTGCGCTCGGCACGGCAACGCTGCTCGTACCCGGCGTTCACAATGTGCTGAATGCACTTGCTGCCATGGCTGCCGCACACTGCGTCGGGCTGAACTTTGCGCAGTGCCAGACGGGTCTGCTCGCATTCCACGGCGCAAAACGCCGGTTCGACATCCACGCGAACACAAACGGCATCACCGTCGCGGATGATTATGCGCATCATCCCGCAGAAATTGCCGCAACCCTCCGCGCTGCCAAGGCAATGCCCTATCGCCGTGTGATCGCCGTGCATCAGCCGTTTACCTACTCCCGCACCAAACGCCTGATGGACGATTTTGCAGAGGCACTCCAAACCGCGGATGTTGTCGCGCTGACCGACATCATGGGCGGCAGAGAGGAGAACACCGACGGGGTATTCACCAGTCAGCTGGCTGCGAAAATCCCCGGCTGCGTCTGGTTCCCGCAGGATGAATCCCTGCCGCAGTCAGATGCGCGCAAATACAAAAATTTCGATGACATCTGCGCTGCGGTCTGCCGCATCGCACAGCCCGGCGACCTGATCATCACCCTCGGCTGCGGCGATGTCAACAAGCTCTCCAAGCAGATCGCAGATACACTGCAAACCAGAATACAGCAATAAGGAGGCGGTATCATGCTGAACGACAAGGCAAGGCGCATATATGAATATATCCGGTCACGCATTGACGACGGCTATGCGCCGACCGTCCGCGAGATCCGCGCCGCACTTGACATCGGCTCCACCTCTACCGTTCACCGCTATATCAACATGCTGGTGGAGGAAGGGCTGCTCGACAAAATGGACAATCAGAACCGTGCGATCAAGCTTCACGGTTCGGGCGCAAGGCAGGTGCCGCTGATTGGCACTGTCACCGCCGGTATGCCGATCACCGCAATCGAAAACATTACCGACTACATCAGCTATATGTCCGACCGCAGCCGCGACAAAGAACTGTTCGCCCTGCGCATCCGCGGCGAAAGCATGATCAATGCCGGGATTCTCGACGGCGATATTGTCATCGTGGAACAATGTGAAACGGTCATGAACGGTGAGATCGCAGTTGTGCTGGTGAACGGCGACGAGGCAACCGTCAAACGCTTCTACAAGGAAAACGGCGGCTATCGGCTCCAACCCGAAAACGATACCATGGAACCGATTTTCGTCCGCGAGGCTGCCATCCTCGGCAGAGTCATCGCGCTGATGCGGTATTTTGACCGCTGACCGCTTCTCCTCCCCCGCATATCCCCACCCGCGCATTATTTTAGTACATCGGACTGTGCAGCAAAAAACAGTCAGTATCATCAAAAGAAAGGTATGAAAAGATATGATGAATCGTGTGAAAGTCGTGCTCTGCGGCAAGGAGTATGTTCTGCAAACAGAGGACGCACCGAGCTATGTGTATCAGCTTGCAAAATCGCTGGAAAAACGCATTTCCGATATTACCGAAAACAATCCGCGTGTCTCTGCGCATTCCGCTGTGATGATGGTCGCGCTGTCCACCATGGACGAGATGACAAAAGCGAACAACAGCATCGAAGTCATCCGTTCGCAGGTCAAGGAATATGTCGATGAAGCGGGCAAGGCTCGTCTGGAACGCGATGCCGCACTGCGCGATATTGACGTTCTGAAAGCGAAAATCGAACAGCTCGAAAATCTGCTGAAACTGAAATCGCTGAAAGACAGCATCGACACGGAGCCGGTTCAGGCAAAGCCAGCCAAAAAACAGTCTGCGAAGGCATCTGAGGAGGAAGCTTCTGAGGAGGAGCCGGTCGAACAGCTCGCACTGAATCCGCCGGAAGCATGAACAAGCCGCTTCCGATGCCGGAGATTCTCGCGCCCGCCGGCAGCCGCGATGCGCTGACCGCCGCGGTTCGCTGCGGTGCAGACGCAGTCTATCTCGGCGCACGGCAGTTCTCTGCGCGCAGTCATGCCGAGAATTTCGATGATGCTGCACTCGAAGACGCTGCCGCTTTCTGCCATCTGCACGGCGTAAAGCTGTATCTGGCAATCAATACGCTGATTTTAGAACAGGAATTTCACGCGCTCGATACCCTGCTGCAAACCGCTGTGCGCATCGGTGCAGACGGCTGCATCGTGCAGGATCTGGGTGCCGCTGCGTACATGCGCACACGCGTACCCGATCTGCCGCTCCACGCATCCACACAAATGACTGTCCATTCGCCCGCCGGCGTTCGCTTTGCAGCAAAGGCGGGCTTTTGCCGTGTCGTGCTGGCAAGAGAGCTTTCGCAGAAACAGATGAATGCCTGCTGCGCGGAAGCCGAACGCTGCGGCATGGAAACCGAAGTGTTTGTACACGGCGCACACTGCATGTGCGTGTCCGGACAGTGCTGGCTCTCCGCCGCGATGGGCGGCAGAAGTGCCAACCGCGGCTGCTGCGCACAGCCGTGCAGACTGCCCTTCTCCGCAGCAGACGGCTCGGACAGAGCCTACGCGCTGTCGCTGAAAGATCAGTCGCTGCTTTCGCACCTGCATGCACTGTGCGAAATGGGCGTAAATTCGTTAAAAATCGAAGGAAGAATGAAACGTCCGGAATATGTCGCTGCTGCCGTCTCTGCATGCAAAGCGGCACTGCGCGGCGACCAGCCGGACATCGGCACGCTGCGTGCGGTGTTCTCCCGCAGCGGCTTCACCGACGGCTACTTCACCGGTAAGCGGCAGGAGATGTTCGGCATTCGGCAAAAGGAAGATGTTCTTGCTGCACAGACAGTTCTCCAAGATCTGCGCGCACAGTACCAGAAGCCGCGCAAGGTTTCTGCACTCGATGCAGTTTTTACCCTGCGCGAAGGACAGCCCGCAGAACTGTCCGTCACTGATGCAGAGGGTCACTGCGCCACTGTGACGGGCGATGTCCCGCAACCGGCGCAAAATCGCCCCACGGACGAAGAACAGCTCCGCCGGCAGTTTGAAAAGCTCGGAGATACGGTGTATACTGCGGGGAAAGTCACGGCACAGTCCGATGACAGCCTCATGCTCCCTGCCGCTGCACTGAACGCGATGCGCCGTGCCGCCGCTGAGAAAATGGATCTCTGCCGCATCCGCGCCAATACGCCGCAGTATACGCTCGGTGAAATACCGGCAGTTCCGGTCTGCGGAAAACGCGTACCTTCTTGTGTTTTCCGGCTTCAAATCCGGAATCTGGAACAGCTTTCCGCACTCGACGAATCCTTTCTGCCGGACATGCTGCTCCTGCCGCTGCATCTGACGGAAGACTTTGCAAAAAGCCGGTTTGCACAACTGCTCCCGCAGGATCGCGTGTGCGTCCTGCCGCCTCGTTTTGTCTGCGATGAAACCGATCTTCTGAGGCGGCTGCATGAGGTGCGCGATGCCGGATTCAAACGGCTCGCCTGCCAGTCAGTCGGAGATGCAGAATGCGGCACAAAGCTGGGATTTACCCTGCACGGCACACTGGGTCTGCATGTGACAAACACCGAAACTGCGCTGTTTTTGCGCGATTTCGGTTTGACTGATGCGCTGCTCTCTCCGGAGGCGGCACAGGCTGCAAAGCCGGCGGGCGTTCTGCCGCTCGGCATGTTCTCATACGGCAAGCTTCCGCTGATGCTCATGCGAAACTGCCCTGTGCAGCATGCTGTCGGCTGCACGCAGTGCAGGCACCGTCTGACCGACCGCAAGGGTGCTGCACTCTATGTAGACTGTACACGATACAGCGACAAACCGGATTATGCTGAGCTGTTCAACTCCATACCAGTCTGGCTCGCTGACAAGCCGGAATCCTTTGCATATTCCGCTTACGCGCTACTATTCATGACCGATGAAGCTCCGCAGCAGGTGCGTGACATCCTCTTGGCATATCTCCGCGGTGAAATGGCGGTTCCAAGCACGCCCTTCACACGCGGCATTCGCCTTTCGGACGGATAAGCAAGCCGGCATCCGCAAATCACACAACAATTTCAGCCCGAAAACGGATCGCAAACCGTCTTCGGGCTTTTGCATTATGAATGTCCTCTGTCTGCACGCATATGCCCGCGGCAATGCTGCTGCGGCTGAACGGAAACGCGCGGCAGCAGTACCAGCATCGCATAGAGATTCGGCAGTGCCATGCAGCCGTTGCAACAGTCACAGAGCGTCCAGAGCCATGCAGGATTGCCGAGTGCGCCGGCAAATGCCGCAAGCAGATACGCCGCAAGATATACCGGCATCCCGCGCGCACCGCAAAGATACCGTACTGCCGCCGCGCCGCACGGATACCAGCCGATCATCGTTGCAAACGCAAGCAGCACCATGCAGACTGCCAGAAATCCTGCTGCCAGACCGCCTAAGCCTTCGGAAAATGCTGCGAGCAGCAGTGCAGCTCCGTCGGTATAGTCCGGGATACTGCAATGCGGCGCAGTGAGAATCACCAGTGCGGTTGCCGTGCAGCAGATCATCGTATCCGCAAACACCTCTGCCGCCGCCCATTTGCTCTGTGATGTATCATCTGCCGCATCCGCATCCATGTGCAGCAGTGCCGAGCTGCCGAGTCCGGCTTCATTTGAGAATATTCCGCGCTGCAATCCCACGCGCATGCTCCGCAGAAATACCGAAGCACAAATGCCGCTCCCCGCAGCTCGCATACCGAATGCTTCTGAGAAAATCCGTGTCAATGCGTCCGGAATCGCCTGCGCATGCAGCACGAGCAGCCACAGACAACCGACCAGATAACAGCCGCAGAGCAGCGGCATCAGCACCCCTGCGGCACGGCGGATGCGCTCTGCCCCGCCAATCAGAATCCCGCCAAGTATCCCCGCTGTGATGATCCCCGCTGCCGCTGCCGGAACCTGCCATGTGCGCACAGTCTGCGCAATCGCACTGCTCTGCACCAGATTCCCCATGCCGAGCGCGGCTCCGACACAACAAACCGCAAATATCCTCGCAAGCCGCCGGCTCCCCACCCCGCTGTGCAGATAACCGAGCGCACCGCCTAACATGCTGCCGTCTCTGCGCTTTGTCCGGTAACGGCTGCCCAGCAGATTTTCGGCGTAGACCAGCACCATGCCGAGCAGCGCGGAAATCCACATCCAGAAAATCGCACCTGCGCCGCCGGAAATCAGCGCGTATGCCGTCCCCACCAGATTGCCTGTTCCCATCATCGCGGCAAGCGCGGAGGCAAAAATGCCGTGCTGTTTCCGGTCGCGCCGCAGCAGTGTCCCGTAGGTTTCGCGCAGCACACCGCCAAAGCCGCGCAGCGGTCTCCCGCGCAGCCTGACCGCCCACAGCAATGCTGCCGCCGTCAACAGCACCGGCAGCACCCATTGCCACAATATCTGATTCCATACCGCCAGAATCTGCATCTGAATCACCTGCATCATCCTATGTGCAAAGCGGCGAAAAAATACGCAAAAAAACGCATCGGCGCAGATGCAGCACCGATGCGTCAGTCTTTTTATCTGTTGCAGCCTGCGTCACGCAACCACAAACTGACTGTTGTACAAATCGGCATAGAAGCCGTTTTTCGCCAGAAGCGATTCGTGATCTCCCTGCTCGATGATGTCGCCGTCCTTCATGACCAGGATCACATCGGCATTGCGGATCGTAGAGAGCCGGTGCGCGATGACGAAAGAGGTGCGGCCCTCTGTCAGCCGATCCATCGCATTCTGAATGACCAGCTCCGTGCGGGTATCGACCGAGGAGGTCGCCTCGTCCAGAATTAAAAGCGGGGCATCTTTGATCATCGCACGCGCAATGGTGAGCTGCTGCTTCTGTCCCTCGGAGAGGTTCATCGCGTCGCTCAACAGCGTATCATATCCCTGCGGCAGCGTGCTGATGAAATGCCGCAGCCCGACTGCCTCGCATGCACGGTCGAGCATGTCGTCCGTAACACCGTCCTTATTGTAAACAAGATTCTCCCGGATGGTACCTTCAAAGAGCCATGTGTCCTGCAAAATCATGTCAAAGAGATCGTGAACGCGCCCCCGCTGCATCTCCCCGACCGAAACGCCGTCAATGCGGATGTCGCCGCTGTCCACATCGTAAAACCGCATGAGCAGATTGACCATTGTTGTCTTGCCAGCGCCGGTCGGTCCCACAATGGCGACTTTTTGTCCTGCTTTCAGATCGGCAGAGAAGTCGCGGATGATCGTTCGCTCCGGATTGTAGCCGAATTTCACATGGTCAAAGGTCACATCGCCCCGCACCGCAGTCAGTGCGGTGTTCTTGCCGGATTCGTCCTGCATTTCCTCCGCTTCCAGCATCTCAAAGACGCGCTTGGAGGCTGCGGATGCCTGCTGGATCTGCGTCATCGACTGTGCAAAGGTCGTCAGCGGCTGGGAAAAGAGCTTTGCATAAATGACAAATGCCATGATCGTGCCGAGCGTGACCGCCTCGTTGCCGTTGACGATGAACATCACACCGACAATGAAAATCAGCGCGTATGCGAGATTTCCCACAAACATCATGATCGGCTGCATCATGCCGGAGAGAAACTGCGATTTCCAGTTGGCGTCGTACAGCCCCTCATTGAAGCCCTCGAATTTCTGCGTCTCCTGCGCTTTTGCACTGAATGCCCGTACAATATTGTGATTGGTATAAATCTCCTCGATATGACCGTTCATATCGCCGAGCACCGCCTGTTTGCGGTTGAAGTGCTTCTGCGATTTTTTCAGAATCACCATCATGCCGACAAAGCCCATGACAGATGAGCCGATTGTCACGAGCGACAGAATGACATTGGTACTGAACATCTTATACAGCACGCCGGCAAACAGTGCCGCCGAGCTGATGAGACTTGCCGAGCTGGTGGAGAGCGTCTGGCTGATGACATCCACGTCGTTCGTCACACGGGAGAGAATATCACCCTTTGTCGTGGTATCAAAATACCGCAGCGGCAGCCGGCTGAGCTTTTCATCAATGTCCCGGCGAAGGCGGCGGGCTGTATGCTGTGTGACAGTCGCCATGATAAACTGCTGCCCGTAGTTCAGCAGCGCGCCGATGCCGTAAATGCAGGCGAGTGTGATGCAGATGGTGCGGACGGCATCCATGTCGATGCCGCTCAGAATGCCGCCGACAATCTCGTCCATCAGGTCGCTGATTTTCTCCGGCCCGATGATTGTTGTCACTGCACCGCCGACTGCAAACAGCAGCGCGGTCAGAATGGCAGGCAGATAGCGTTTGCAGTAGGTCACGATTTTCCTGATGGCACCGAAATCCGCTTTCTCAGGCGGGTATCCTCCGCGCATCATTCTTCCCATAGGCGGCATTATGCTCCCTCCTTTCCGGCAAGCTCCTCTTCTGAGAGCTGGGATAATGCAATTTCCTTATAGATCGGACAGGTTTCCAGCAGTTCCTCATGCCGCCCGATTCCGGCAATTTCACCGTCATGCAGCACGAGAATGTGATCTGCATTCTTGATCGTTCCGATCCGCTGCGCCACAATGATGACAGTCGTCCCGTCGAGCTGCTCCCGCAGTGCCTTGCGCACGAGCATATCCGTCTTGTAGTCCAGTGCGGAGAACGTGTCGTCAAAGATCATGACCTCTGCCTGTTTATAGACGGCTCTGGCGATGGAAAGCCGCTGCTTCTGACCGCCGGAAAAATTCGTGCCGCCCTGTGCCACCTCCGCATGAATTCCTGCTTCCAGTTCCTCCACAAAATCGGATTTGGAGATTTCCAGTGCTTTTGCAATGGCGGGATCATTGTCCGGCACATCCGGACTGCCGTAGGTAATATTGCTCTTGATGTCACCGCAGAACAGTGTTGCCTTCTGCGGTGCGACGGAGATCATCTGTTCCAGCTGCGCCTCCGGATATTCCCGCACGTCATGCCCGTCAAGGAACACGGCACCTTCTGTCACATCATAAAAGCGCGGAATCAAATTGACCAGCGTGGTTTTGCCCGTGCCGGTCGCGCCGATGACGGCAAATGTCTCTCCGGGTTTGACCGTAAAGCTCAGATGCTTCAAGCAGGGTTCACCCTCACCCTGATAGGAGAACGACACATCCCGGAATTCAATCTGCCCGTGTACATCCGTCTGCACCGGTTTGTCGGGATAGGTGACCGAAGGCTCTGTGTCCAGCACCTCAGCGATACGTTTCGCGGAAACCATCGTGCGCGGCAGGATGATGAAAATGGCAACCATCATGATGAACGCCATCACCACTTGCAGCGCGTACTGTGTGAAAGCAGTCATATTGCCGATGACCTCGGCACGCCCCATGACCTCTGTGTTGTTGATGAGATACGCGCCGATCCAGTAAATGGCAAGCGTCAGTCCGTTCATCGCCATCATCATGACCGGCATCATCAGTCCCATCAGGCGGGAAGTAAACAGGTGATTGTGTGTGATCGCAGCGTTCACATGTTCAAATTTCTGCTCCTGATAATCCTCCGCATTGAAAGCGCGAACCACGCGGACACCGGAAATGTTTTCACGCGTCACATTATTCAGATCATCCGTGAGCTTCTGGATCTGCTTGAATTTCGGGTACACCAGAAGAACGAGCGTGACAATCGTCACGATCATCACCGCAACGCAGATAAAGACGGCGGTCGTCCATTCGACGCTGGTCGCAGAGATTTTGAGAATCGCCCATACGGCAAGGATCGGTGCCTTGATAACGATCTGCAAGCCCATGGCAATCAGCATCTGCTGCTGGACAACGTCATTGGTCGTGCGCGTGATGAGCGACGGCGTCGAGAAGCGATTGATCTCTGCATTGGAAAACTGCATGATCCGCGCAAACAGGACATGACGGAGCGTCAGCGCGAAATTTGCCGCAATCTGCGCTGCAAAAAAGCCGCAGGCAATCGCTGCCGCCGCACTGCCCAGCGCGCACAGCAGCATCATCCCGCCGTTGCGCCAGACCTCGCTCATTGCGATGCTGCCCGCCGAAACGGATTCCGTGAGCTTCTGTGTGTAATCCGGCATCGTCAGATCGAGCCAGACCTGCACGACGATCAGCACCGTACAGATAACGGCATAGCCCCAGTCCCGCGCCTTCAAATATTTGAGAATCTTTCGCATAGATGATCTCCTTTCATTTTGCTAACCGCGTTAGGAAATTTGACAGAAAGAATGGATCACATCTGTTCTTCTGCGGCAAGCAGCTCCTCGACGGCATCCTTGATGTCGCCGGAAATCGCGATAAACTGCTCCACGCGCTCTTTTCCGATGCGTTCCGTAATCGCACAGATCATATCGAGCACATGCTCCTCACGCCGGACGGCAAGTGCCCTGCCGGCATCGGAAAGTGTGACCATCGTTCTGCGCGCATCCTCCGCGCTCTCGGATTTGACAATGAGATCCTTTTCCGCCATTTTCCGCAGCAGCACAGCCACTCGCGCTGTGGACACCTGCATAAAATCGCTGATCTCGCCGGCGGTCACAGGACGTTCTTCCTCCGCCAGAAACCGCAGCGTACAGCCGATGCCTGCCGTGACATCGTCGCAATGCTTGAAAAACGCCTTGGGTCTGGTCTCATTCAAGCGGCGCAGCAGCTCCTTTGCTTCTTCTCTGCTCATCATGCCGATCCCTCCCCGCTCGTTTGCTAACTGTGTTAGATTATAGCATATACTCTGCGCCCTGTCAATACACATTATGTGAAAGTTCAATGAAAAATATCCGCATCGGCGCGGACTGAACACCGATGCGGACATATTCATTCCAGAAATGTGACAAAACAGGGCTTCATGCAGTGGTAATACTGCTTGGCATTGTCATTATCAAAATGCTGCTGCAAGGCATTGTGAAACTCTGTTTTGCTGTGACTTTCGCGCAGGCAATGGAGAATATCCGTTGCCGTCTCGGTCGAGACGGGCGGTTCGATCAGGGAGATCACGGTTTCCAGATCGACCGGAATGACCTCCTCCTGCATCCCGTTCTGCGGCAGCGGAATCGCTGCACTGCCCGCAGGCTGCAACTGGATGACCGTTGCACGCTTGCGCAGGCTGACAGAAGTGCGCTTATTCTGCTTTTTCTCCTGCGGCACTGCGGCAATCTGCGGCTTCACCGCACCGCGTTTTGCCGGCGCAGCAGCCTGCTGCTCGGCACGCTTGCCGCCGCATGCTGCCTTGATCGAGGATTTGAGCTGCACCTTTACGCCGAGATATTCCCGACAGAAGCTGATGGCTGCCTGATAGCCCGAATCCTTGCTGATGATGAAATACTCATCCGCCTTTTCCTTCGCAACCAGATACCCCAGAAATGTCACAAGCTGAAAATCCAGCGCGTTTTTTCCGGTCCGTTCCAGACAGATGCGCTCCGGCAGAATATTCGCCGAGAGCATCTCATCCATCAGCTCAAAGGAAAGGGTATTGGCTTCGTGGCTGTAAAACAGGATCACGCGATCCTGTCTGTCAACCTGCCCGATTCCGTGAAGTCCGGCAGAATTGACGTTTTCATAGTCTATGAGAAACAGTCGCATAGTGTTATGGGTGTCCTGCACAAGCAGAGCACTCATTCCTCCTTTATGATTTCGGAAGCCGCTGCTGCCTCTGCACTGAAAATTGCCGACATGCTCTCTTCATTATAGGGTGCCTGTTCTCCCACTTGCAGCTGGATCGCGCCCTCACAGACCGCGATCTCTGTATCGCAGGAAGCCCCGCCGTATTCGCCGTCCAGCGTCCACGGAATCTCCTCATTGGAGATGAACCGGAGGTCACTTGCATGGAAATACTCGACATATTCCGTATCAATGTCCTCATCGAGATTCATCAGCGAGGAGAGAATGTGCCGCAGCTTGATCACATTGGAAGGATACCGGATCAGAACAACCTCAAATTTTCCGTCATCCAGCCGGAAATTTTTGAGTTTGAGCATTCCCGCTACGGAGGCGGTATTCGTGACCATGCCAAACACAAAATCATCTTCCATGACCTGTCCGTCGTATTCGACCTTGACGTGCAGCGGGCGGATGCTCGAAACCAGAGACAGCCCGTGCAGGACATATGCCATGTAGCCGATTGCGTTCTTGACATTCTGCGGTGTTTCATAGACGAGCGCAGTGAATGCACCGAATGCAGCAACATAGAGAAAATGCGACGCGTTGAACTTGCCTACATCGCAGACAAAATGATGCCCTGCAACCAGATCGCGGGCAGCTTCCTCGATCTCCATCGGAATCTGCAAGGATCTGCCGAAATCGTTGGTGGAGCCGCACGGAATATATCCGAGCGGAATCGGGCATCCGCTGTGCATCAGTCCCTGCACAGCTTCATTGAGGGTGCCGTCGCCTCCCGCACACACGATCAGGTCAAACCGGTCGGACAGACATGCGTACTCCGCCGCCGCAGCAGCGTCCATCCGCCCCTGTGTCGGGCGCACGGTGACCTCATAGCCTGCCGCAGTAAAAATGTCAATCACGCTGGACAGTTTTCCGCGCATGGCATTTTTCCCCGCCTGCAAATTGGTAATAAAATAGAGCTTTTTCATGCTGTGCATTCCTTTGCGTCAAGATGAGAAGGAGCATAGACGGCAGTTTTTGCAGACGCAGAAACGAAAACCGTCTGTCCGGCAGCGCGCATTTCATCGCATGCGCAGACTGCCACAAATGCATTATAACAAATTTCCTTTGAAAATGCAAGCGTTTTTTGGTGAAAGCAAAAAATTTCGGAAAAACCGAAAAATAGACTTTACAAACTGCCTTTTTTGTGATATAATATCTAAGGTCGCAAAAATCCGGCGTACTGATCTTTGAGACTGGGGTGTCGCCAAGCGGTAAGGCAGCGGACTCTGACTCCGTTATTTCGAGGGTTCAAATCCTTCCACCCCAACCAATCAGTTCCGGAAAGCGGATTACTTTTGGGTGATCCGCTTTTTTCGGATATACACATTGAAAATGAATAAGATTCAGAGCTTTGCGTTTTCTCATGATTGCAAGTGCTTCGGTCAGACTTCGTATCAATGGTTTCCGTCTTAAAAGTTTCGCGTCACGTTTCCGTGTCTACGCTCTACAACCTTACCTAGAAGCATGGTACGCAGGCTGTTGTCGTGGCATAGCTGCTACTTCGCGCCGATTGGCAAAGGACATTCCTACTGGATACCCTTCTGAGTAGACTGTACGCTTACTTTTCTCGCAATCTCGTTATTCAGTTTTCAAGGTGCCGACATATCGAAGCTGTTCCGCCAAGAAAGCAATACGATATGAAAGTGCTGGATACAAAGCAAAACCTTCCAGTCCGATGCACCAACAACCGACTGAAAGGCTTGACAAATACTATGAGACATGGTATAATTAACACACGCTAATAGCCGTCTCACTAAATCAGCAGATGTTAGTTCCATCTGATTGACTATGGGGTATATCGGAACGCCAATTCTGGTATACCCTGTGGGATGCTTTAAGCACTACTACGTTATAGTACAGTTTTCTGTACTAGTCAAGAGGTTTTTGAAAAATTTGCCAACTTTTTTCTAAGTTGGCTTTTTTCGTATCTAAATGATTTTCAAAAGTCGCCCATATGCCCGGTGTTCTTAAGGACAGTAGTTCAAAAGCACGGGCATTGGCGAGGCAAAAGAGATACCGAGATTAGTAAAATTGCTTTTCTCGGTATCTCTATTTGTTTGGAAGGATGCCAAATGCGTTTGGCAGGCTTCCTTCATTTTGAAAACGCTTTTTCTCACTTTTTCTTTATTTTCCTCTGCTTTTCTTCCATATCAAGGCTGCCAAAGGTTGCAAAAGAAGAATGCCAAGCAAAGCAAATTTGGCATCCTTCCTTTTTATAATCCGCACATTCGATTTATCTGCTTATTTCCACTAAAATAAAGGTGAAATCAAAAACAGGGGGTCGAAAGGCTATGAAAACAAAGCGGAAATACTTCTATTTGGATGACTTTGAACACAGGCTGCTGGTCGGGTGCCTTATGACGGCACAGAACGAGTACATCCACGAGGGCAAACCTACGGAAGATGTCAATGAACTGATACTGAAAATCATTGATGCACCCACAAAGAAATTGCGTGTAATCGTAAAGGAGGAAGCATAATGGAAAAGTACATTACAGACGAACGCACCGGGCTGAAATACGAACTTGTCGGTGATTATTATTTAATTGCCGGCGATGATGAGCCGGAAGAACGCCCCATCGGGATATGGGGACAGCGACACCTTCGGTATTTGAAGCAACATCGCAAAGTTGTTTACGCCGAACTGCTGACAAGCGGGAAACTGAACGATTATCTTGCCGATCTTAATGAGCAGGCAGAGAATATGTTCTGTCGAGTGGTAAAAGAGCTTGCCGAAAAAGAAGGTGTCACGGAATCGCTCAAAGCAGAAAATCAGATGCTTTGGGTACAGCGGATGAACAGCGTCCGGCAAACAGCAACGGAAATCGTCAATAACGATCTGATATACACATTAGTAAAGCGGCAGGATTTTTGATCCTACCGCTTTTACATATTCAGTAATGCTCTATTCTATGGAATCACTTTTAGAACTCAAGACTCAACGTGCACGCCGGCATTGCTTCATTCGGATCCGCATTATCCAACTGTCCTTTAAAAACGGTAATCGACATGGCAACGTTTTTGCCTTTGTATTGATAGGAGCCGCTGGCAACCTTCATGCTCTTTGCCATAACGTAATCAACGGTCAGTTCTCCGTCGCCGTAGGTCATGATCTTTCCGTCGTCGGAAAGCGAATCGAGCTT
>JAZQNP010000101.1:0-19486 GCA_045627405.1 Oscillospiraceae bacterium | reverse complement strand
ATCTAGCGGATGAAATGATTGAATCAACTGTAAAGAACAGAGAAGCCTTAGCGATGACTTTCAGAACTAATTTATCAGGTTATATCAAAATAAAGTCCATTTTTCAATGTACTAACTGTGGACGCATTTTGATTGAAGATGGAAACAATCATTATTGTAGTTTTGTTCCTGATGAACATGAGAGAAACGGTTTATTGGATTTCGACGGAAACGGCACAATAGATTATAGATACAAAGATAAATTCTGATTTAGCGCAGAACCTATTCGACCTTTGCGCCGTAAGGCGCATTGGGAGAATCCTGCCAGCGGGGGCTCCCCCGCAAATTCTGATTTAACTGAACAGGAAAAAATACGATGCCCCGAAGAGCTTTAAAACGCTTCGGGGCAAAACTTCTATATGGGTATCCGTCATACGGGGACGCGGGATTTTTTGTACAGGGAGGTCCGGAGGGACCGCCGTCCCTCCGGCAGGGGTGTGGGGACAGCGTCCCCACAATGTCACCCGATCACGCCGGTGAATTCTGATTTACCGCAGTGCATGATTCCCCAAAACAGAGAAAAGGAGAGCATATCACATGTCACTACCCGTTGTCGCCGTGGTCGGGCGACCGAATGTCGGAAAATCGACCCTGTTCAATAAGCTCGTCGGGCAGCGGCTCTCGATTGTCGAGGACACTCCCGGCGTCACAAGAGACCGCATCTACGCCAAAGCGGAATGGTGCGGCAGAGAGTTCATGCTCGTCGATACCGGCGGCATCGAACCGAAAACCGATGACAATATGCTCGCGCAGATGCGCAGACAGGCGGAGCTTGCAATCGAGCGCGCCGATGTCATTATCCTCGTCACCGACGTGCGCGCCGGCGTGACCGCAAATGACCTCGACGTCGCCGCAATGCTGCAAAAATCCGGCAAACCGGTCGTGCTGTGCGTCAATAAGTGCGACAGCATCGGAGAGCCGCCGATGGCGTTCTATGAGTTCTATAACCTCGGTCTGGGCGAGCCGTATGCAGTCTCCTCGCTCCACGGAAACGGTTCGGGCGATCTGCTTGATGCCGTGTGCAGCCTTTTCCCTGATGCCGGAAAAACAGAAGAGGACGCCGACCGCATTGCCGTCGCGGTCATCGGCAAGCCGAATGTCGGCAAATCCAGCCTGATCAACTATCTGGCAGGGGAGGAGCGCAGCATTGTTGCCGATGAATCCGGCACGACACGCGACGCGATTGACCTGCCCTTTGAAAATGAAACCGGCAAGTATCTCTTCATCGACACCGCCGGCATCCGCAGAAAATCGAAGATCACCGACATTATCGAGCATTACAGCGTGCTGCGTGCGTTTATGGCAGTGGATCGCGCACAGGTCGCCGTCATCCTCATTGACGCGACAACCGGCTTCACCGAGCAGGACAGCAAAGTCGCCGGCTATGCCCATCAGCAGGGCAAGGCGTGCATTGTCTGCGTGAATAAGTGGGATCTGGTCGAGAAGGACGGCAAGACGATGCAGGAATTCGTCAAAAAGCTCGAACACGATTTCAGCTTCATGAGCTATGTTCCGTTTCTGTTCATCAGCGCGAAAACCGGACAGCGCGTGCAGAAGCTCTTTCCGCTGATTCAGCAGGTTGCCGCAAACAATGCCATGCGCATCACAACAGGCAGACTCAATGACGTTCTTGCCTATGCCACTGCGCGTGTGCAGCCACCGACCGACAAGGGCAAACGCCTCAAAATCTATTACGTCACACAGGCAAGCACCCAGCCGCCTGCGTTCGTGTTCTTTGTGAATAACGCCGAGCTGTTCCATTTTTCGTATCAGCGGTATCTGGAAAATCAGTTCCGTGAGACGTTCGGGCTGGAAGGAACCCCCGTGCGTATCATCGTCCGTGAGCGCGGCAGCGACTCCGGCAGCAAAGGCTAATCTGATAAGGGAGAGAAGAATTCCGATGACGGGAACATTTTTAGGTTATGTATGCAGCATTCTGATTGCGGCAGCGATCGGCTATCTGATCGGCAGTCTGAACGGCGCGATTTGCAGTGTCCGGCTTTTGAAGCACGAGGATGTGCGGAAGTTCGGTAGCGGCAATGCCGGTCTGACGAATGTGCTGCGCTGCTTCGGCAAGGGCTGTGGCATCCTGACGCTGATCATTGACCTCGGAAAGGGAGCCGCGGCAATGGCACTGACGCATCTTGTTTGCAGCCATCTGAACTGGGCTCCGATTTACGAGCACATCGAACGCGCACAGAATGACCGCTGGCTCTGCTATCTGGCAGCGGTGTTTGTCGTGCTGGGACATGTCTTCCCGCTCTGGCACGGCTTCCGCGGCGGCAAGGGTGTCCTTGTCGGCGTCAGTGTATTTCTCGTGATCAATCCGCTGACGTTTCTCATCCTGATGGCGATTTTCGGGGTGATCCTCGGCATTTCCAAGTATGTTTCCCTCTCCTCGATCATCGCAACGCTTGCGGTCATTCCCGTGACGCTGCTGCTCGAACATTTTATGCGCGGCATCGGCTGGAATCTCTCTTTGCTCTACACCGTGCTGATCGCCGCTGCTGCTTTTCTCATCGTTTGGAGTCACCGTGAGAATATCCAACGCCTGAAAAACGGCACCGAACGCCGGATCGGCGGGAAGTCCCGCGCATGAATCAAAATGCCGTCCCCCGTGCGGAGGACGGCAATTTTTTGTACAGGGAGGTCCGGAGGGAATTCTGCATTCCGGTTTCCCGTGCGGGCAGTAAAAAAGCTATGTGAAGAAATTTCACATAGCCGCATGAGAAGTAAAATCAACTGAAAAAGGGGGGATTGGGGGATTTGAATCAAGGTCACTTTGACCTTGTACACATTATAGCAGATAAAACTGAATGAACTCTGAATCTGATGTGAATTTTTCGTGAATGAACGGAAACCTTTTTATGAACGCCGGAAATGTCTGATTGCATCATTTTTTTGTCATTTCTTATCATGATGAACGAAATCGCTTGACACAGGTGTTCACTTATGTTATGATAACATTACATAAAAATTGAGTAATGCCGCTTTTCATTTGACGGATGCGGCAAAAACGTAATGGGGGTCTCAATATGAATCGTGTATTTCGCAAGCTGCATGCCGCGGCTTCTGCACTGGCGGTTGCCGGAACGATGCTGACGGCAATGCCGGCGATGAGCAGCGGTCTGACTGCTTCGGCGGCATCGACCTACTGGAAGTTTGACTTCGGCGGCGGCGGCACTGCCAGCGGCTATACCGGCGTCACTGCTACGACAACGTACAGTTCCGGCACGGGCTACGGCTTCTCCTCAGGAACGACCTGTACGAATGTCTCCGCAGCCGGCAGCGGCGCACTGAGCGACGCTGTGCAGATGACCAATGCCACGGCGACCGGCAACTACACCTTCTGTGCCGATGTGCCGAACGGTCTGTATCAGGTTTCCGTCTGGCTCGGCAACACCACGCGCACCAGTGTCGGCATCGAAAAGATGCTGCAAATCGTCAACATGACCGGCAACAACGCCTATCACACCTTGCAGGTTCCGGTCACGGACGGACAGCTCAATCTCTGCGTCTGCGAGGGCAAGGCAGGCTATGCCTTTACGCTCTCTGCGCTCGAAATCAGCCAGATCTCAACGCAGACGACCACCAAGCCGACCATCTGGGTCTGCGGCGATTCCACCGTCTGCAATTACTATCCGCTCGACACCTCCACACAGGCAGGCTGGGCGCAGGTGCTCGATAAGTACGTTGACACAAGCAAGTGGCAAATCATGAACATGGCTGCATCGGGTCAGTACGCGAAGGGCTTTGTCGATGCCGGTCAGTTCGATGTCATTCAGAAGAACGGGCAGGCAGGCGATATTTATGTCATTTCCATCGGCATCAACGACACCAACTATTCCAACGGCGATGAATACTATGCTACGGTCAAGAGCATGGCGCAGACCGCGATGAACAAGGGTATGCGCGTCATTCTCGTCAAGCAGCAGGGCAGAGCCTCCGATATTGACCGCTCGTCGCTGCTTTCCGGCCGCTGGTTCGGCGGTCAGCTCGATACTATCGGCTCTGAGCTGGGGCTGGAAGTGGTCGATCTCTTCAATCTCTGGCAGAACTGGCGTCTCTCCATCGGAGACTCCAATCCCTCTCCGTATTACATGGACGGAGATGATCTCCATCCGAACCGTGCGGGCGCACTCAAACTCGCAGAGTTCATGGCAGAGGTCATCAACAACGGCGGCGAGGTGCAGGGTTCCACCTTCAACGAAGGCACAACGGTCATGTTCCGCAACCTCGAATCCGGCTATTATCTCTCTGCTGAGGGCGGCGTTGCGGCTGCCGGGACCAATGTCTCCCAGACCGCAGACGGCTCTGTTACCGCAAAGAATGTCTGGAAGCTGGTTTCTGCCGGTTCAGACGGCGAATATTATATCTATTCGATGCTCGGCGGCGGCAATACCTATCTGCTTGACGTCGCAAACGGCGTCGCAGACGACGGCACCAACATCGGCATCTGGACGGATACCAGTTCCAATGCGCAGATCTTCAAGCTCGTGCAGGACGGCGATTATTACCATATCGCAACATCTGTCTCCGGCTTTAAGAGCTATGTCGGTATCGCAGCCGGCTCGCATGACGAGGCGGCAAACGCGATTGAATGGTCCTCCGACGGCACCAACAACCAGAAGTGGA
This sequence comes from Oscillospiraceae bacterium, assembly GCA_045627405.1. Classification (GTDB taxonomy): domain Bacteria; phylum Bacillota; class Clostridia; order Oscillospirales; family Ruminococcaceae; genus Firm-04. Next base: position 14,812 of record JAZQNP010000101.1, on the reverse strand, counting down.
CGCTGCAATATGCACAGTACAGCACCGAGGATCCGCTGCCGCAGGGCGACCTCGACGGCGACGGCGCAGTCACCGCAAAGGACCTCACGCTGCTCAAACGGCAGCTCGGCGGTCAGGATTCCAATGTCCACCGCAAGATCGCTTCCGATCTCAATTCCGATGTCGATGTGACAACGGCGGATGCCGTGGTGATGACAAAGTATCTCACCGGTCAGATTGACGCGTTCGCCAGCATGACCTATCCGGCATCCGAGCAGAACTTTGTCTCTGGTGTCCACGAGAGCAGCAATGCGGGCTTTACCTATGACGACTACCTCAACCTCGACAACAATGTCATGAGTGCAGTCACATTCTGCGTCTATGTCCCCAAGGCAGGCAACTACACCTGTAATTTCAACATCGCAAACGGCTCTGCCAATGCCCGCACGATGATCTACACCGTCAGCGGACAGACCGACTACTGGTCGGAGAACTTTGCCTCGACCGGCAGCTGGACCACATGGCAGGAATATACGATTGTTCTGCCGTTTACGCAGGGCGTCAACTACCTCACACTGCGCTCGACCATGGCAGAGGGCGCACCGAATATCGACTATCTGCGCATGACGGAAACCGATGAGCCGGTCTCCCAGACGGTCGATCCGACTGTTGTGGATACCTCCAATCCGGTCATCTACATCGCATCCGACTCCGTGGCACAGACCTACCGCGCATCCTATGCGCCGCAGCAGGGCTGGGGCTGCTATCTCGGAGATTACTTCACCGATGCAGTGACCGTCTCGAACCACTCCATCGCCGGCAGAAGCTCCAAGAAGTTCTACGACGAGGGCAGACTCCAAACCATTTTGGATTCCATCAAGTCCGGTGACTACCTGATCGTCTGCTTCGGCATCAACGACGCCGGTTCTGCCAACGCCGACCGCTATGCACCGGTCTGCGGCAATGTCAACAGCCCGACGGAAGGCTCCTACGAATACTACATGAAGTATTACATCGAGGGCGCACTCGCAAAGGGCGCGACACCGATTCTCATGAGCCCGACGCTCTCGATCAAGAACGCATCGCAGCCGTTCTCCGCAGGCTACCGCAATTATGCCTCCGCCGATGAACAGCTCGCAGCAAAGTACAATATCCCGTATTTCGACCTCGGCGCAGCAATGGCAACGCAGTTCAACAACACCGCATTTGCAACGGTTTATACCTACTACTTGGGTTCCACATCTGCGGATGCCGACGGCACCACCTCCTTCGGCGGTGACTTCACGCATCTGACCGAGACCGGCGCACCGGTTGTCGCAAAGATCGTCGCCAACGGCATCAAGGGTCTGAATATCAGCCTTTCCGGCTATGTGAAATAATCCGGCTTTACCGGCGTGATCGGGGCTGCTGTGGGGATGCCCACGCTTACGCGGTTGAGTTTGCTTCGCAAACGTCAAGTCGCCCACACCCCTGTCGGAGGAACGGCGGTTTCTCCGGACCTCCCTATACAAAAAATTGCCGTTTCCCCTAAGGGGAGACGGCAATTTATATATAGGGGAGTCTGAGGGGATCGCTATCCCCTCAGCGGGAGTTTGAGGGCGGAGCCCTCAAAACAATTCTCGATGATGTCAGTAAATTTAGGTTTATCACAACAAAAATCCCTCTGCGCGCTGATGCTGCGGAGGGATTCTGTATTTCATATTGGGCTGCGGATCAATAATCCATGCCGCCGGTAGGCATTGCCGGAGCAGGCGGAGCCGGTTCCTTGATGTCGGTCACAAGGCTCTCGGTTGTCAGCACCATCGCGGAGACGGAAGCTGCATTTTCCAGCGCGGAACGGGTCACCTTTGTCGGATCGACGATACCGGCAGGAATCATGTCAACATACTCCTCGGTGTAGGCATTGAAGCCGTAGCCTGCCTTATTGGCGCGGCGGATGTTCTCGATGATCACAGAGCCTTCCAGACCTGCATTGGCAGCGATCTGACGGATCGGCTCTTCGAGTGCGCGGAGGATGATTGCAGCACCGGTCTTTTCATCGCCTTCCAGCGACTCAACCAGCGTTTTGACGGCATCTGCCGCGTTCAGCAGTGCGACGCCGCCGCCTGCGACGATGCCCTCTTCGACCGCAGCTTTCGTTGCAGCAAGTGCGTCCTCGACGCGCAGCTTCTTCTCCTTCATCTCGATCTCAGTCGGTGCGCCGACCTTGATGACGGCAACGCCGCCGACCAGCTTTGCAAGACGCTCCTGCAATTTCTCACGGTCGAAATCCGAGGTCGAATTCTCGATCTCCGCACGGATCTGTGCGACTCTTGCCTGAATTGCATCGGAATCGCCTGCACCGTCCACGATGATCGTGTTCTCCTTGTTGATGACGACCTGACGCGCTCTGCCGAGCTGAGTGACCTGTGCATCTTTGAGTTCCAGACCGAGACCGGAGGTGATGACCCCGCCGCCGGTCAGCGTTGCGATGTCTTTCAGCATCTCCTTGCGGCGGTCACCAAATCCCGGAGCCTTGATCGCAGCGCACTTGAAGGTGCCGCGCAGATTGTTCAGAATCAGCGTGGTCAGAGCTTCGCCCTCGACATCCTCAGCGATGATGACGAGCTTTCTGCCGGACTGCACGATCTGTTCGAGCAGCGGCAGGATCTCCTGAATGTTGGAGATTTTCTTGTCGGTGATCAGCAGATAAGCGTCGTCGTAGACCGCTTCCATCTTGTCGGGATCCGTGACCATATCCGGGCTGATGTAGCCGCGGTCAAACTGCATACCCTCGACAACCTCGCTGTATGTTTCAGCGGTCTTGGACTCTTCAATCGTGATGACGCCGTCCTTGGAGACCTTATCCATCGCCTCGGCAATCAGCTTGCCGATTTCGCTGTCAGCAGAGGAGACCGTCGCAACTCTTGCGATGTCCTCGCTGCCGTCCACAGCCTTGGAGTTTGCCTTGACGCTCTCCACAGCGGTTGCAACGGCTTTGTCCAGACCCTTTTTCAGCACCATCGGATTTGCACCCGCCGCGATGTTCTTCATGCCCTCGCGGACAATCGCCTGAGCGAGCAGGGTTGCGGTTGTGGTGCCGTCACCGGCAGCATCGTTTGTCTTAATAGAGACTTCCTTGACGAGCTGCGCGCCCATGTTCTCAAACGGGTCATCCAGCTCGATTTCCTTTGCGATCGTCACGCCGTCATTGGTAATCAGCGGTGCGCCGAATTTCTTGTCCAGAACGACGTTTCTGCCCTTGGGACCGAGTGTGATCTTGACGGTATCGGCAAGCTGATCAATACCAGCCTGCAACGCCTTTCTCGCTTCCTCGCCGTACTTAATATCCTTTGCCATAGCAATATGCTCCTTTCAAATCTAACTTGCCTTACTCGACCACTGCGAGAATGTCGGACTGTTTCAGGATGGTATATTCCTGTCCGTCCAGCTTGACCTCAGTGCCGGCATATTTGCTCAGCAGCACCTTGTCGCCGACCTTTACATACATTGTAATTTCCTTGCCGTCTACAACGCCGCCCGGACCGACCGCAACGACCTCTGCGACCTGCGGTTTTTCCTGTGCGGATGCGGTCAGGATGATGCCGCCCTTGGTGGTTTCTTCCGCCACGGTCATCTTGATCACAACTCTGTCCGCCAAAGGTTTGATTGTCATGATGGAATTCCTCCTTGTTTTGATTACTGCGCGGTTTCCGAAGAGACTGCACAGCGGCTTTTGAGATATGTGCAGCGGACGGTGATTGCACGTTATCCGCTGCGGTTAGCACTCAAAGCCTCTGAGTGCTAAATCTATTGTACCATGTTTTGGAAAAAAATCAAGGGGTATTTTGCATATCCCCCGATTTTTCGTATATTTGCACAAACCAAATCCAGTTGATGAAATGAATTTAGCTGTTTTTTGAAGCTGTTTTGTCGTATTCTGCTTGCAGATAATCGAGCATCTGCGCAAATCCCTCTTCGCTGATCGGAAACTCCGCACTGCCCTCTGTGCCGCCGTTTGCCGAGATCACCTCGTAGCACAGATCCTGCCGCCACACCTCGATATGCAGTACGCCCTCCGACGGCGCGACGCGGTAACGCAGATTGCCACGGCTTCCGGTATGTATATTGCCCGCATGAAAATAAAACACCTTCGGGATGTCAAAGGCATTGCGCGGCATATGTTCCTGCATGATGATTCCTCCTTCGTCGGTTTCAGATTGAAACGCCGAACAGCTCCGCGGCATTTTGCGCGGTGATGCGGCAGATTTCTTCGTATGTGACGCCCTTTTCCCGCGCCATGACCGCGGCTGTCTCCGTGAGCATCGAGCTGTCACAACGCTGTCCGCGGTAGGGAACCGGTGCCATGTACGGGCAGTCTGTCTCGATCAGCAGGCGGTCAAGCGGCACAGCACGCAGAGCTTCGAGGGGCTTCCTTGCGTTCTTGAAGGTGATGACGCCCGTGAAGCCGATGTACAGTCCCATCGAAAGCACTTCCCTTGCGGATTCTGCCGAGCCGCCGAAACAGTGCATGACACCGCGCAGATGCCGGTATTCGCGCAGAATTTGCAGCATGTCGCCCATCGCATCGCGGCAGTGCAGTATCACCGGCAGCGAGAGCGACTGCGCCAGCGTGAGCTGATCGCGCAGGATCTTCTGCTGCGCTTCCTTGTCATATCCCTCGTAGTGATAGTCGAGTCCGATTTCTCCGATTGCCCGGACACTCTCATGCTGCGCCAGCTCGCGCAGACGGTCAAGATAGTTTGCCGGCGGTTCGGGACATTCCGGATGCACACCCACTGCGGTGATGATCAGATCGGGGAACTGCTCTGCCAGCGAAAGACACTGCGCCGCAGACGGCAGATCCGTCGCGCAGACCATGCAGCGGACGATGCCTTTTGCCGGAAATGATGATAATATTGCGGTGCGGTCACCGTCAAACGCCTCGTCGGTGTAGTGCGAATGGCTGTCGAAAAGGGGCGGAATTAGGCTCATATTGCTCCTTTCTGTGTTCATAAACTGTTCATGAAATATTGAGAAAAAATGCAAGTATTTTTCTGTGCATCGTGTTATACTATAAGCATAATCATGATAAATAATTACCTCTCTACTTCATCCCGAAAACACGGCTGACCGATCATCAGCCGTGTTTTTTTGTACCCCTGCGGTAAGTCGGACACACCGGTGAACCCGGATTGCCGCAGAGGGGATACAATCAATACTCGCCGGACTGGTCTTCGAGGAGGAGAAAATCAATTTCAAAGGTGGTCAGGGAGCCGTCCTCTTCGATGTGCCCGCAGTGGCAATGGACGCTGTCTCCGCCGACCATCCCTTCCAGTGCGGCATTGACAGTATCATAATCCGAGATCTCCTGACCGTTCATCCGGATGATCCAGTCGCCCTCCTGCAAAACCGTATTCTGCAAATCGGAATCCTCCGCAATGGACATCACCAGAATGCCGGTGCCGTTCAGCTTCGAGGGGACTTCAAATGTCTCGCCGGCTGCCTCTGCGGTTTCAGTCAGCTCGGCAATCGCATCGGCGTTTGACAAAAACGTAATGCCGACGCGGACTCTGCCGCTGACATAGCCCTGCTCCATCAGCTCTTTCAGAATCGGCAGTGCTTCGTTGACGGTAATTGCAAAGCCCAAGCCCTCATACGCGCTGCCGCTGAACCATGTGCCGCTCGCGTATTTGGAGGAGGTGATGCCGATGACCTGCCCGAACATGTTGACCAATGCGCCGCCGGAATTGCCCGGACTGATTGCTGCATCGGTCTGGAAGCAGTCCATCTCGTAATTATTCGAGCCGGCACGCACCTTGCGGTTGATGCCGGAGATGATGCCGGTTGTGATGGAGCCGCTCAGTCCGGCGGGATTGCCCAGTGCGCAGACCGCCTCGCCCAGCTTCATCTCATCCGAATTGCCGAACACTGCCGGCGTCAGCCCCGCTGCCGATGCCTTGATGACTGCGAGGTCGGTTTTGGTATCGTGACCGACCAGCACCGCCTCCACCTGTGCATCGTCGTCGGCGTCGTTGAAAAAACGGACGGAGAAGGCATCCGCGCCGCTGACGACATGGGCATTGGTTGCGATATAGCCGTCCGAGGTCAGGATGATGCCCGAACCGCTGCTGCTGAGAACGCCGTCTGAATAGGTGTAAATCTGAACAATGCTCGGCATGATCGCCTCGGCAATGCCCTCGTAGGTGTATCTGCCTGTATCGTCTGTCAGGTCGCTGCGGACATCGGGCTTGCGCTGCTGGACAATCTCCACCTGTACGATGTCGCCGGCACGGTAGACGCCGCCGCTTGCCGCGCCTTTTCTGACATCCCAGATGATGCAGAAGACCGCAAATGCCAGCACCAGCAATGCAAAAAACAGCGCGAGCAGCCGCAGCCACAGTCTGCCCGGCTGCTTTTCTTCTGCAAGCTCCGCAGCCATCGCGGCTTCTGTCTCGGCAAAGACCGGCGCGCTGTCCTCTGTCGGGGACGTCAGCTCTGTGTTGCCGTCCGCTGCGCTGATAATCTCCTCCAATGCCTGTGCCTGCTCTGTGCCGGCTTCCGGCTGCTGTTTTACGTCTTCCGCGTCTTTCACATCTTCTGCGTCTTTCACATCTTCCGCGTCTTCCGCCTTGTCTGCCTTGTCCGGCTGCGCTGCTTCCGAGATCTCCTGTACCGGTACGACAGTCGGATAATCGGGTCCGATCAGCTCCGGCGTATGCTGCGGCAGCGGTCTGTCCGGTGCATCGGATGCTTCCGGCAAGCCTGTTTCATCATGCAGCAATTCATCCATGTGACTCATAGCTCCTAACTTTTCTATCTGTTTGCGTCGTTGCGTCGTTGGGCAGTTCGTTGGCTCCGTTCAGGCATTGTCCGATGCCTGCTGCGGCTGTATCAGCGGCAGGCTTGCAATGAATTCCGTGTATTCACCCGGCACGCTTTTCACCGTCACGGAGCCGCTGTGCAGCACCATAATGCGGCTGACAATGGATAGCCCCAGTCCGACGCCGGTTGTATCCTTGCCGCGGGAGGCATCGGTCTTGTAAAACCGCTCAAACACATGCGAAATCTCGCTCTCTGTCAATCCGTCGCCGCTGTTTCGAATGTGAATATGTGCCTGCGGGCCGTCCGATTCCACCGCCAACGTCAGCGTGCCGCCGTCGTTGACGAATTTGATGGCATTCTCGGTGAGATTGTACAGCACCTGCTGCATCAGATCCTTGTCCGCCGTCACCGCCGTGCGCGGGCAGGCTTCCAGACCGGCAATCGTCAGATGCTTTTCCTCGGCTTTCTGCTCAAAGAGCAGCAGCGTTTTGATCAGCAGATGCGTGATGTCAAAGTTCGTGAAGTTCGGAGAGAGGGTTCCCTCCTCAAATTTTGAAATGTTCAGCATGGAATTGACCATGCGCGACATGCGCCGCACTTCGGAGGATACCACTTCCAGATAATGCCGCTCTTCGTCTTTGGGTACGGCTTCGTCCAGAATCGCATCGACATAGCCGCCGATTGTGGTCATCGGGGTTTTCAGCTCGTGCGACACATCTGAAATGAAGCGTTTGCGTCCGCGTTCGTTGTTGTCGATGAAATCCGCCATACGGTTCATGGTATCGGTCAGGCGGTCCAGCTCCGGCTCACCGGTCTGTTCCAGCCGCGCAGAGAAATCCCCCTCGGCATATGCCTCCGCTGCCTTTGTGATCGTCGAGAGCGGCTTCAAGAGCTGTGCGGTGTTCAGATAGAACAAGCCTGCACCGACGACGCCGATCGCCAGCACGGTAATCACCAGTGCGATCAGCAGCTTGGAGGAGAAATCGCTGATATATCCCACAGGGAACAGCAGCATCAGATAATACACCTCGCCGCGCAGCGCAACCCGTTCGACATAGGTTGCAGTCGGCTCTGAGAAATTGCCCTCTGCGCCGCCCATCTGGCAGTACGGACGCTTTTGCGCCGCTTCCATCAGCGTGCTGCTCAGCACGATTTCCGACGCGCTGTAATCCGACCGCACCACACAGCTTCCGGAAGTGTCAAACAGATAGCAGTCCACATTTTCGCTCAGCGTGTAGGTTGTCAGCTCGGACTGAATCGCCGTAGCCGGCAGCTCCTCTGCCTCTGTCTGTTCGATCTCGTGCAGCCGCGCAATCAGAATGCGGGCGGTTCTGTCGAAGCTGCTGTACGCCTCCTGCTCGTGCATATGGTTTGCGTAGATCTGAATGATCACGCCCGTCAGTGCGCAGGCGAACATCAGCACAATCGTACAGAAATAAAAGATGCGGCTGTATACACTTTTCAGCATGAGACTCAGTCTTTCTTTTCTTTTTGTTCCTTGACGGCGAATTTATAGCCCACACTCCAAATCGTGCGGATCTCCCACTGGTCGGAGACGCCTTCCAGCTTCTCGCGCAGACGCTTGATATGCACATCAATGGTGCGCGAATCGCCGTAATAATCAAAGCCCCAGACCTGATCGAGCAGCTGGTCTCTGGTATAGACCGTGTTCGGATTGGAGGCGAGGCAGTAGAGCAGTTCCAGCTCCTTGGGCGGTGTGTCGATGACCTTGCCGTCCACGCGCAGCTCATAGCGGGTCATGTTGACCGAGAGCTTGTCGTAATGCACCTCCCGCGTCTCCGTTTCCGCAGGCTGCTGCCCGACGCGGCGCGAGATCGCGCGGATGCGCGCTACAACCTCCTTGGTGTCAAACGGCTTTACGATGTAATCGTCTGCGCCGAGACCCAGCCCCAGCACCTTGTCAAACGTCTCCGATTTTGCCGTGATCATGATGATCGGCACATTCGATTTCTTGCGGATCTCCCGGCAGACCTGCCAGCCGTCCATGCCCGGCAGCATCACATCCAGCAGCACAATGTCCGGATGCAGCGCGTTGAATTTCGTCACCGCTTCCTCTCCGTCGTTGGAGATGACGGTCGTGAAGCCCTCCTTTTCCAGATACATCCGCAGCACATTGCAGATGTCCTGATTATCGTCAACGATCAGCACTTTCTCCATTGCCATCGCAGGTTCCTCCTTGTGTTGTGATTGATTTTTGTTCAGATGTGATTTGTGCGGATGATGCCTGTTCCTCGTTTCTCTGTTCTTTTTTTCTTCTTCTCTGCGCCCGGTTCTGTTCCTCGGAAGCGAATAATTCAACGGCTGCATCGGTCAGTGCATCCGGCAAGACCGTTCCGCTGCACGAGACGCTTGCCCACGGACAAAGCTCTCTGTAATCGCTGTCCAGCACGACCGTATACGGCGGACCGCAGCGGTCATTGACATCCATATAAAGATGACGCCCCGTGTGGATCAGGCTCTGCGCATCGCTGTCGGTGGTGCCTTTTGCGCCGAGCGTATCATAGATTTCCTTTGTGATTTCGTAGAGATCATAGGCTCCGGGTCCGCCGGTTTCCGCCGTGTAGAGATCTCTGCTTTCATCACAGCAGGCTTTCCAGCCCATTCCGTCCTTGAACTGCATGTTTTCCGCTCCTTTTTTGTACTCCCATTTCAGAAAAGTGTTGCTGCGATGAATCAGAATTTGCGCGGAGCCCGCGCTGGCGTTTTCGCGCTTTCAAATAACTGTATGCAACGACGCACATTCCGCGAAGTGCATTTCAATAGAAAAACGAGTATCAATCTGTTCTCATATAAACCATCGTAGTTTCGCAATTTTTATATGCGAACAATGAAAAAACGTTTTTTTCTCCAAAGCAGCTTCGCGGAATATGCGCTGCTTTTACTATAAAATGAAGGCGCGAAAATGGAGGGCGGCAGCCCGACAACTTCTGATTTATCCTAGCAACTTGCTTCCGGCAAGCGATTCTCATTCCGAAAACGGCAGGTCGATGCACATACCGTCCGCCGCGCAGACCGTTCCGGGGAAGATTGCCTGCGCATGATGCAGATATTCCGCCGGCTCCGGCATCGACGGGCTGTAATGCGTCAGCCACAGCCGCGCGGCATTTGCGTCCTTTGCGATCTGCGCCGCCTCAGAAAACATCATATGCCGTGTTTCTTTTGCTTTTGCGAGCTTTTCGGGATCACCGTACATGCCCTCGCAGATCAGCAGGTCTGCGCCCTCTGCGTGTTCCGCAATCGCCGGAACCGGTCGGGTATCGGTGCAGTAGACCAGTTTCAGCCCGCGCCGCGGCGGTCCGAGTACCTGCGCCCTCGTGTATGTGATGCCGTCCAGCGTGACTTCCGGCTGCTTTTGCAGTACGCCCCATGCGCGCACTGGAATGCCTGCTGCCTTTGCGCGTGCGGGATCAAACCTGCCGATGCGCGGCAGTTCCAGACAGTAGCCGTAGCAGGGGAGTGTGTGCTGCACGGCAAATGCCGTGATGTGCAGACCGGCGGCGTCAATCTGTGCCGTGCGCGTCTGAAACTCCGTGAAGCGGATCGCAAACGGCAGCTCCGGTGCGATCACGCGCAGCCCTTCGACGACGCGGCGCAGACCGGGCGGTCCGGCGAGTGTCAGCGGCTCTGTTCTGCCGTCCATGCCCATCGAGAGCAGCAGACCCGGCAGTCCGCTGATGTGATCTGCGTGATAATGCGTGATGCAGAGCAGCTCGATATTCTGCGCGGAGATGCCCGCACTGCGCAGCGCGATCTGCGTTCCCTCGCCGCAGTCGATCAGTACCGCGCGTCCCTGTACGCGAACATAACAGCAGGTCAGCCAGCGGTGCTTCATCGGCATGGTGCCGCCCGTGCCGGGCAGTGTGATTTCCAGCATGCGGTCGCTCCTTATCCTTTTCTTTTTTGTATGGCTGCATTTTCACCTGCAAAAGGGTACAACTATACAAAATATAGTATACTATATTTTCGCACGTTTTGCAAGATATAAATATGAATAACACATGTACAAAATATGAAAATTATATGAATGAAAAATAGCAGCAAAAAACGGTTGACGAAATTACCGAATTCTGGTATAATATTTGTATATACCCAAAACAGGCAATCCGAAAGGTTGATTCATGCTGCATGAATAAATACAAAACACTCGCCCTCAATACGGTCGTGTTTGCAATCGGCAGCTTCGGCTCGAAACTGCTCGCCTTTCTGCTGACACGCCTCTATACTGCCAATCTGGAAACGGGACTGTTTAACACCAAGGAAATCCTCGAACAGTGCGCCAATCTCCTGATTCCCGTCGTCAGCTTTTCCATTACCGATGCGGTCATCCGCTACGGGCTGGACAAGAACTACGAAAAGCAGGCAGTGTTCTCCAATGCCGCGGTGACGCTGCTCTGCGGCGCAGGGGGCTTTCTGCTGCTCTCACCGCTGCTTTTGCTCTATGCCGATATTCGTCCGTATGTGCTGCTGCTCATCGGCTATGTCCTCTGCTCCTGCTTCCGGCAGCTCTCAGCGCAGTTTGCAAGGGCGAGGGGATTTGTCAAGCTCTATGCCGCGGACGGCATCTTCTGTACGTTCGCGCTGTTTCTCTTCAACATCGTTTTCGTCGGCTGGCTGAAACTCGGCATTACGGGCTTTATGCTCGCGAATATGTGTTCCGATCTGCTCTCAGGCTGCACGGTCTGGGCAATCGCAAGACACGGCAGATTCTTTTCGCGCAGATATGTGGACAGAGAACTGCTCGAAGTCATGCTGCGCTTTTCGCTCCCGCTGATTCCGACGGCGATCCTCTGGATCATCACCGGCTTTTCCGACCGCATTTTTGTGCGGCATATCGTCTCTGCTTCCGATGCCGGCGTCTACGGCGCGGCAACCAAAATTCCCAATCTGCTCTCGATGGTCTCGACCATTTTCTATCAGGCGTGGAATATGAGTGCGATTGCGGAGAATGATTCCAAGGGGCGTTCTGTGTTTTATACGCAGGTCTATGAGGCGTATCAGGCGATGCTGACGCTCGCTGCCGGATGTATCATTGCATTCGACAAGCCGCTCTCCGCGCTCCTGATCTCGACAGGACGGGATGCTGCCTATGAATCGGCATATCTTTATACGCCGGTGCTGGTCGTCGCGGTGCTGATGATGTGCTACAACCAGTTTTTGTCCAGCATCTATACGGTCACAAAGCACACCAAAAACAGCTTCTGGACAAGCCTTGCCGCTGCTGCACTGAATCTGCTGCTCAATGCGGTGCTGATTCCGAAATACGGCGTCTACGGCGCGATCGCCGCGACCTTTGCAAGCTATCTTGTCTGCTATCTGATCCGCGTTGCGGATACGCGCAGATATATTCCGTTTGAGATCCGGCACTGGCGGTTTGCTGCGAATCTTGTCCTGCTCTTTGTCATGTGCCGTCTCATCCGCACGGCTCCTGCCTTTTCCGTCGCGGGGCTGATTCTCTCGCTGCTTTTGTTGGTGCTGCTCAATGTGCAGCCGCTGATGCTGACGGCGAAAAAGCTCCTGCACCGCAGAGGATGAAGCGGATGTGCGCAAACGCATTTTCCTACGGACAACCGGCGCATGTTTCCTGCGCCTGCAATGAAATTTCATTTTTTGGAGGTACCTAAACCATGGCTCAGTCAATCCTGCTTTCCATGATCCCCGTCGGCTTTACACTTGTCAATTACGCGATTCTCCGCGACCTGATCTGGGGCATCTTCCTCGGCAGCAAATCGAAAAAATCTGCCCAGAAAATCAAAGCCGAACAGCCCTTTATGAAAAAATTTACCCAGAGCTACATCCGCCCGCTGCTGACCAAGTACGAAGCAGAATATACCAAATGGACTGCTGTCAAGCGGTTTACATTCGCGCTGACAATCGCACAGATCATCGCCTTTGTCGTGATGATCGTGCTGGGCGTCAAATTCTGGATCGTGGCGGTCGTCTGCGGCGTGATCGCGCTCTTTGATGTCGTTCTCTTCATCATCATGATGAACCGCACTGCGGTCTCTGACAACAAGACCAACCGCAAAGGCTCTCCGTGGGAATTTGAAAAGCCGGATACCAAGAAGAATAACCAGCGCAGATAATCCTGTACCGGCACGCATATGCACAAATACACACCGCAAATTTGTCCTTTGCATAGGATAACAGCATGAAAGGGGATTTAAAAATGTTTGATGATACAATGGAAACCCTGCGCTCTGCGTTTGATACCGCTGCGCAGAAAACCGCCGATGCCGTGAGCAAATCCGGCTCCTATCTCGAACGCGCAAAGCTGCGTTCCCGTCTCAATGAAATGTACCGCCAGCTCGGAAAAGCAGAGTATGATGCCGCTGTCAACGGCGTCAGCAGCATGGACGAAATCAATGCGCTGATCGACGGCATCACGGAGCTGCGGCAGGCATATGATGAAGTCAACAATTCCTTGCAGCGCGGCAATCGCAGCGGCAATCTGCCGTTCTGCCCGAAGTGCGGCAAGGAAAATGCGTCCGGCGACGCGTTCTGCTCCGGCTGCGGCACACGCCTCTCTGAGTAAATGGCAAATCGGGATTGCGCGGTGCGGAAAAATCAGATCGTACCGCTGACGGTCACGGGGATGACCGCAGAGGGCAACGGCGTCGGGCATTTTTGCGGCATGGCGGTGTTTGTGCCGCAGACTGCCGTCGGGGATGTGCTCGATGTGCGCATTGTCAAGGTGCAGAAGCAGTATGCCTACGGCATCACAGAGACTTTGCACACACCCTCTCCCGACCGCATCGAACCGGACTGTCCGGTGTTTCAGAAGTGCGGCGGCTGCGTCTTCCGGCATATCAGCTATGAAGCCGAATGCCGTATCAAAGCACAGATCGTCTCCGATGCCTTTTCGCGCATCGGACACCTGACGCTGCAGCAGACATTGCCGGTCTTCGGCGCGGAGCAGCTCGACGGCTGCCGCAATAAAGCACAGTATCCATGCGGAGCGCATCCGGAAACAGATGCGCTCTGTTTTGGATTTTATGCACCGCGTTCGCACAGGCTCGTGCCGCTTTCTGACTGCCGCTTGCAGCCGCCTGTCTTTGCGGACATCCTTACCAGATGCCAGACCCTGCTCGCGGACATCCCACCCTACGATGAGCAGACCGGACAGGGCATCCTGCGGCATCTGTTCCTGCGAAGAGGCTATCACAGCGGCGAGATCATGCTCTGCCTGATCACTGCAAAGGATATTTCCGAAACGCTGAAACCGGTTGGAATGCAGCTGATGCGCGAATTTCCGGACATCGTTTCCGTGATGCTCAATCTGAATTCCAAGCGCACCAATGTGATTCTCGGTGCGCAGACGCGCTGTCTCTGCGGCAAGGACACGATCTCCGACACGCTCTGCGGCATTCCCGTCACGCTCAGTCCGCAGAGCTTCTATCAGGTCAATACCGCGCAGGCAGAACGGCTTTTCGCAGAGGCAAAACGCCTCGGCAATCCGCAGCCGCATGAGCTGCTGCTCGACCTCTACTGCGGTGCCGGTGCGATCGGTCTTTCTATGGCAGACAGCGCGCGAAAGGTGATCGGCGTTGAGATCGTTCCGCAGGCAGTCGAAGATGCGAAGAAGACTGCTGCCCTCGCCGGAATCCGAAACGCGGAGTTCTTCTGCGGGGATGCAGGCGATGCTGCCGGGAAGTTCGCCGCCGACGGCATCTCGCCCGATCTGATCATCCTCGACCCGCCGCGCAAGGGCTGCGATGCTGCGACCCTCGATGCCTGCATTCGCATGGCTCCCGGTCGCATTGTCATGATCTCCTGCAACCCTGCGACCGCCGCCAGAGATGCTGCCTTCCTGCACGCAAACGGCTTCACTTTGGATACGCTCAGACCGGTCGATCTGTTTCCCCGGACGGGACACGTTGAGTGCGTAGTTTTGATGTCAAGGGATAAGGCTTAAAAGTGCCGATTTTACGGTAGTTTTCGGCTATACAGTCAATCTGCGAAGTCAACCCTAACCGGCTTTTTACTGTATTTGGAAAAACATCTACGAACT
>JAZQNP010000100.1:0-16811 GCA_045627405.1 Oscillospiraceae bacterium | reverse complement strand
TCTCTTTTTCATACTCTTGAATGTGTCGATATCCTCTTGCCATAATAATGCACCTCCTATGGTTTCTATTATACCATAGGAGGTGCTTTTTTGTCACTGTCCGTTTTTACTGGTTCGGTTCATTTATTTTATGATGAAAGAAGAATTCTTTTCAGCAGCGTCAGATCCACTGCACTCAGTCTGCCGTCACCGTTGATGTCGCCCTGAGCCGCCTGGCTCTCGGTGAGTGTTTTTTCGGTGATCAGGAATTGCCGCAGCGCGATCGCATCTGCGAGCGTCACACTGCCGTCGAGGTTCACATCGCCGATCAGCGCGCTCTGCTTGGCTGCCGCAAAGAAGGTATAATTCACACAGCTTGCGGTCTGCCCGTTCTCTCCGAGCGTGACGGTATCTCCCGCACTGAAATCCCTCGTGTAAATCACATAGTTCACATCGTTGCTTGCCGAAGCCGTCAGCGTCGTCTTTGTCCACGAGCTGAGCCATGCCGGTGTCGTCGTCACACGCGTATCAAGCAGCACATAAGCGGTCATATCCTGCAATGCCGTAAAGGCTGCGACGTCGCCTGTGGCTGCCTTGGAATCACACGCCGTCATAATCGCCTCCGCACCGACCAGCTCCGCCGGCAGTGCAGTGTATGTGAAATCGCGGTCGCCGTAGATTTGGCTGCCGACTGCCGCGTTTTCATTGAGCAGCCAGTCCCGCATATTCGAGGTATCGCTGACGGTCAGGTTGCCGATATATTTTCCGCTGACCGGCTCTTCCGGCACATTGTTCATCAGCACCTGCGGACGCGCCGGAAGCGCGACATCCGAGCCGAGATAATAGCTGGCATGCGGCGGCTGGTTGTAGCTGGACTGCTCGCAGGCAGCCTGACACCGGTACTGCATATCGTGCATCAGCGTGGTCAGGCGCACCTTGGTTTCCGAGGTTGTGCAGTAGATGCGCAGCCCGTCATTGCTGCTCTTGCGGAGGATCAGCTCCTCACGCCAGTCTCCGAAGAGGTCTGCGGTCAGGCAGGGAACTGCCTTTGTGCTGTTGTTCGATTCGCAGCCGCTTGCAGTGAACAGCGTGGTGATCGTGCTGAGGTTGGTCATCTTGGTGATTGTAACGCCGTCGAGCAGCTCGCGCTCCAAGTCGCCGTCCCAGTAGATCAGGAAGTTCATTGCCGGAGCTTTCGAGCCGATCTGATTGCCCTTGGAATCCATCACGGTATTCGCAGGACGCGCACCCCAGAATTCCGCACCGGCATTTCCGGCATAGATGTTATCCGCAGCACAGCGGCCGGTATCCTTGTCGCCGTCCTTATGGAAGATCACCGTTCCGGTTGCCGCGTCAAAGAGTGTCACACCGTAATTGCCGCTTTCGTGACACTCCCACAGTTCCAGACCGGGACGATCGGGAACGAAATCTCCGAGATGCTGCGCATCGCCGTGACCCTTACCGGAAGCCCAGAGCAGCTTACCGTTGTCGTCGATCACACAGTCGCCCATGCTGATCTCCTGCTTGCCGTCATTATCCACATCACCGACCATCAGATTATGGTTGCCCTGACCGGCGGCTGCGGAAGAGCCGCTGTTGTTGGAATCAAAGATCCAGCGGACAGACAGCTTTCCGTTTACAACATCAATCGCGGAAATTGTCATTCTGGTATAGTAGCCGCGGTTATAGATCGCAGAGGGATGCACGCCGTCGAGATAGGCAATGCCGCTGTTGAAGCGATCCACGCGGTTGCCGTAATTGTCGCCCCACGCGCTCACAGATCCGCGCGGAACCGGGAAATCGATCGTGTCAAGTGCCGCGCCGGTCAATCCGTCAAAGAGTGTCAGATATTCGGGACCGTCCAGCACATAGCCGCTGGAATTGCGGTAATCCTTCGAGCTGTCGCCGATGACCTTGCCGGTGCTGTCTTTTGTGCCGTCTGCGGTTTTTGTAATCAGCTCCGCGAAACCGTCACCATCAAAATCAGCGACACACATTTGCGTATAATGCTGCCCTGCGCGGATATTCTTACCCAGATCAATGCGCCAGAGTGTCTTTCCGGTCAGCGTCACGCAGTCAATGTAGACATTGCTGGTGTAGCCGGATATGGAATTATCCTGAGAATCGCTCGGGTCCCATTTGACGAAGATCTCATACTGTCCGTCTCCGTCCACATCACCGACGCAGCAGTCATTCGGCGAATAAATGCTGCCGGGGCTGTTCAGCGGAATATCAAAATAGTTGCTGTTTGAATTGAATTTGCAGGTATCAGACGATTTGACCTGTCCGTTTTCGAGCGTATCCACACGGTAAACAGAGGACGCGCTGCCGCCCTTGTCCAGATAGCTCGTGGCACCGTCCGTGCTTGTGTAGATGAGCGTGCCGTCGCGGTAGAGGCGGAATTCCGCATTGTCGGCATCGTCTGCATTCCAACGCCAACTGACGAACATGCCGTTTCCGCTGTTGACCGCATAGATGCCGCGGTCAAGATACTCCATGACCGCCTTGCCGTTCCCCCCAACACCATAGGCTGCCGATGCAGTCAGCGCACCGAATGAGGATGCGCAGGTGCAGAGCGCGAGCGCGGCTGCAAGCATTCGCTGTCGTTCTTTTTTCTTGCCTGTCATTCATAATCCCCCTTAAAAATAATCTGTAAAGCAGAATTCACAAATTGATGCAAAAACTACTTCCCAATTCTATTATATCAAAATCAAATTCGTTTGAAAATGATATATTGTATCAAATAATTGACCGATCCGTTTATTATGCATACCATGATTTGTGAAACCGGATTCACGGACTGCCTGTTTTTTATGGTTTGTTTCCGCCGCCGGAGATACCCGCCGCGTTTCATTGAAACCGCAGTACACCCCAAAATTGACGTTGATGATTTCATCGCACAGTCATTCAGCGATAATCGCAGAGGCGGAGAATCGCGACGCCAGGGAATCAGGTATGCACCGGAACATCCATTCGTTCCGGCCGTCCGATTTTGGCACAATAAGCCACAAATAGGACATCATTGCGCATTGCCGGAATATGCGCTGTATGATATAATAGGTGTACAGCCTGATATGCAGGCTATCATTTTTGGGGGAATGAAATATGAAACAAAGGGTTTTGAGAATCCTGACAGCGGCTTCGCTGCTGCCGGCACAATTCGCGGTGTTTCCGGCAGAGCTCACCGCAGTTGCTGCCGAAACCCGGTATCCGGTGCAGCAATTCCGCTTCGGCATCGGTGACACAAACCGCAGCATCATGGCATCCTCACAGCAGCAGGGCGCATATCTCAGCTCTGTAAAGCAGGGAAACGGCGGCTCGGAAGACGAAAAATGGTCGCTCAATTATGTCAGTGCCGGTACATATGAAATTGTCAATGCCGCAACCGGCTATATTCTCACAAACAATGCCGGTCTGCCCGTATTGCAGCCCGACACCGATGCTGCAAACCAGCGTTGGAAGATCGCCGGCACGGAAAAAGATGCAGAGGGTTACTATTTGTATTATACGGTCACGGCGAGCGACGGCACAGTGCTGACCTTCAAGCCGGACAGCAACTCCCTTGCCGCGGAAAAGGACGCGGGCGATATTTACCAGAAATTCAAGCTGAACCTCGACGGCTTGCAGGGCTATGCCGCAAACTGTACGGTGGACGGCTACGAAAAAGCCGGTACGATCGGCGGACTGCTGGGTGAAACCGTGTTCGTCAGCTCGACCGATGAAATGATCTCGGCAATGGCAAAGTCCGAGCCGCTGACCATTGTCATGACAAAGACGCTGGACTTTCACCCATACGGGCAGCTCGTCATCAAATCGGACAAGACCCTCACGAGCTACTACGGCGTGACGCTGAAAGACTGCCAGCTCCGTACCTGCCCGACGGATACGAATTCCTCGGAGGCACCGTCGGACAATCTGGTGTTCCGCAATCTCAGTCTGCTCGCAAAGGACAGCACAAACTGCATGCTGTTTAACATCTATTCATCGCGGCAGATCTGGATTGACCATTGTTCCTTTGTCAGCGAGCTTGGGCGCACGGTCGATGAGGTCGGCAAGTTCATCTGGTGCAATTCGCCGTTTGACGGCACATGGAAATCCCGCGCAACCGACTTCATGACAATCTCCTACTGCTCGTTCTATAACCGCTACTGGACAACACTGTTCGCGTCGGTTTCTTACGAAGTCCCCTCGAACGAGAAAATCCGCTGCCGCGTGTCGTTCCTCTATCCGTTCTACGATCAGTGCGTGCGCCGCTGCCCGCAGCTCGGATCGGCATACGGTCATATTATCAGCGGATTCTGGCGCGGCAAGGAAAATCAGAACGACAGCGGAACCGATGAAATCATCGGCGGCGGACAGACCGATGTCGTCTCACAGAACTGCCGCTTTGAGGCGATCACAAGCGGACATGAGATCTGTGCCGGCGGCGGTCCGGAGCCATACCGCGATGAGAATTCCTACACCGCGAATAACGCAAATTCTACACCGACCAAGCTGAATTTCAGCCCGAAGGTCACAAGCACGCGTCATCCAGAAACCGAAAACTACGGCTATGCACTCGTCGATCCGATTGCAAGCTATAACGCCAAGGATTTCTGCCTGCAATATTCCAAAGCCGCATCCAATGCCTCTGAGCTGAAATACATCACTGACAGCGATATGTCCGACTGGATCTCCGTCAGCTATCCCGACCCGTTCCTGCGCGATGTTTCCGTGCAGAATGAATCGGTCGTCGGTGGTGCGGCATCGTTTGATACGGCGCACAAATACACCCTCACCAACGCAAACAGCGGGCTGTATCTTGCGGTTTCCGGCAGCAATGCCGTGCAGAGCAGCAGCGGCGCAAACGGCTGGTATTTTGAAGAAGCGTCAACCGGCTGGTACTATCTGCGCAGTGAAAACGGCAGCTATCTGACCGTGGACGGCGGCAGTGCCGACAACGGCGCAAATATCGGTACGACCGCAGCCAATCCGGTTGCATTCCGCTTTGTCGGCAACGCGGACGGCAGCTATACCATTGTGACCGCCCCGACATCCGGCGGCAGTGCAGTCGGCATCACCGGCGGCTCGACCGAGGACGGCGCAAACGCCATGCAATGGGTACGCGACAACACTGCAAATCAGAACTGGTTTGTCGATATTAAGGTCGATCCGATCAACGGCAGACTGATCTCCGATCTGATTGTGGACGACCTCGGCACCTATCAGAGTTGGAGCATCGACAGCAGCGCGGCAGTCGGAGACCTGCTCTACGGCGACCGCGATGTGACCTACACCGCACTCCCCGATGCCCTCATCGGCGCGGAGATGATTGTGACCGCATGCGATGCCAAAAACAGCAGCGGACAGCTTGCGCATTTCATTGCTGCTTCTAATATTTCCGTGTATATCGCGCTTGACAGCCGCGTGACAGCCATTCCGTCGTGGCTCGGCAGCTATCAAAAGACTTCGCTCACTGTTGCCAACAGCAAGGATGTTACATTCGTCCTCTATCAGATGCAAGTAAATGCAGGTGAAACGGTCATTCTCGGTGAGAACGGGCAGTCCTCCGGCTGTGTGAACTACACGGTATTCGCCGTGCAGAACGGATCGCTGAAAGGAGATGTGAACCTCGACGGCAGCGTCGGCACTGCGGACGCGGTCGCACTGCTGCAATATCTGCTGACGGCGCGCACTCTCAGCGAGAGTCAGGCCGCACAGGCGGATCTCGACGGAAACAACCGTCTGACCGCTGCCGATCTGACCATGCTCAAACAGCTGCTCATGCGGTAAATCGAAAACAATCAGAATATCAAAAAAATCAGCTCTCCGTTCATTCCGGGGAGCTGATTGTGTTTCCGGGAAATATCCCGTGATACGCCGTGTCCGGCTGCCGGCTCAGATGCCCGCCTCAATCCCGAACACGAATTTCAGGAGATTTATTCTATTTTTGCGCTGGATCATTATATCATTTCCGGAATGGATGTGGTATCATTATGATTGATACTTTGTGTAAAACCGCGGAAGGTGATGGGAAAAGAACATGGCGGAAGGAAAGAAGCACTTTTTTGAGGAAAAGCTCACAAAAGGCGAGGATATAGATGAGGACATTCTGCTGCAAAGCTTTCAGCGAAACGAACACAACAGCCTGAAAATACTCCTCGGACTCTATAAGGGGCAGTATGGCAAGCTGCTTTTGGCGGTTTTGCTTTTTGCCGTGAAGCATACGCCCGTCTGGGTGCTGCCGATTGCAACGGCAAATATCATCAATGCAGCGACCGGACATGAAGGAAACGCATCCGCCGTCATCCTAAAAAACACGGTTCTCATGACGGTGCTGATCCTGCAAAATGTTCTGACGAATTATTATCATACCTACTTTTATGCCAAGGTGATCCGAAACGTCGAGCGCGGTCTCCGAAGCTCGATGGTCAGAAAGCTCCAACAGCTCTCCATCACATACCATAATGAAATGCAGTCGGGACGCTTGCAGTCGAAAATCATGCGCGACGTGGAACAGATCGAAAATCTCTCGGCACAGATCTTCATCTCTGTCCTGAGCATCATTATGAATATGATCGTTGCATTCACTGTTGTCGTCAGCACATCTCTGACCGTGTTCTGGTTTTTTCTTGCCACCATTCCCGTGGCGGTGCTGATCCGCATTACGTTCCGCAAAAAAATCAACAGCCGCAACAAGAGCTTTCGCAGGGAGATGGAAGAGACCTCTGTCAAGGTCATGGACATGGTCGAGCTGATTCCCGTTACCAGAGCGCATGCCCTCGAAGACACGGAGACCGACAAAATGAACAGCCAGCTCCGAAACGTCGCAGAGGAGGGCTTCCGCCTCGATGTCATCCAGTCGCTGTTCGGCTCTGTGAGCTGGGCATCCTTTCAGCTTTTTCAGGTACTCTGCCTTGCATTCACGGGGTATCTGGCGTTTAAGGGCGTGATTAAGCCCGGCGATGTCGTGATGTATCAGACCTATTTCTCGACGATTGTCAATCAGGTGAGCGGCATCATCACACTGATTCCGATTATCTCAAAGGGGCTGGAATCAGTCGATTCTGTCGGAGACATTCTGCTCTGCGCGGATATTGAGCAGACCGGAAAACGGAGAAAGTTGAAGCACATAGACGGGAATATCAGCTTCAAACAGGTCAGTTTCAGATTCAGGGACGCCGAGACACCTGTGATCAATGATTTGTCGCTTGATATAAAAAAAGGTGAAACCGTTGCATTTGTGGGTGCATCGGGCGCAGGCAAAAGTACACTCATCAATCTCGTGATCGGCTTTCTCAGTCCGAACAGCGGTCAGGTTCTGATCGACGGCAATGACCTGCATGACATCGACCTCAAAAGCTACCGCAGGCATATCGCTGTCGTTCCGCAGACGCCGATTCTGTTCTCCGGCACGCTGCGTGAGAACATCACCTACGGCTCAGATGAAATCGACGAGGCATTCCTGCGCAAAGTCATCGAGGCATCCAATCTGGATGAGCTGGTCGATTCCCTGCCCGACGGTCTGGATACGCTGATTACCGAACACGGCGCGAATCTTTCCGGCGGTCAGCGGCAGCGCGTTTCGATTGCGCGGGCATTTATCCGGGAGCCGAAGCTGCTGATTCTCGACGAAGCAACCTCTGCGCTGGATTCGATTTCCGAACGGAAAATACAGGAAAGCGTTGACAGACTGGTAAAGGACCGGACCACGATCATCGTCGCGCACCGTCTCTCGACGATCAAAAATGCAGATAAAATCGCTGTGATCGGTGACGGCGATGTACTGGAATACGGCACATATGACGAGCTGATGGAAAAGAAAGGCGCGTTTTACAGGCTGCGTTCATTGCAGCTCTGACCGGACGCCCCTTTGCTGCCGAAACTGCTTCGGCGTGATATTTCTGTGCTTCTTAAAGACGCGAATAAAGTGGCTTTGATCGGAAAAGCCCGTGTGCTGACTGATATAGCTCAGATCGTGATCGGTGAACATCAGATATTCCTCCGCCTTGAAAATCCGCATACGCTCGATGTAATCCTTGCAGGGCATACCGTACTGCATATGAAATTTCGCTGCAAAATTAGAATAACTGAGATGACATTCCCTTGCGATTTCGCTGACTTTCAGCTTCCCGTCGAGATGCCGGTCAATGTATTCGGTGATATTTTCGATGCCGTAGCTGCCTTCATTGGTCGGGCATGCATGGATATTCAGCCCCGCGGCGATCCACACTCTGACAATACCGAAGATCAGCTGATAGATTTTTGCCCGGAGCATCACATCGGCTCCGTAAAGGTAATTCTGCATTTCGCTGATACATTCGGTGAATATTTCTCTGCATTTCAGTGTCCTGCTCTGCGAAGCATCGAACAGGGAAGCCATGCCGCTGCGGCGGGCAAACCGGAAGATCTCTGCCGGAGAGGGCGCATAGGAGGAATTGCTCGGAAATTTTCCCATGTCGAATTTCAGCACGGCATAAACCGGCATCTCATCGCCGGATGCAAAAATGGAATGCACCGATGACGGGTGAAGGATCATGCATTCCCCCTCGGAAACGGAATATGTGCAGTCATCCGCAGTCACCCTGACGGTTCCGCGCAGCATGAAAATAAATTCGGCAAAATAATGCCAGTGCGGTCTGACAGGGAAAATCTCTTTTGACGCGTCAAATATAAAGCACTCTATGGGCGTATTCAGACTGTCCTGCTTTTCAAACAGAGAGTGCATAGGCTCACCTCGCTTTGTAATATATGATTAGTATACTGCATTTCCGCGCAAATTGCAAGTGCCGGGTTCCGCATATCATAATTCGATTGAAAAATTGTAAAAATCTATTTTATCCGCCCGATACACTTGCATTTTTGCACGCAGTATGATAAGCTGAATGCATCAGACGAGAGGAAAATGATATGGAGAGTTTTGTTTTTTGCAGCCCGACGGAATTTGTCTTCGGGCAAGATCAGGAATACCAATGCGGCACCTGTATTAAAAAGCACGGCGGAGCCCGCGTTCTGACGGTATACGGCGGCGGCTCGGCAGTCCGCTCGGGACTCCTCGGACGCATCCGCAAATCGCTCGATGATGCAGGGATACCGTACGCTGAGCTAAGCGGCGTGCAGCCCAATCCGGTTGACACGCTTGTCTATGAGGGCATCAGAATCTGCAAGGAGCAACAGATCGACTTCATTCTCGCAGTCGGCGGCGGTTCAGTCATCGACACCGCAAAGGCGATTGCCGCAGGCGTGCCGTATGACGGTGATTTCTGGGATTTCTACTGCGGTAAAGCCGAGATCACGGCTGCGCTGCCGGTCGGCACGGTGCTGACCATTGCGGCGGCGGGCAGCGAGGGCTCCGGCGACAGCGTCATCACGAAAACAGACGGCATGCTGAAACGCGGCGCAGGCTCTCCCCTGCTGCGCGCAAGGTTTTCGATCATGAATCCCGCGCTGACAGAGACGCTGCCCGCCTATCAGACTGCGTGCGGCGCAACCGATATTATGGCGCATGTGTTTGAACGGTATTTCACCAACACACCGGAGGTCGAGATCACAGACCGGCTCTGTGAAGCAGTGCTGCTGACGATGGTGAAGGAAACGCCGCGTGCAATCGCGGAGCCGGACAATTACGATGCCCGTGCCAACATCATGTGGGCAGGCATGGTCGCGCACAACAATATCGTCGGTGTCGGGCGGCAGCAGGACTGGAACAGCCACGGGCTGGAACATGAGCTTTCGGCACTGTACGGCGTGGCGCACGGTGCAGGGCTTGCGGTCATCATGCCGGCGTGGATGGAATATGTCATGCCGCATAATCCGATGCGGTTTGCGCAGATGGCGTCCCGCGTCTTTGGCTGCGCGATGAACTTTGCAAATCCCGAAGAAACGGCAAAGGCAGGCATCACCGCATTCCGGCGGTTCCTGCACAGCATCGGCATGCCGGTGAATTTCACAGAGCTCGGCGCAAAGGAAGCGGACATTCCGCTGCTGGTCGAAAAGCTCGGCATTCCGGCGGGAGAAAAGCGCGGCGGATTTATGAATCTCAGTGCGGAGGACTGTGCGGCGATTTATCAGATCGCGGCAAACGCATCTCTCGGATAAGGAGCATCATATGAAAATACTGTTTATCGGCGGCACCGGCACAATCAGCATGGCGATCACAAGGCGGCTTGCGGCTGAGGGGCATGAGCTGTATCTGCTGAACCGCGGCAGCCGCAATGCGGAGCTGCCGGAGAATGTGCGTGTCATTCCCTGTGACATCAATAATGAGGCAGATGCCGCAGAAAAACTCGCGGGTATGACATTTGACTGCGTCGGTGAATTCATCGGATTCCAGCCGGAGCAGATCATGCGCGATTACCGTCTCTTTGCCGGCAAAACCAAGCAGTACATCTATATCAGCTCGGCATCGGCATATCAGAAGCCGGCGCGGGACTGGCGCATCACCGAAGAAACACCGCTGGAAAATCCCTACTGGGAATATTCGCGGAACAAAAAGGCATGTGAGGAATATCTCTTTGCGCGGTACCGTGAGGACGGCTTCCCCGTCACGGTCGTGCGCCCGAGCCACACCTATGACGAGCGTTCTGTGCCGCTCGGTGTCCACGGGAACATGGGAAGCTGGCAGGTCGTGAAGCGGATCGCAGAGGGCAAGCCGGTCATCATTCATGGCGACGGCACCTCGCTCTGGACGGTCACGCACAACAGCGATTTTGCAAAGGGCTATGCCGGTCTGATCGGCAGCCCCGCCGCAATCGGCGAGGCATTCCACATCACCTCCGACGAGAGCGTGACATGGAACGAGATCTACCGTGCGATTGCCGATGCACTCGGCAAAAAGCTGCATCCGGTCTATGTTTCTTCTGAGACGCTTGCCGCCGTGAGCCGCTATGATTTCACAGGCAGTCTAATCGGTGACAAGGCAAATTCGGTGCAGTTTGACAACAGCAAGCTGCGGCGGCTGGTGCCGGATTTCAAAGCAGAGGTCTCCGCAAGAGAGGGCATCATGCGCACAGTGCAGTATGTCATGCAGCATCCGGAATTCCAGACTGAGGATCCGGAATTTGATGAATGGTGCGATGCAGTCATCGCCGCAGTGTCAGAAATGCGCACGCGCATTCTGAATCGGTAATTTGCGGCAAAAGATAGCATGCGCCGATAGTGAAAGCAGGTATTTTGAGAGGGGCTGCTTTGGCTGTCGGCACACAAATGAAAAATCAGCTCCCCCGCCCAAGGGGGAGCTGATCTTTTCTCATGAACGCGGTTTCAGTTGATGCGCCGATGCGCTGTATCCGCACATCCGACGCAGCCTCGCTGCTTTGTGCAATCGGCTGCCTCACATTCTCAGATAATCGAGCCACGCCAGGTGCAGCAGCAGCACGCCAAGCAAGATCATGCAGATACCGATCACATCGCGATGCTTTTTCAGTATGCGCAGGAGCTTTTTCATCATATGACACCTCATAGAGCAAACCGCGTGCGGAATGCAGTGAAATAGCGGTCATAATCGGCAGTACGCTGTGCTTTCAGCCGGTCAAGATATTCATGCGTGTCGAACGAACCGGCGTTCAGCTCGATCATCGCAACCGCAATATTCGAGCAGTGATCGGACACGCGTTCCAGATTCGTGACGAGATCATTGAACACAAATCCCTGTACAATCGTACAGTTTGCGGTTTGCAGCCGCTCCACATGATGCAGCTTCATCTCATCGCAGAGCAGGTCGATGACCTCTTCCAGCGGCTCAACCTGTGCCGCCTTCGTCAGATCATCGGAGAGAAACGCATCGACAGTGAGCTGCACCGCCTCGCGCACCGCATCAAAAATCACCGCGAATTCCTTTTGTGCCGAATCGGAAAATGTGATCTGCTTCTCCTGCAATTCCTTCGCGCTCTCTGCCAGATTCAGCGCGTGATCGGAAATGCGTTCAAAATCGGAGAGCGTGTGCAGGAAGACTGACACGTCTTCGCCCTGCTCTTCATTGAGTGCCGTACTCGTCAGGCGCAGCAGGTAGGAACCGAGCGCATCCTCATAGCGATCGACCGACGCCTCCGCATTCTGTACTGCCCTGTAACCCTCCGGGGAGAATTCGGAGACCAGCGTCAGGGCGCAGAGAATTGCCTGCCGCGACTGCTCCGCCATTTCATGAATGGTAATACGGCTCTGCTCAACCGCCAGCGCAGGATATTGCAGAAAGCGTTCTTCCAGCCGCAGGGTCGGGTCGTCCTCCGTGCTTTTCTTTTCGGGGATCATCAGCTTTACGAGGGCTTCCAGCACATCGGCAAAGGGCAGCAGCAGACAGAGCATCGCCAGACGGAACAGCGTATTGACAACCGCCAGCGACAGCGGATTCATGGTCATTTCCATAAAGGAAAATCCGATGATCGCATGTGCGATATAAAACAGAGAGGCGAACACCATCACGCCCATGAACGAGCCGACCAGATAAATGAATGCCGTGCGCTTGCCGTCGGTTTTCGCGCCGAGCGCGGAGAGCAGAACGGGCAGTGCCGCACCGATGCTGATGCCCATGAGCAGCGGCAGCGCGGATTCCAGCGTCAGCGCGCCGGTCACGGAAAGTGCCTGCACAATGCCGACCGCCGCCGAAGCCGATTGCAGCAGTGCCGTAAACAGCGCGCCGACCAGAATGCCCAGCAGCGGCATTTTCATGCTCGTGAGCGACCGTGTGAACCATTCCTGCTCGCCGAGCGCGCCGACCGCACCGCTCATCATGCTCATGCCGAACATCAGCACCGCAAAGCCCATCAGAATGTCTCCGACCTGCTGCCATGACTGTTTTTTTGCAAACATCCGGCAGACGATACCGACAATCGCGATGATGCCGGTCAGCGTGGAGGTCGAGAGCAGTTCCCGCAGACTGCCTGCGCCCTCAATATAACTGAGACAAATGATCCAGCCGGTGATGCTCGTGCCTAAAATCGCGCCGAAAATAACATAGCTTGCCTGTTTCAGCTTCATAATGCCCGAGTTGACAAAGCCCACACACATGACAGAGGTCGCGCAGGAGGACTGAATCACCGCCGTCACACCCGTGCCGAGCAGTACACCCCGCAGCGGCTTGCCCGTCAGCCGGAACAGAATCGGTTCAAGCCGGCTGCCCGACAGTTTCTTTAAGCCATCGCCCATCAGCGACATGCCGAACAAAAACAATGCGATACCGCTCAGCAGCGACATCATCTGTGAAATACCCATCGTATCTCTCCTCATCTTTCCTTTTTATCCATACTTATTATAACACGCCTATCTGAAATCAGAAGTCATATTCCTGTAAAATCTCTGTAAAATAAAATCGCAAAACGGCTTGACAGGCACAGCCGCGGAATGATACAATAAAGAGGACGAAGAGAGAGAAGGATGGTATGAGACGATGATTTTTATTTTAGAAGATGACGACAGCATCCGCAAGCTGGTGATCTACGCGCTGGAAAGTCAGGGGATGCAGGCAGAGGGATTTGCCGATCCGCCCGCGTTCTGGGAAGCAATTGCAAAACGAAAGCCCGACCTGATTCTGCTCGACATCATGCTGCCGGTTCAGGACGGCATTTCGGTCTTGAAGCAGCTTCGGCAAACTGCCGATACGGAAAAGATTCCCGTTATTATGCTGACCGCCAAGGACACCGAATTTGACCGCGTCACCGGACTCGATGCCGGCGCGGATGATTATATCCCAAAGCCGTTCGGCATGATGGAGCTGGTCGCAAGGATCCGTGCCGTGCTGCGCCGCACACAGAAAACGCCTGCCGTCACCGAATACCGGATCGGTGCGCTGTATGTCTCGCCCGAACGGCATCTGGTACAGGTTGACGGCGATGCCGTTTCGCTGACAAACAAGGAATTCATGCTGCTGACTGTTCTGCTTGAAAACAAAGACCTTGTGATGACCCGCGAAGCACTCTTGGAGCGCGTCTGGGGTCTCTACGCAGAACCTGAAAACCGCACACTCGATGTCCACATCCGTTCCCTTCGCGCAAAGCTCCGAAAGGCGGGGCGTTATATCGAAACCTTGCGCGGTGTCGGCTACCGGATCAGCGGGGATGCTGTATGACAAAGACTATTTTCAAAAACGTGTTCACAGTCGGCATTTCGGTGCTGCTCCTTTGCGCGGTGCTGTTTTTCGGTCTGCAATACCGCAAGACCAGCGACGAGACCTATGCCGCATTGCAGCAGGAAGCGGTCTATGCGGAGAACGGCTTACAGATCGGCGGAAAAGACTATCTCCAAACGCTCGGCAGCATCAATCGCATCACATGGATTGCCGCGGACGGCAGCGTCCTTTATGACAATGTACTCACCGGAAACATTGCGAATCAGCGCGATTATACCGAGGTCCGCGCCGCATTTGACACCGGCGAAGGCACGGGCATCCGCAAGTCGGAAAGCAGCGGCGAAAACACGATGTATTATGCCCTGCTCTGCACAGACGGAACAGTGCTGCGCCTGAGCCGTCCGCTGAGTGCGGTACAGTCCGCGTTTGCGGCAGTCAGCCCCGTGCTGTGGGTGATCGTGCTGGTGCTGATGATCTCCGGCGTACTGGCATTTCGTGCGGCAAAGCAGATCGTGCAGCCGATCAACGCGCTCGACCTCGACGATCCGAGCGCGGACATTTATCCCGAACTCAGTCCGCTCGTCAGCCGCATTCAGATGCAGAATCTCACGATTCAGGAGCAGATTGTCGAACTGAAAAAACGGCAGGAGGAGTTCTCTGCGCTGACCGGCAGCATGAGTGAGGGCTTTCTGCTGCTCGACAAAAGC
The DNA here is from genome assembly GCA_045627405.1 of Oscillospiraceae bacterium. GTDB lineage: Bacteria > Bacillota > Clostridia > Oscillospirales > Ruminococcaceae > Firm-04. The sequence goes on along the minus strand of JAZQNP010000100.1, from coordinate 2,084 downwards.
AGCATCGTGCTGAGCGTCAACGCAACGGCAGGGCGGCTGCTCTCGGTCGGTGAGATCGGGGAAAAGCTGACGCTGCACGAGGAAATGCAGACGGCGGTCACGCAGGCTCTGCACGGGCAGCACACGGAAATCATGCTGAACCGCGACGGACAGACATGGGAGTTCATCGCAAATCCTGTCATGATTCACGGCAAGGCTTCGGGCGCGGTGCTGCTGCTCGTCAACGTGACCGAACGCGAACAGCGGGAGCGTCTGCGGCAGGAATTTTCTGCCAATGTCTCGCATGAGCTGAAAACGCCGCTGACAGCGATCTCCGGCTTTGCAGAATTGCTTGCGCAGGGACTTGTCCCCGCGGAAAAATCGCAGGAATTCGCGGCGGACATCTATAAAGAAGCGCAGCGGCTGATTGTGCTGATCGACGACATCATCCAGCTCTCGAAGCTCGACGAGGGCGGACTGCAAGCGGAGTGGGAGCAGGTTGATCTCTGCACGCTCGCGGAGGATGTGCTCGACACACTGCATGCCGCCGCAGAGAAAAACCGGATCGCTATGCAGATCACGGGCGCGCATTGCACAGTGCGCGGCATCTATCGCATCCTGCATGAGATGGTCTATAATCTCTGCGACAACGCGATCAAATACAATCAAGAGGGCGGCAGCGTGACGGTCAGCATTTCGCAGTCTGAGGCAGGTGTGACGCTCTCTGTCGCAGACACCGGCATCGGCATCCCGTATGCCGAGCAGGACAGAGTATTCGAGCGGTTTTTCCGCGTGGACAAAAGCCACTCCAAAGCCGTCGGCGGCACGGGACTTGGGCTGTCCATCGTCAAGCACGGCGCACAGATTCACCGTGCGGCAGTCTCGCTCGAAAGCACGCCGAATGCAGGCACGACCATAACACTCGATTTTCCCCGCGCGTAACCGCGCAACACAAAAATAAAACGGACAGTCACTGCGCTGTCCGTTTTGCTGCTTTCTTTGTCCAAAGCGCGCAAATTGCACCGGCATTCTCCAAAAACAGAGATGCTTTGCCCAAAAATACGCTCTCCGAAAAAAATATTTTTAGAAAATTGCAAAAAGGTATTGACAAATCCCGCTTCCGGTGCTATAATATTAGCATACCAAACAGATAGGATATATGGGTAATTGATCTGTGCGGTTGGGCATCCGAATATCCGCAATCTGCATGAAATGGAAAAGGAGAATGATTATGAGTGTTTACAAGAAAATTACCGACCTCATCGGCGGTACCCCGCTGCTGGAACTCACCGGCACCGAAAAAGCGAATGCGCTCGGCGCAACCATCTATGCAAAGCTGGAATACTTCAATCCCGCCGGCTCTGTCAAGGACAGAATCGCCAAGGCGATGATCGACGACGCTGAGGCAAAGGGCATCCTCAAAGAGGGCAGCGTCATCATCGAGCCGACCTCCGGCAACACCGGCATCGGTCTTGCATCCGTCGCCGCAGCACGCGGCTACCGCCTCATTATCGCAATGCCTGAGACGATGAGCATTGAGCGCAGAAACCTCATGAAGGCTTACGGCGCAGAGCTTGTTCTCACAGAGGGCGCAAAGGGCATGAAGGGTGCAATCGCAAAGGCACAGGAACTCGCTGCCGAAATCCCGAACAGCTTCATTCCGTCCCAGTTCACCAACCCTGCAAACCCCGCAACCCATGAGCAGACAACCGGCGTCGAGATCTGGAACGATACCGACGGCAAGGTTGACATTTTCGTTGCCGGCGTCGGCACCGGCGGTACCATCAGCGGCGTCGGAGCTTACCTAAAAAAGCAGAACCCGAACGTCAAGGTTGTTGCCGTTGAGCCGAAGGGTTCTCCGGTTCTCTCTGAGGGCGTCTCCGGTCCGCACAAGATTCAGGGCATCGGCGCAGGCTTTGTGCCGGAAACCCTCAACACCGATATTTACGACGAGATTATCCCGGTTGAGAACGAGGACGCATTTGAAACCGGCAGAGCCATCGCTCGCACGGAAGGCGTGCTGGTCGGCATCTCCTCCGGCGCGGCTGTCTGGGCTGCAATCCAGCTCGCAAAACGTCCTGAAAACAAGGGCAAGACCATCGTCG
>JAZQNP010000099.1:0-17106 GCA_045627405.1 Oscillospiraceae bacterium | reverse complement strand
ACTGACGCTTGCCGCAGAAGTAATCAATAACATAGTGCAAAAAGCAAATCTTGATCCTAAATTCTATGGGGTACAGATTAGCAATGATGCTGATTAAGCGAAAATCCTTAGTAGTAAAAAGCCCCAATTCTTACTACTATTGTACTACTAACGATGTCCGCAGTTTGCAAAAACTTGCCGCGTTTAGTCGTTTTCGCCCCGTTCTGTCAAAATGAGTGTAAGAAAAATGAACCTCGCAAAAATCCGCATAACACGGCAAAATACGGCATTTCAGGAGGGAAAAATAGCATGATTCGTGTGATGTTTGTTTGCCACGGCAACATCTGCCGCTCACCGATGGCAGAGATGATTCTGAAAGAACTGGTGCGCAGGCGCGGCATTGCAGAGCAGTTTGTGATCGCCTCCTGCGCCACCAGCACCGAAGAGATCTGCGGCGGCATCGGCAATCCGGTGTATCCGCCGGCACAGGCTGAGCTCAAACGCCGCGGCATCCCCTGCGAGATGCGCCGTGCCGTGCAACTGTGCAGAGCGGACTATGCAAAATATGATTATCTGATCGGCATGGATCGTGCGAACCTGCGGAATATGCAGCGGATGCTCGGCGGCGACCCCGACGGCAAGCTGCTCCTCCTGATGGACTTCACGCCGCAGGGCGGCGAAGTTGCGGACCCGTGGTACAGCGGACATTTTGATGCGGCATTTCACGACATTTACGCGGGCTGTGAGGGCTTGCTTTCCTATCTGGAATCAAACTGAAAACAACAGCACAGCCGGTATGCAGATTTTGCATACCGGCTGATTGTTTTCCATAAGCACAACAGCCGGACTTGCGTCCGGCTGTTGCTGGGAGAGAGGAAAGAATATGAAAAGCTTATGCTGAAAAAATCATTCTTGCATTTTCATGCTGCGCGCTCACAGACGAATTTTTCCGCTGAGGTATTGGAGCAGCAATGTCAGGTCGCCGCCGCCGATACCGTCTGTTTCATCCAGTGACACGTTCACACTGCCCTGTGCGGTCAGCGTCGATGTTCCTGCAATCGCGCGTGCAAGCAGCACTGCATCATTCAGCTCGACGCTTCCGTTGCAATCCGCATCGCCGCGAAGAGTATTCGTTGCAGCCGGCTCACTTGTTGTCGTAGTGGTTGTCGTTGTGGTGGTCGTGGTAGTAGTAGTGGTGGTAGTCGTCGTGGTGGTCGTGGTGGTTGTCGTCGTAGAAGATGTCGATGACGCAGATGCGGAAAAACTGCCGGATTTGTTCTGATCGTCCAGAGTACCGCCCCATGTGTCAAAATAGCTCAGCAGCTGGGAGGTAACGGTGAGCAGCGTATAGTTGTTCGACGGAATGTAAGACATCGACGAATTCGTATCGAAATTCTCATACTGGTTGCCGCTGGAAACCTTCGTGCTCTTGCTGGTGACGGTCGTTGCCTGCATATCCTTGGAGCAGTTGGTCAGAGTATCATTGTAGCTCTTGATCGCGCCGGAATCGACACGCTGCGGGCTCTTGCAGTTTGTGAAGAGATTGTATTCAGAGAAAATATACGCATTTGCGCGGGTATTCTGGCAGTAGCTCGTCTGACCGGAGAACACATTGTTATACATGTGAATATCAGCCTGACGTGCAAGCGGTCCTCTCGACTCGCAGTCCTTCCAGTAATTGTGGTGATATGTGAGGTGGAATTGCAGATTGCTGTCGGATGCGCCGACCAGATTCGTCTTATGATAGCCTTCGTAGTAGTTGTAGCTGTTTGTGAAGTACATGCCGCGCTTGAAATCGCAGGCACCGTCGCCGCCCGCCTTGTCGGACTCTGCCGGATTGGAGATAGTCGGCTTATAGAATTCATTGTTGTGAATCCAGCAGCGTTCTACGCTTGCAGTCAGCGTTGAGCCGCTCTGCACACCTTCCATGCCGATGCAGTCTTCCGGCACATTTTTGAATTTCAGATTGCGGACTTCAAAACTCTTGCCATAGCTTGTGGCTGCGGATTCCGCCATGAAATGAATGCCCCAGCCGTTGATGCAGGCATCTGTGCCGATGCCCTCGATCGTGACATCCTTGCCCGATTTCATTCTCGCCATGTAGCCGTTGTCACCGACAGACCCGCCGTAATCGGTGGAGTCATATGCAGTCAGACCGTCCGGTGCTTTGACGTCTCCGATGATACGGACGACCAGCGGTGTGCCGTCTTCCGAAAGCTTCTTGATAATGCCGTTGTTGGAATTGGTCTTGCTGCCGCTGTTAGAGGTTGCACCGGAGGAATTCAGGATGTTGCCGATACCGGTGACCTTGGTGCCGTCCTTGGAGGTCACACTGACACTGTTTTTATTATCATTGGTGACATAAATCACCACCGCATTTGCTTTGAGTGTGCCGGCATCTGTATATGCACCGACGCCGGATGTGTAATTATAATGTGCAAAGCCGGAGCGATCCTGCGCCGAAACCTGAATGCCGGAGATTGTCGCATTGCCCTTTGTGGTTTCCAGAGTCAGCGAATAGGTACCCGCCGGTACACCGGGGATGTCCACGCGCACACCGCTACTGACATCACGCACCAGATAGGTCAGATCATTGCCGGTCAGTTTGCCGGATGCCGCACCGCTGTACGACACGCCGGTCACCTGTGAATCGCTCACGCCGGACACTGTTGCATACAGCATTTCATTCCAGCCGCCGGAATTGATCAGCTTGAATTCGCCCTGCGTCATCGAGCCGGAACCGCCGGATGTGGTTGTAATCGAACCGGATCCGGGATCCGCCGTGGTGGTCACCACAGTCGAAGAGCCGTCGCCGCCGGACACGCTGATATAGTACAGATTGGAACTGCCGCTGCCTTTCAGAATCGAATGTGAGCCGGCTGCAAGCGATACCGTCAGCACATTGTTAGACGGGATGTCATACTTGGTGCTGTCAATCTGCACGGTTGTGCCGTCCTTGATGACAAGGGTCAGGGTCGTCGCGCTGCCGGTGGAAAATGTCAGGGTTGTCGCGCTTTCCATTTTCAGGCACTGCGTCAGTGTCATGCCGTTGTAAGTAACAGTGCCCTTGCTGTCGGACAGATTGCCGGAGATGTCAAAATAGCTGCTGGACAAGCCGTCTGTCGTAAAATTGTGTGTTGCAGATGTTGTGATCTGCGTTGCGGACGGCGTGACAGCTGCTGTCGCTGCAACCGCAGATACAGTCGGGAGCAGCGGCGCAATGCCCTCAGGCAAAATTGTCGCCGTGCCGGTCAGCAGTACCGCTGCTGCGGTACATCCGCTGAACTTTTGAAGCAGGGTCTTTCTCATTTTCCGATTCCTCCTAAAATTCATGTTGGCCTGTGCATTTTCTCTTTTCGTTTATAAAAAGCCGTTGAAACGGCTATTTGTACTTTTTCGGGGGGGTGGATGCTCCGGCGACATTCTTTGGGGGCAGAATGCGCGCCGGAGACAATCCGGTGAATCCGGTTTCCATGATTATGATACCTTTTTCCCGCCTCATTTTCAATGACCTATGATATTGAAACACTGCACAATTATCCGGATGAGTCGCCGGACAATCGGACAGCCGATTGCAGAATTTGTGGAATCTGCACAGCAATTCCGGCTCAAATTTGCGCATATAAAACAGATCCGCCGTGAGTGTTGTCTGCGCGGAAGAAATGCCGGCGATCCGCGGCACCAAAACCGTCTTCTCTTTTGTCAGTTACAGAATCATCGGCGCATCGGATTTATGCGATGCGCTGATGCAAAGAGAGCAAATGCCGCTCTGAAAGACATCTCCGGTGCTCGTTTCCTATTGAAAAATCCTCTCTGCATGCAGAGAGGATTTTGCTGTTATTCTTCGCGGAACGTAATTTTTTTCTCGCTGCCGATAATACCGATATAACTTTTGCCGGCGGACACTGTGAGTTCGGTGCCGTCCGCACGAAACACGCGGATCGGCGCAGTTTCTGCATCCTTTTGCCAGGTGATCTGTTCCGCACCGCCGTTTGCCGCGTACCATCCGGTACCGCCGGTCAGCGCAACGTCCATGCGGTAGCCGTCCGCGCTCAGACCGATGTCGGTTTGCAGCGCAAATACATTTTCAAACGCAAGCTGATTGCCGGTTTTCTGATCAATCTGCGGCGCACCGGAATGCTGTTTCAGATATTTGCCCGAAGCCGCATCATAATCGAATGTGCTGAAATAGCTGTCGGAGAAATAGAGCGTCATGCTCTGCGCTTTCTGCATATCCGGTGTGACCGGTATATCCGCATCTGCAAATGCAAAAAGCGGCTGATTGTAGGCATCTCCGAGATCGGTGCGGATGCCGTGATCTGCAACATACTGCGCAAATTCCGCGCCGTCCATGTAGCCGGTGTGCTCGGAGTCATATACTCCGACGCGCTCGGGGTCGCGGAAGAACACCGTGCCGAACAGATACCCGCCGTCGAGATGATCAATGCCGGTACGGTTGAGCACATCCTTTGCCATCGTCATGTCGAGTCCCCAGTGACAGTAGATTGCGTCCATGCCAAGGCAGAGGATCGGATAATAATAGCGGCAGCTTCGTACAGAGCAGACATTCGGTACATTCTCCCAGTCGGGATACACCGCCATCAGCCGCGTGATACCGCCCTCGACCGGCAGTTCAAAAATGATGTCCGCCGCCTCGATGCCGTATTGCGGAAGCGCACCTTTCAGATTGTTTACCATCACCGCGACGGGACGCTTTCCCACAGCCTCCTCGCGCATGCCGTATTCGCCGGTGAGCGGATTCAGCGCACCGACATACGGCGGTTCGGTCGTGGTTGTGACAGTTGTCGTCACAGGCTCCGGCTCGGATGCGGGGATAGCGTGGGTACATCCGGTGAGCGCGGCTGCACAGAGCAGCGAAAGGATGCCTTCTGCAAGATGCAGTGCACCAATGCGAATTCTTCTGATTGATTTCATTGTCATTCTCTTCTTTACCGATTATCAGGTCATAAGCCTGTTTCTCTATTATAGCACATTCAATAGAATAATGCAAGAGCAAAGGGGATGATCTTGTGCAGAACGATTGCTCTGTGCGGAGAAGCTGTGTTTGCCGCTTGATCTGAACCTGCTGCTGCAAACAATAGCGGGCAGCAAATAAACTTTTCTGCACAGAAAAAGCATCCGGTATGATTCCGCATACCGGATGCTTGCTTTTTATTCTGTCCGCAGTGCGATGACCGGGTCTTTCTTTGCCGCGAGCTTTGCAGGGATAATGCCCGCAATCAGCGTCAGAAGAATGCTGATTGCAATCAGAATCACCGCGTAGATCGGACGCAGGAAGGCAATGTCCGGCACACCCGACACATGCTCGATGACCAGATTGATCGGTATATCCAGCAGCATTGTAATCACAACGCCCAATACACCGGCAATCAAGCCGACCAAAAACGTCTCGGCATTGAACACATGGCTGACATCCCGCTTGGATGCACCGATCGAACGGAGAATACCGATTTCCTTGGTGCGCTCCAATACGGAAATGTAGGTGATGATGCCGATCATGATCGAAGAAACGACCAGCGAGATTGACACAAAGCCGATCAGCACATAGGAAACCATGTTGATGATCTTGGTCACAGACGAGAGCAGAATGCCGATATAGTCTGTATAGTCGATCACCGAATCCTCATTGCCTGCATCTGTCTGCTTCTTGTTGTATTCCTGAACGAAGGTCTCAAATTCTTCCTTTGCCTCGAACGATGCAGAATAAATGTAGATTGCAAACGGATCGTCCGGATCGCGCTGTCCCAGCTTATTGAGATTGCCCTCATAGGTGTTATCCGTGGACTGCGCAAGAATCTGCTCCTTGAAGAGCGTCAGCAGCGTGTCCTCATCCATCGTGGAGACTGCCGCTTTCAGTGTTTCACTGTCACTCGCGGGATTAAATGACGCCGCAAGTGCATTCTGCTCTTCCTCGGTCATGTTTGCAATGTTCGCACGGATTGCATCCGCGGTCAGTCCCGCTTCCATGACACCCGTATAGATTTCCAGCAGCTGCTCATCCGTGACCATGTCCAGCATAGACGGATCCGCCGGAACACCCATGCTCTCCGACAGCACCGCGAGAATCGCGCCCTGTCCCTGCTCTGTTGCGGCAAATGCCTTTGCATCATCCAGTGTAATGCCCGCAAGGAACTGCGGTTTCAGCGCAGCAACCAGCTCCTCATCATCCATGCCCGTGAGTGCATCCACAATATCCGCGCCGCTGATGCTGTCGCCGTTCATCATCTGGAACATCGCTTGCAGCTGCGCCATCTCAGCCTCACTCAGATTGTCAATATACGCATACACGTCGTCAATCGTCACATCGTCCAGATCCTCAAACGAATAACCGGTGAACACATCATTTTCCGGATCGGCAAGCTGCTGCTGCACGATTTCAGACTGCTCGATGCCGTCCAGAAGGTAATCCACCAGCTCCGAGGTATAGCAGATGGTACCGGGCATCAGCGCACCGCTGGTCACACCGGACTTCTTCCGCACAATGCCGCTGATATGCACAGACAGACCGTCCTCAACCTTCTCCGCCATGTACTCCTCATTGCGGCTGCGGTCCACCCAGTATCCGAGGGTGCTGTCATACTCATAGCGGTCGGTGTTCAGAATCACGCGGAACTGCATGTTCATCAGGTCGGCATACGCAAACTGATCGGAATGTGCTTCCAGTGTCTCGCCTGCCATGACCTTTGCAAACAGATCGGAGATCTTCGACGCATCCCGAAGACCCAGACCGTACATTGTCAGATCGGTAATCTCGTTGTAATCATCCACGACCAGCACAACCTCTTCCTTAGAGGAAGGCCAGCTTCCGCTCAGCACATCATACTGTTCATTGAGCAGATCCTGATCGCCGTAGAGAAGTGTCCAGACGTCCATGCCGTCTGTGCCCATGTTCATGAGCTGCGAATAAGAAGAGGAAAGACTGTTCATATCATAGCCGATCATCGAATAATAAGCATCGACCAGCGGATTGGGGTTCACCGCAGTCACGCCGTCAGTGGTATCTGCAAGATAGATCTGCGGCTGGATATTGTATTCGTAAGCAATATTGTATTTGTCCAGCTCATCTGCATGTTCTTCGAGATAGTGCTTGAACGCAGGCATATCATTCTCCTGCACCTCAGAGACCATCGCATTCATCATTTCCGTTGCGGTATCGCTGACATAGACCTGATCGAGCGTGCGGTTCTCGTCATGCTCTGCCTGACCGGAAACCGTCTCCACCAGACTGGAAAGATCAACCGTCTGCGACATAATCGTCAGCGGATAGGAAGAAAGCGTGTTCTCCTGCACCTGATTGATATACGTCTGGAAGCCGTCCGACAAAGAGAGAATCAGCGAAATGCCGATGATACCGATGCTGCCGGCAAATGCGGTCAGAATCGTCCGTGCTTTCTTCGTCATCAGGTTATTCAGAGAGAGTGCAGTTGCGGTCGCAAAGCTCATGGACACGCGCTCTTTTTTCGCTTTCTTTGTCTCTTCGGAAGCCGCTTTGCCGCGCTCTTTCGCCTCTTCCGCTTCCGTATACGGTGCGGTATCGCTCTGCACCTTACCGTCCAGCAGCCGGATGATGCGCGTTGCATACTGCTCGGCAAGCTCCGGATTGTGCGTGACCATGATGACCAGGCGATCCTTTGCGATCTCTTTCAGCAAATCCATGATCTGCACGCTGGTTTCCGTATCCAGCGCGCCCGTCGGTTCATCCGCAAGCAGGATCTCCGGATCATTGATCAATGCACGCGCAATCGCCACACGCTGCATCTGTCCGCCGGACATCTGGTTGGGCTTCTTGTTGATCTGATCGCCCAGACCGACCTTTTCCAGCATCTTTTTCGCACGCTCTCTGCGCTCTGCTTTGGAGATGCCGGAAAGCGTCAGTGCCAGCTCAACATTTGCAAGCACCGTCTGATGCGGAATCAGATTATAAGTCTGGAACACAAAGCCGATCGTATGATTGCGATAGTGATCCCAATCCCGGTCTTTATATTCCTTCGTTGACTTGCCGGCGATGACAAGGTCACCTTCGGTATAGCGGTCCAGTCCGCCCACGATGTTCAGCAGCGTGGTCTTGCCGCAGCCGGACGGTCCCAGCACTGCGACAAACTCATTCTTGCGGAACATGATGTCGATGCCTTTCAGTGCCTGTACCGTATTGTCACCGGCAAGGTAATTTTTCGTTACGCCTTTCAGCCCCAGCACATGATCACAACCTTTCTGATTCTTCAAACTCTGTATAGTATATAGCAAAGGCAGTTTATTCCAATACGGGAGGAGTATAGCATATTTTTGTGTACATTTTGTGAAGCTTTCTGATTTTCGGCGTTTCGTCCAGTTGCACAACTCTAATTCGATATTTTTGTATCATCTGCATATAAAGCAAAACCCCTCCGGCTCTGCATTCCGGAGGGATTTCGTCATGAAGAAGTATCGAAAAAGAGAGGGGGATTTCAAAAGAAGCGATCAGTCTGCCGCAGTCGGCACCTTTTCCTGCAAGATGAGCGTGTAATCCAGATCCTGACCGTCGCGGGTTACAGTCACTGTAATCATCTCGCCCGCCTTGTACTGATCCTTTTCAGCGTTCAGTTCGTCATAGTTTGTAACGGTCTCGCCGTTGATTGCAATGATGACATCGCCCTCACGGATGCCGGCAATATCTGCCGCGCCGCCGTCGCTGACCGACTGCACATACACGCCAACCGGAATGCCGTATGCCTGCGAGATCTCCTCGGAGATGTTCGTGCCGGTAATGCCGATCAGCGGCTTGCCGCGGACATAGCCGAAGTTGATCAGATCGTCAATGACTTCCATCGCATGTGTCATCGGGATTGCAAAGCACAGACCCTCGATGCTGGCAGAATCCGAATAGCTGCTGCTCAGCTTCGCGGAGTTGATGCCGATGACCTGACCGTAGCTGTTGATCAGCGGGCCGCCGGAGTTGCCGGAGTTGATCGCCGCATCCGTCTGAATCAGATTCATCGTCGATTCATTGATGGTCACTTCACGGTTCAGTGCGGAGACAATACCGGTCGTCACCGTGCCGAACAGATCAAAGCCGAGCGGATTGCCGATTGCGACAACCAGTTCTCCGACGCGCAGATCATCGCTGCTGCCGAATTCTGCCGCAACCAGATCCTGCGACGCACTGATTTTCAGGATGGCAATATCCTCTTCGGTATCATAACCCACGACTGTTGCCGTATAGGTCGTTTCGCCTTTGTAATAATCCTCATTCAGCACGACCTGCACTTCCTTTGCAAGTCCGCCGCCGTATTCGCTGTCGTAAATCACATGTGCATTGGTGATGATATATCCGTCCGCCGTCATGATGATGCCGGTGCCGGTGCCGGTCGCTTCATACACCGAAGGCTGACCGTAGCCCCACATCGAATAACTCTGCCGTTCGATCTCAAAAACCGAGGAGACTCCGACCGAAGAGGGCATCACCTTATCGACAATATCCGGAATGCTCATGGCATCGTCACGCGCCGCAAGGTCAATCCAGCTCTGTACGGTATAGACCGCCGAATCCGTTGTGCCGCTCGCCGCGCTGCCCGCATCGGAATCCTCAGAGGATGTATCTGCCGTGCTGACATCTTCATCATCCGAATCCAGATTGAGGCGTTCCTCCGCGGTGCTCGAATCTTTGCCGAGGAACTGCCGGATTGCTTCATTCTCGGTTGCAAACTGATAGCACTGAATGGAAGCATAGGAAAGAAATGCAATCGCGGCAAACACACCGAGGGCTTTCAGGCCCTTATGCGATTTTTTCTTCGGGGGTGTGCCGTCATCGCCGCCGCTTGAAACATTGTTTCCGCCGGTCGGCGGGATGTAACCGCCGGATGCGGGATACCCGCTTCTGGGAGAATAGTAACTGCCGCCCTGCTGCATGACCGGCTGCTGTACCGGTGCAGCATTCCGGACGCCCGGATCTGTCACCCGCTCGATCGTATCCGGATCAACCCTTCCGGTATTCATTTCATCACTGAGATTGTTTTGCAGCATTATCAGCACCTCTTTCTTTTTGATCTGTGCCGCCTGCGCGGCATCGTCGTGGGTTCTTTGCTCTATGCTTTTATTATACTCCCGTTTGTGAAAAACATATGATAGCGGAAAAAAAAGACGGTTAAAGCGATGCGATGAAATATGCCTGTCTTGTGTATTGATTATACACCGAAAACATTTCGCAGAACCCACCATGAAAACAGTACCGCCACGAACGCGATGCCGAGCTTCTCCGAGCCGACGGTCAGATGATATGTACCCGTCCTGACATAACGGTAAGAGGTGTTCCAGATCACAAAAGCGACATACAGTGCCTCTGCCGGCATCAGATAATTCCAGTGCAGAGCTTCGATCAGATGTCCCGTCACCAGCGCACGCAGTGCGTGCGTATTCCCGCAGCCCGGACAGCGCAGTCCCGTCAGCTCCTGAAATACGCAGGGGATCCCGCCGCCCAGATGCTCCGTCACAATGCCGTAGCACAAGAGCAGCCCCAGCATGATGCCCCAGATTCCCAGCACCCGCAGCAGACGCTTTTTCATTTCATCGCCCCTCATTCCCCCAAAGCAAAGGACTGCCCGCTTTCAGGCAGTCCTCTTTCGCTTCATGCACTTTTCATCAAAGCTGATTCATCTCATTCTGCACCAGTGCAATCATTGCGATCGGACAAACCAGTGCAAGCACAATGTAAAGCACCTTGTTGTCCTTTGCCGCAAGACCTCTCGACTCACGCACTGCGTTCAGGTTGTCGTTGGAATTGATTGCAAAGAAAATACCGCCGACATAGAGGAACAGCAGAATGAACTGAACCGTTGCATCCAGATTTCCGATGCTCTTGTTACCCGCACTGTACAGCTCGTGCATTGCAGACCAATACCAGACATAGCCGTAAATACCGCATGTCACGATGGTCAGGATGATAACGGTTGCCAAAGATCGTTTTGTAAACATCCTCAGCACCTCCTTCCGTGATCAATTTATGATCATTATATCATGAGAACGTGATATTGTCAATAGGAAACCCGAATTTGATACAAATTTTTTTGAGTCGGGACATGCACATTCAGCTTATTGCATAAATTTCGGTCGAATGCGTGTCGAATTCCATCCGTTCCGACACCGCTTGCTTTTCCGCGCTGAATGCAGTATAATAATGGTAAGCACGCACACATCTCATGCGAAAGGAGTTCTGCGATCCACATGCGCTACCGGAATTTCAGCGGCTATCTGCGGGAGACCTATCACTGCAAAATCCGAAAGCTCTGTATCGACGGCGGATTCACCTGTCCAAACCGCGATGGCACCTGCGGCACAGGCGGCTGCATCTTCTGCGGAGATGAGGGAGCCGGCGAACATATCCCCAACCGTGTCCTGCCGGTCTCCGAGCAGGTCGCCGGCTTTTTTGCCCATCATCCGAAAGAAGACGGATTCATCGCTTATTTTCAGAATTTCACAAATACATACGCGCCCGTTGCCGTTCTCAAAGAAAAATATGATGCCGCACTCGCAGATCCGCGCATGACCGCGCTGGCAGTCGGCACGCGTCCGGACTGTATTACCGAGGAAATCGCCGCATTGCTGCAATCCTACACATCCCGGTGCGATGTCTGGGTCGAGCTCGGACTGCAAACGGCGAATGACCGCACCGCAGAACGCATCAACCGCGGCTATCCCCGCGAAGTCTTTGCGCAGGCGGTTTCGATACTGAAACAGTACGGCATCCCCGTTGTGGTGCATATCATCGTCGGTCTGCCCGGCGAACAGCTTGCAGATGTCAGGGAGACCGTACGCTACATCAATACATTTGATCTCTGGGGCATCAAGCTACACTCGATCTTTGTCATGCGCAATACCGTTCTGGAAGAGATGTACCGCAGCGGCTCATATCAGCCGCCGACGATGGAAGAATATGTCGAAGCCGCACTCTATGTGCTGACGCACATCTCACCGGATATGATTGTACACCGCCTCACCGGAGACTGCGCCCCTGCGCTGCTTGTCGCGCCGGAATGGAACCGTGACAAGGAAGCAGTCCTCGCCGCGATCAACCGCGCACTCGAAGCACACGGCTGGGAACAAGGCTGCTTCTATTACAAATCATATGCGGAGGATGAAGTCTGACGGCGATGCCGGTCGTACCACGCAAGATATTCTTCTGCAAGTGCTTCCGCCTCGGCGTAGCTGGCAAGCGATGCCGACCGCGCCCGAAACGCTGCGGCTCCCGGCTCTCCCCGCAGATACCAGAGCGCATGCTTGCGTGCTTCCCGCATGGCAAGTGTCTCCGACTTCTCGCTGTTGTCCAGAATCATGCGGATATGCCGCAGCATTTCCTGCAAGCGTCCGGCGACATCCGGTGCCGTGTAGCTCTGCTGATCCGCTGCACAGGCGATGTCGCGAAACACCCACGGATTCCCGTAGCTTGCGCGTCCGATCATCACCAGATCGCAGCCCGTTTCCGCATACATACGCATCGCATCCGCGCCGCAGGTCACATCGCCGTTGCCGATGACCGGCACCGACACCGCCTGCTTCACCGCTGCAATCGCCTTCCAATCGGCTTTTCCACCGTAAAACTGCGTCCGCGTTCTGCCGTGGACGCAGATTGTTTCTGCGCCCGCAGCCTCCATCTGCTTGGCAAACTCTGCCGCATTCACACTGGTTTCATCCCAGCCGATGCGCATTTTCACCGTGATCGGCACGGCACCGTTCGCCGCAGAGACCGCCGCCCTGACGATCTGTTCGGCAAGCTCCGGTGTTTTCATCAGCGCACTGCCCGCGCCCTGTCCGACCACCTTCGGCACCGGACAGCCCATGTTGAGATCTATCCAGTCCGGTTTGTATTCCAGCATCCGCAGAGTCGCTTCTGCAATAAATTCCGGCTCACTGCCAAACAACTGCAAGCCCATCGGACGCTCTGCCTGCGTGATGCGGCACAGCTCCGCACTGCCGCGGCTGCCGTAACACAGACCCTTTGCCGAGATCAGCTCTCCGGTTGTCATGCAGGCACCGTGTTCTCTGCACAGCGTGCGGTATGCAGTATCCGCAACCGATGCCATCGGTGCAAGTGCTGCTGTCTGCGGGACATTCTGCCCCGCGATCCTCACTGTTTTCATCCGTTCACCGTCTCATCTGTTTTTGTGAAGCGCAGTGTCTCTCCGCTGACACATTCATTCCACATCTCTGCCGGACGCACCCAGATGCCGCCTTCGCCGTACAGTGCGCGGTAAACCACCATCGGTGCAAGCGTCTCCGAATGCCGCGCAATGCCGATCACCTCATAATCATTGCCTTTGTAGTGGCGGTATCTGCCCGCCGGAATCAGGCGAACCGCTTCCTCGTATGTCATACTGCTCACTCCGTTTCCTCATTGCTGCGCTGCATCTTCGCCTAAAATTCGCTGCGCATTGCGATAGGTAATCTGCATCAGCTCTTCGTCTGTCAGCGGAAGCGACTGCAAAAATGCAAGCGTATCCGCCGGATTCTCCCACGGGGAATCCGACCCGAACAAAATCTTCTCCGCACCGTGTCCGCGGATGATCCGCACGCACTGCTCCGGCGGAATGAATTGCCGGATGAACGCCGTATCGAACAAAATCGGTGTGCCGACCAGCTCTGCCTCCACTTCATCCCACATGTTCCACCCGCCGAGATGTGCCGCAATTAGATGATCGCCCTGCATATAGTCCAGCAGATGCCGGATGTTGCGCGGTGTCGCGTAGACCGGCGGCGGCAAGCCTATATCTTCCCCCGCGTGGAACACCGCATAGAGTCCCAGCTCCTCTGCGCGGCGCAGAATTGCAATGCAGGGCGGACTGTCGATCATGCACCGCTGAAACTGCAAATGCAGTTTGATGCCGCGAAAGCCGCGTGCAGCAAGATCGTCCAGAACCGCCGGTGCCTCCGGATCATCCGGATGCACCGTGCCGAATGACAGCACGGTTTTGCTGCGGATACCCTCAGCAAAATTGTTGATGCTTCCGGTCTGCGACACCTTTGTTGCAATCGGCAGACAAATACTCTGCGTCACCGCCGCCGGCGGCATGGAATCCAGCAATCCCCGCAAGGTTGCCGGCCGGAAGTTCAGCGGTTCGCCTCCGCCGTAGTCATCTCCCTGCTCACGGTATATTCCGGCGGTCAGTGCCTCGACACTGCGCGCAGCAATCTGATCCGGGAAAATATGTGTATGAAAATCAATCAGCACCTGTATCACCTTTTTTCATATCATAACAATACTTGTTCAAATCCACACGGTTATTCACAACGGCAATGCCCTCCGCCTCTAATCTGCGCCGCTGCTCTGTCATCCCGCCGAAGGCGTAGTGCGCAGACAGCTTTCCGCTGCGGTCAACCACCTTGTAGCACGGATTTTTCTCCCCGTCGGGATTATTGTGCAGAATATTTCCCACGGCGCGCGCAAGATGCGGATTTCCAAGACAGACGGCAATCTGCCCGTATGTCACAACCCTGCCGCGCGGAATTGTCCGCAAAAAGGCATAGACACGCTTCTTCATCTTTTCCCCGCTTTCTTTTGTCGATCTTGCCTTTTCATCATACCATAAATAATGAAAAAAATCAATCGTATAATTTACAGATTATTCATTGACTTTCAGTTTTTCCCGTGGTATACTGAATTTGTATTGATACTTTTGAAAGGAGCATAACAGCTATGAAGCTGATGCATCGTATTACCGCCGTCACGGCAGCAGCGGTCATGCTGCTCGGAACCGGATGTACCAAATCCGACGGTACGAGCAGTTCCGGCACAAGCATCCCGGATTTCTCCTATCCGGACAACCCGCTCGGTGCGGCAAGCGATCTTATCCCTGAAATCGAAATTGATCGGCTCTCGTTACCGGAGAATGAAGGTATGGAATTTGTGAAGAATCTCAAACTTGGATGGAACCTCGGCAACACATTTGATGCGATTGACAATGGGAATATCAGTGATGAAAATGAGCTTGATTATGAAAAGACATGGTGCGGTGCCATCACAAGCATCGACAACGTCGCCGCAATCAAAGCCGCAGGCTTCCAGACCATCCGCATTCCGGTCTCGTGGCATAATCATGTCGATGATACCTACCAGATCTCCGAGACGTGGATGAACCGCGTCAAAGAAGTGGTTGACTGGTGCCGCGCCTGCGATATGTATGTGATTGTCAACACCCATCACGACAATGATGAGAAATGGTATTACCCCGATTCTGCACATCTGGAACAGTCGAAAGCATATCTCTCCGCAATCTGGACACAGATGGCAGATGCGTTTGCGGATTACGATGAACATGTGATCCTCGAATCCATGAATGAGCCGCGCCTTGTCGGGACGAGCTACGAATGGTGGATCGACAAGAATAATGACCAGTGCAAGGACGCTGTTTCCTGCATCAATACACTCAATCAGCTCTTTGTCGATACCGTGCGTGCATCGGGCGGCAACAACGCGACCAGATGGCTGCTCTGTCCGGGCTACGCAGCCTCCGCAGACGGCGCGACCAATGACGGCTTTGTGCTTCCGACCGATTCCGCAAACCGCATCATTGTTTCCGTTCATGCGTATACGCCCTATAATTTCGCGCTCAACAAAGCCGGAACAGGCGATTTTTCCTCGGACGATGCCGCAGACCAGAAGAGCGTCACAGATTTCATGGACGGTCTCTACGGAAAATTTATCCTCAACGGCACACCTGTCCTGATCGGAGAATTCGGCGCACTCGACAAGAGCAATCTGGAAGCGCGTGTGCAGTTTGCCGCATTCTACATTGCTGCGGCGCGGACAAGAGGCATCACCTGCTGCTGGTGGGATAATAACGCATTCAGCGGTTCCGGAGAAAACTTCGGACTGCTCAAACGGCAGGACAATGTTTTTATGTACCCGGCAATCGTTCAAGCAATGACGAAATACTGCGAATCATAAGTAAACAGTCCCTCCGGTCTTTTTTGATCGGGGGGACTTCTGCGTTATGACATTCACATACAAATTGCACGAAAATACTGCTTGACATCCGCCGAAAAATATTGTATACTGTAAATACATCATGCAGATGTAATTCACAAAAAAGGAGTATTCACCATGAAAAAATTCAGATGTAAGCTCTGCGGAAAGATTTTTGAAGCAAAAAGTGCTGATCAGGCAGTATGTCCGCTCTGCGGCGCATCCGGCGATCAGATGGAAGAAGTCTTCGAAGAGGCTGCCGCCCCCGCAGATGCACCTGCTGCAAATCAATACGCCGGAACGCAGACTGAAAAGAATTTGCAGGCTGCATTCGCCGGCGAATCGCAGGCAAGAAACAAATATACCTATTTCGCATCCGTCGCCAAGAAAGAGGGCTATGAGCAGATCGCTGCGCTGTTCCTCCAAACTGCCGACAATGAAAAAGAACATGCAAAGCTCTGGTGTAAGGAACTGGGCGGCATCGGCACGACCGTCGAGAACCTGACTGCTGCTGCCGAGGGCGAGAACCATGAATGGACCGACATGTACGTCGGCTTTGCAGAAACCGCTGAAAAAGAGGGCTTCAAGGCACTCGCAGCAAAATTCCGTATGGTTGCTGCCATCGAAAAGCATCACGAGGAACGCTATCGCGCCCTGCTGAACAATATTGAAACACAGCAAGTCTTTGCAAAGAGCGAAGTCAAGGTCTGGGAATGCCGCAACTGCGGTCATATTGTGGTCGGAACATCCGCGCCGCAGGTATGTCCCGTCTGCGCACATCCGCAGTCGTTCTTCGAGCTGAACGCCGCAAATTACTAATGTCATATTTCCAAAGGCTCCCGAATTCGGGAGCCTTTTTTCATGCCGAAAATATAAAAGCACCGTAATTTCAATGAAATCACAGTGCTTTCACAGTTGGGGTAGCAGGATTTGAACCTACGAATACCAGAGTCAAAGTCTGGTGCCTTACCGCTTGGCGATACCCCAATCTATTGATATTATACCACAATATAAGAAAAAATGCAACTATATAAAGGAAAAAAGCCAGAGAAAAACCTCTGGCTTCGTGCCGGCATTGATCTATCTTCCCGGGACGTCTCCATCCAAGTATTTTCGACGTGAATGAGCTTAACTTCCGTGTTCGGAATGGGAACGGGTGGAACCTCATTGCCATA
>JAZQNP010000098.1:0-19015 GCA_045627405.1 Oscillospiraceae bacterium | reverse complement strand
CAGCGGATTCTCCACGCCGTTCTTTGCAAATTCACCCTTGATGCTCCATCCGGGACCGCCCATACCGGTGCCGTCCGGACAGCCGCCCTGAATCATAAAGCCGGAGATGACGCGGTGAAATGTCAGTCCGTTATAGAAGCCCTGCTTCACGAGCTTCTCAAAGTTTTCGCAGGAGATCGGAGCGCAGTCCGGGCGGAGCCGCAGCTTGATCTGCTTGCCGTTTTCCATTGTAATCAGTACCATTTTCATTCATTCCTTTCATGATATATGCAATGCGATACCGCATGCTGCATCAGTTCAGTTCGATGCCCGTAACATCCTCGATGGTCAGTGTTGCGAGCTGATAGGTTGTCGGCTTTTCAATCGTCGCAAGACGGTTTGCCTGATTTGTGATCGCTTTTTCATAGAAATTGCGGATGTCGCGCGCATTGGCAAAGGTTTTCAGATTCATGCCGCAACGTTCCGTGAAATATTCATAGACCGCTTTTTCCGCCTCGTCGGTAATGCCCATGCCGGACTTTGTACAAATGCTCTTGAAAATGTCAACCAGTTCATCCGGCATATAATCCTGAAACGTGATGATCTTATTGAAGCGCGAACGCAGACCCGGATTGCTGTCGAGGAATTCCTCCATCAGATCGGAGTAGCCTGCCACAATCACAATAAAGTCGTCGCGGTGATCTTCCATCTCTTTCAGCAGCGTATTAACCGCTTCCTGCCCGAAATCGCCTTTGCCGGTACCTGCCGTCAGCGCATACGCCTCATCAATGAACAGCACGCCGCCCATCGCAGAATCAATGATCTCCTTGGTCTTGATCGCGGTCTGTCCGACATAACCCGACACCAGACCGGAGCGGTCCACCTCGACCAGCTGTCCCTTGGACAGCACGCCGAGGCACTTATAAATGCCTGCGAGAATGCGGGCGACCGTTGTCTTTCCGGTACCCGGATTGCCGAGAAATGCCATGTGCAGAGAAATTGCTGCCTGCGGCATCCCGCGCTCCTCGCGCATTTTGCGCACGCGGATCAGATTGATCAGGCTGTTGAGATCCTGCTTCACGGCTTCCAGACCAGTCAGCTCATCGAGCTTTTGGAGCTGCTCTTCCAGTGTCAGATCCGGCTGCTCCGGTTCCGCGGACGCGGAAGCCGCCGAAGTATTCTGATTGCCGTTCTTTGCAGCGGGCTTCTGCGCAGACGGCTTGTTGTTCTGTCCGTTCGGACGGCTGCCGCCGCTCACCGGATTGTTCTGCCCGCCCGGACTGCCCCACGGAGAACTGCCGCCGCCGTTGTTTGTCGGATAAGAGGGACGGTTTGCCGCTTCCTCACGGCGTTTCTGCTCGCGCACCATCGCCTCCCAGTTGGTGATATATTCCATCCGGAAATTGCGCAGTGCCAGCACCAGCGCACCGAGATCCCGCATGATAAACGGATCGGGCTTGCCGCCGTCAAGTGTCATGAAGTCCAGTCCCGCCTGATTGATAAACTCAATAAAGGCAAGGCTCATGCCGCCGATCGGCTGCGTTTCCAGATCCATTTTCAGAAACGGCATCATCATGGTAATCATGCTGTCTTTGAGGCTGTACTTTGTGATCTTGCTGCTGACATTGAACCGGTCAATCTGCTCCGCCGACATGGTATAGCCCAGTGCGTCATTGAGATATGCAATCTCCTGCATCGAGATGTTTCCGTTGGAGCTTGCCAGATAGACATAGAATTTCAGCATCGTAAAGCGCAGATAATCCTGCATCGTCCGGTTCTGCACGGAAACCGTGTATCCTTGTGCCTCACACTTTGCGCAGTTATCGTAAACCTGCATCAGCTGCTTTGCGACATCCGCCTGCATATGCTGTTCCTCCCGTTATTTTTGATGGATGAAAGGATGGCTTTCACGCCTGAAAAGTGACCTTGTGGAACACCTTTTTGCCCTTTTTGATGATCAGGTCACTGTCCGGCGCGTACTGCGTCTTGGGATCGGTGATCTTTTCGTCGTTGACCGTGACGCCGCCCTGCTGCACCAGTCTGCGCGCCTCGGAAATGGAGGGGCAGAGCTTTGCTTTCACCAGCACGGTCAGCAGACCGACCTTGCCGTCGGTGAGATCCTCCGCTGTGATCTCCGTGGTAGGCATGTCGTCGCTGATGCCGCCGCCTGCAAAGATGGCTCTTGCGGCTTCCCGCTGCTTTTCCGCTTCCTCTTTACCGTGAACCAGTGCCGTCAGCTCATAAGCGAGCAGCTCCTTGGCATTGTTATATGCCGCACCGGAATCCATGTGACGCTCCATCTCCTCGATCTCCTCAATCGGCAGGAATGTCAGCATCTTCATGCACTTAATGACATCCGCATCCCCGACATTGCGCCAGTACTGGAAGAAATCATACGGGGAGGTTTTTTCTGCATCGAGCCACACCGCACCCTTTTCGGTCTTGCCCATCTTCTTGCCCTCGGAATTGAGCAGCAGAGTAATGGTCATCGCATAGGCATCCTTGCCGAGCTTCTTGCGAATCAGCTCCGTGCCGCCGAGCATATTTGCCCACTGGTCATCGCCGCCGAACTGCATATTGCAGCCGTAATCCTGATAGAGCTTGTAGAAATCATAACTCTGCATAATCATGTAGTTGAATTCGAGGAAGGTCAGACCGCGCTCCCAACGCTGCTTATAGCACTCGAATGAGAGCATCTTGTTGACTGAGAAGCATGCGCCGACCTCGCGCAGCACATCGACATAATTGAGGCTGAGCAGCCAGTCGCCGTTGTTCACCATCATCGCCTTGCCCTCGGAAAAGTCGATGAAGCGGCTCATCTGCTTTTTGAAGCATTCGCAGTTATGCTGAATGGTCTCCGGTGTCAGCATCTTGCGCATATCGGATTTGCCCGACGGATCTCCGATCATGCCGGTGCCGCCGCCGACCAGTGCGATCGGCTTATTGCCTGCCATCTGCATCCGCTTCATCAGGCACAGTGCCATGAAATGTCCGACATGCAGCGAATCTGCGGTCGGATCAAAGCCGATGTAGAAGGTCGCCTTGCCGTTGTTGATCAGCTCGGCAATCTCTGCCTCATCGGTTGTCTGCGCAATTAAGCCTCTGCGTTTGAGTTCTTCGTAAAGTGTCATTTTCATTACTCCTTTATGTTTATCCGCATTGCGGATGAATTTTCATTTGCGCCGCTTTCATATGATGCTGCTATATCGCGGCAGACGCAGCCGGTTCCATATCGCCGTTTGACAATTTGATCTGACTGTTCTCACCGCATTGCAATTCCCTTGCTGCGGCAGTCCGCCTTGACCTGCGGAATTGTCAGCTCACCGAAATGAAAGAGGGATGCTGCAAGTGCCGCAGTCGCATCGGTTTCCTGAAATACTGTCGCAAAATCAGCGAGCTTGCCTGCTCCGCCGCTTGCAATCACCGGAATGCGCACACGCGCACAGACCGCTTTCAGCATTTCCAGATCAAAACCGCCGCGCACACCGTCGGTATCAATCGAGTTGAGGCAGATTTCGCCCGCGCCGCGCTGCTCGATCTCCTCGACCCATTTCAGCAGATCGACATGCATGTCAATTCTGCCGCCGTTGGCATAAACGGTATAGCCGCCTTTGCCGTCGCGCTTTGCGTCGATGCCGACCACAATGCACTGTGAACCGAAGATCTCCGCACCGTCAGAAATGAGCTGCGGATTCTTGACCGCCGCCGAGTTGATGCTGATTTTATCCGCCCCCGCCCGCAGCGTTTCGCGCATGTCATCCACGGAAGAAATGCCGCCGCCGACCGTCAGCGGGACAAACACCTGCTTTGCGGTATCGCGCACGACATCAAGAAACGTCCCGCGTCCCTCATGCGATGCGACAATATCATAAAAGACAATCTCGTCCGCGCCCTGCCGGTTGTATTCTGCGGCACACGCGACCGGATCTCCGACGTCTTTCACGCCCTCAAAGTTGACGCCCTTGACAACTTTTCCGTGCCGGACATCCAGACACGGAACAATACGTTTTGCAAGCATAGATTTTCCTTTCTGCATTTTGGGGATACACGCCCGATCCGATCGTGCTGTATTACTTTGCCGTTTCCGCTGCCGCTTCAATCGCCTCACGCAGATCCAGCGTCCCCTGATAGAGCGATTTGCCGCAGATTGTGCCGTACAGTCCCAAATCGCGGCAGATGAGAATATCGTCCATCGTGTGTACGCCGCCGCTCGCTACGATGTTGCTGCCGTAGACGGCGGTTGCCTCTGCCAATTTCCGGAGCTGATCGGCATTGACACCGGAGAGTGTGCCGTCCTTGGAAATATCCGTGAAAATGAATGTTGTCACGCCGGCTTTGATCATTTCCAGCGCAAGGTCGATATAATGCACATCGCTGGTTTCCAGCCAACCCTCCGTCGCAACCATCTCATTCTTGGCGTCAATCCCGACAACGATTTTGTCACTGCTAAACTGCGCAACCGCGTCCGAAACAAGCTGCGGATTTTTCAGTGCCGCCGAGCCGAGAATCACGCGAGAGATGCCGAGATTGAGATATGCCGCAATCGTATCCAGTGTGCGGATGCCGCCACCGACCTCGACTTTGAGATTTGTGTTCTGTGCGATGCTGCGGTAAATTTCCGTATTGACCGGATACCCTGCCTTGGCACCGTCCAGATCCACCATATGAATCCACTCTGCGCCCGCATTTTCAAACGCCTTTGCCGTTTCCAGCGGATCCTCCGCGACCTTTTGTGCCGTGGCGTAATCGCCCCGCACCAGCCGCACGCACTGTCCGCCGATGATGTCGATTGCAGGAAAAATGATCATTTTGTCATCTCCTCAAAATTGCGCAGCATTTGCAGTCCTTTTTCGCCGGATTTCTCCGGATGATACTGCGCACCGAATACAAATTTTCCGTCCGTGACCAGTGCCGGTATTTTTCCGTCATAGTCACAGTACGCGATGATATGTTCGTCTGCACAAAACGCCTGATACGAATGCACAAAGTAAGTATACACAGGCGTTTCGATGCCGGAAAGCATCGGACTTTCCTGCGTGATGACCAGCTCATTCCAGCCCATGTGCGGAATGATGACGCGCTGCGACGGAATGCGGCGCACCTCGCCGGGGATCAGGGACAGACCTGCACAGTCTCCCATTTCATCCGAGCGGTCAAAAAGCATCTGCATACCGAGACATATGCCCAGCAGCGGCTTTTTCTTTGCATTCTCCCTGATCGTGCCGATCAGTCCGGTCTCGCGCAGCGACTGCATTGCAGCCGGAAACGCACCCACGCCCGGCAGAATCACTGCATCCGCACGGTCAATCACTGCCGCATCACGGGTGATATCATGCGGAATGTTCAGATATTGCAGCGCGTTGCAGACGGAAAACAGATTGCCTGCGCCGTAATCAATGACCGCGATCATCAAAGTGCTCCTTTCGTCGAAAGCGCAGAGCCGTCGGTTTCCTGCACGGCAGCCTTCAACGCATGTGCGAATGCCTTGAACAATGCCTCGCATTTGTGGTGATCGTTTTTGCCGCAGCACATATCCAGATGCAGCGTGATGCCCGCATGTTCAGAAAGTGCGCGGAAAAACTCCTCCGTCAGACACGCGTCGTAATCTCCGATCATCTGATTGGCAAACGCGCCCTTGAACACCAGATAGGGGCGGTTCGAGAGATCAAGCGCGCAGAACGAAAGTGCCTCGTCCATCGGAATATAGGCACTGCCGTACCGGGCGATGCCGGACTTATCCCCGAGTGCCTGCATCAGTGCCTGCCCGATGACAATGCCGGTATCCTCCACCGTGTGATGGCCGTCCACATGCAGATCGCCCTCTGCATACACCTGCATGCTGATGCCGCTGTGTCTCGACAGCGCGGTCAGCATATGGTCAAAAAAGCCGATTCCGGTTGTAATATCGCTTTCGCCCTTGCCGTCCAGTCTGACCGTGACGGCAATCTTTGTTTCCTTTGTTGTTCGCTTTACGCTTGCTTCTCTCATAACGCTGTGCCTCCTGTCGGTTATTTCAATAATTCGTATGCAGCCTGCGCATTCTGATACGCCTGCTGCGCCGCTGTGTATGCAGACTGTGCCTGCGTCAGTGTCGCCGTGCAGTTCTGCACCTGTGTTTTCGCGGTTTCCGCCGCGCTCGTGAGCGCGCTCATCTGTGCGGAAATGTCGCTGATGCTCTGCACATATTGATTCAGTCTCTGCTCATATTCATCCACGGTATAGGTCGTCTCGCCGTATGCAAAGCCGAACACCTGCCCGTGCGATACGGAATAGCTGCCGCTGCGTCCTGCCGTGCAGACCGCAAAGCCCGTGATCTGATAGCTGCTGTTGACAATGTTGAGATAATGCCCGCCTCGGTCTGCTTTTTCTTCGTCATACCAGCCCTTGAACGGGTCAGGATAATTCCACGCCAGATTCTCTCCGACATGAAACTGCATCGAGTGCTGCACATTTTTATCCGACCAGTTGAGGTTTGACTGCGCAATCGCCATCATCTTATCGGTGACGCGCAGCGCACTCAGTCCCTCCGAAGCGCGCAGATTGTTGCACTCGCGCATGAAATCAAATGTTTTCCGCATGTTTTCCAGCGAGGTTGCATCCGTGCTGCTGCCGAAAACCGTCGATGACGCATAGGTTGCATTGCGCAGTGCATCCACCGCATCCGCCGCGCCGACAAAGGTAAAGAACCCCAGCGACCCCTGACTGTACATGTCCAGATCGGTCTGATGCGCGGCACGGTAGGAATCCCGCGACTGCTCGGCGGCTGTCAGCGTGCCTTGCGCCGCGTTCAGGGCAGACTGTGCATTCTGCGCCGCAGCCGAAGCAGAATTCACGGCGGCGAGGCAGCGTTCACATTCCGCTTCTGCCGCCGCAAGTGCAGCCGCATCCTTTGTCGTCACCGTTGTCGTCTGCGATGTCGGTTCCGTCAATGCGGTCAGTGCAGACGTGATCTGTGTTGTCTGCGTTGGCGTTGTTGTTGTCGTCTGCGTGGTCGTCGCTGCCTGCGTTGTCGTGTCAGCGAACCCTCCGTCAGAGGATGCCGTCGTCTCCGGCGGTGTCAGCTTGTCCGGCAATGCGGAATCCTGTCCGCAGCCGGTACAGCAGAGCAGCACGCACAGCGCAGCAGCCACCGTTTTTTTCACAATTCTTCCCTCCTCGGCAAAAGCTTCGCACGGAATTCAAATCAGCCGGTTGACAGCTTGAAAATCACCCATATGATCAGATAGTGCAAGGGATAAAACGCATAGAAAAACCATTTTGCAAAGGTCGGATGCCTGCCCTTTTTGCCGTTATAAAGCACGGTCATGCAGGAATATGCAGCCAACATCATCGCAAAATCCAATGCTTTGTCGAGCCAGAAGCCCGCGTCTAATTCTGCGCCGATGAACCCCAGCAGCAGCCAGATCACCGTGAGAATCAGATATGCCGACAGCCGTGCTTTTGGTTTCTCACGGAACACATGCAGAAACAGAATCATCAGCACGCCGAAAATCATCCAATCGGAAAAAATCAGTACGGATAAGCCGACTGCCAGCAAAACCAGCAGCACGCGCTGCCACAGCTTGTATTCGCTCTCCCATGCCATGATCGCAAGCAGACCGAGGAGCAGCGTAAAAATCACGTTTGTTGTCCACCAGCCGTTGATCGGCTGAAATACGAGCCAGTCAAAGGGCTGGGTAATCAGCGCGAACAGCAGAAGCCGCAGCACATATTTCCTGCGGTCGCGGGTGTATTTGTAGCCGTCCGCGATGAAGAAAAACATCACCGGCGGACAGAAAATGGAAAAATGCGTCACAATCCGCATCCAGAGCGGCATGAGCGAATACGGCGTATCTGCATCGGGATTCCGCATGAGCGTCACCCACGCAAACAGATGTCCCCAGAACATGAAGAAGACCGCAAGATATTTCATGGCGTCGCGGTTCAGGATTTTGTATCCTGCCGTATCGGCATTGCGTTTCATAGATTCATTCCTCAAAGATCTCGGGATGCCGCTTCCTGAATTTTTCAAACACCGCGTCAATCGTTTTCTGATCGTCAATACCGGAGAAAAGATAATCCTCCGGATCTGCCGGATCCTGCGCGGCAAGCAGAATCGTAAACATCTCCGCATCCTCGTCTGCGGGAAGCAGAACCGCATAATCCTCTCCGCGGTATTCGATGACATCCAGCAGCTCGAACCGAACCGGTGCGCCGCTTTCGTCTGTCAGCGTAATGATATTCTGCTGCATCACAGTGCTGCCAGCTCCGCAAACTGCGCTTTGAGCTGCGGATAGATTTTGCGATAAAGCTGATAGTAGTTTTCATAGACCGGTACAGCCGCCGCTTCCGGCGCACAGGTCTTGTCTGTGCCGATGATCGCGGCACATGCCTCCGGAACAGACGCATACGCGCCGGTTCCGACCATCGCAAGGATCGCCACGCCCAGCGCGGGCCCCTCTTTGGATTTCGTTGTCTGAATCGGGCAGTTGAACAGATCGGCAAGCATCTGACGCCACAGCGGAGACGAACCGCCGCCGCCGCATGCCATCATGCTGTCCACATCAATCTGCATCTCGCGGAACACTTCCAGACAGTCACGCAGCGAATACGTCACGCCCTCCATCACCGCACGCAGCATGTCGCGCTTCTCGTGCATCGCGGAAAGACCGAAGAACACGCCTCTTGCATTCGCGTCAAGATGCGGCGTGCGCTCGCCCATCAGATACGGCAGATACAGCAGTCTGTTCGCACCGATCGGGGACTGCTCCGCTTCCTTGTCCATCAGATAATATTCGTCCGCGCCCATGCCCTTTGCGGTCTGCTTTTCGGCATCGCAGAAGTTGTCGCGGAACCATTTCAGCGAGAGTCCTGCGCCCTGCGTCACGCCCATGACATGCCAGCAGCCCGGCACCGCACAGCAGAACGTATGCACTCTGCCTTTGGGATCAATGGAAATCTTCGAGCTGTGCGCAAAAACCACGCCGCTTGTGCCGATCGTGGTGAACGCCCTTCCGTCCGATGCAACGCCCGTTCCGATTGCAGCCGCAGCGTTATCGCCTGCGCCGCCGACGACCGGCGTGCCTGCGCAAAGACCTGTCTGCTTTGCAGCCTCCTCGGTCAGTCCGCCGGTAATCTCCGGCGATTCATACACCTTGCCCAGCAGGTTCTTGTCGATGTCCAGCTTTTCCAGCACCTCATCCGACCAGCAGCGGCCGGGAATATCCAGAAGCTGCATGCCCGATGCGTCCGACACCTCAGTCGCATATTCGTTTGTCAGAATGAAGCGGATGTAATCCTTCGGCAGCAGAATATGTGCGCATTTTGCGTAGTTTTCCGGCTCGTGGTTGCGCACCCAGAGAATCTTGGATGCCGTAAAGCCGGTCAGTGCCGGATTTGCCGTGATCTCAATGAGACGCTCTGCGCCGACGCGCTTTGTGATCTCTTCGCATTCCTTTGCCGTTCTCTGGTCGCACCAGATGATCGAACGCCGGATGACGTTGTTATCCTTGTCGAGCATGACCAGCCCGTGCATCTGACCGGAAAGCCCGATGCCCTTGACATCATTTTTGTCCACACCGCTTTTTGCAATCACTGCTGCCATCGTGTGCAGCACCGCATTCGCCCAGTCTGCCGGCTCCTGCTCGGCATAGCCGTTCTGCGGCTGATAGAGCGGATATTCTTCGGTTTCGGAAGCAATCACATTGCCCTTGACATCGAACAAAACGGTTTTTGTGCCGCTCGTGCCGATGTCTACGCCAAGATAGTAATTCATGATACATTCCCCTTTTTCAGATGATATTTGACAGAGATTCCGCTCATCGGCGGACAGCCCTGCGGAAAATTGTCCCTCTGGAAGCCTGTTTTTGCAACAAAAAAGGTTTCCAAAGGGACAATGTCCCTTTGGTGGATCGTGCGCAATTACAGCGTAAACAGCACGTTGTTGACGATGGCTTCCAGAAGCTCCTGTCTGCCGCTGGAAAGCGAATCAGTGACCTCGCCCTTTTCGAGCGCGTATTTTTCCAGATCGTTGAAATCGACCCTGCCGTCGATGATGTCCTTGCCGATGCCGGTTGTCCAGCTCGCATAGCGGTCTGCGACAAACTGATCCAGTCTGCCGTCTGCGATCAGTGCGCGTGCTGCCTTGAAGCCCAGTGCAAAGGTATCCATACCTGCAATGTAGCTGAGGAAAATATCCTCCGGCGTGAAGGAACCGCGGCGTGCCTTTGCGTCAAAGTTCAGACCGCCGTTGGTGAAGCCGCCCGCCTTGATGACCTCATACATGCAGAGTGTTGCATCGTAGATGTTGGTCGGGAACTGGTCGGTATCCCATCCGAGCAGCGGATCGCCCTGGTTTGCGTCGATGGAACCGAACTTGCCGTTTTCACGCGCAACACGCAGCTCATGCTGGAAGGTGTGCTGTGCCAGCGTCGCATGGTTCGCCTCGATATTCATATAGAAATCCTTTTCGAGACCGTACTTTTTCAGGAAGCCGAGCACCGTTGCGGTATCAAAATCATACTGATGCTTGGTCGGCTCCTTCGGCTTCGGCTCGATGTAGAAATCGCCGTCATAGCCCTTGGAACGTGCATAGGCAACCGCCATTTTCAGCAGTCTTGCCATGTTGTCCTGTTCGAGGGCGTAATTGGTATTCAGCAGGGTCTCATAGCCCTCTCTGCCGCCCCAGAAGACATAGCCCTTGCCGCCGAGCTTGATCGTTGCATCAATCGCCTTTTTGATCTGTGCTGCTGCATATGCGAACACATCTGCGGAAGGAGACGTGCCTGCGCCGTGCATATAGCGCGGATGGTCAAACGCCTTTGCAGTACCCCACAGCAGCTTCTTCGACGGATCCGCCTTCATCTTCTCTGCGACGTACTCGACAATCTCATCGAGCTTTGCATTGGTCTCTGCCAGCGTGCCGTACTCCGGAGAGAGATCACGGTCATGGAAGCAGAAATAGTCGATGGACAGCTTGTCCATAATCTCAAAGGCAGCATCGACCTTTGCTTTTGCGCGTGCCTCCGGCGCAGTCTCGCCCCATGTCTTGTCTGCGGTACCGACACCGAACATATCCGTGCCGTCGCCGCCCATGGTGTGCCACCAGCTCAGCGCAAATTTCAGATGCTCACGCATCGGCTTGCCGTCAATGATCTCGTCAGGGTTGTAGTACTTAAACGCCAGATCCGTCTTTGAGTCCTTGCCCTCATAAGGGATTTTGCCGATTTCAGGGAAAAATTCGCTCATAGTAATAACCTCCTTGCCGGATTTTGCATCCGGTTATTTGTATTGCAAGCGTATGAGATGGATCATACGCTTTCTGCCTTGATCAGTCCTCTGCCGTTGTTGTTTCCTCAGTGACAGATGTCGTTGTCTTGGGACTTGCGTCAGCCTTTGCAGCCTCTGCTTCCTCTGCTTCCTTTGCAGCCTTTGCTTCCGCCCGTTCCTTTCTCAGCTGCGCAAGGTCCAGTCCCTCCGGATCCACCTCCGGCAGCGTATTGCTCTCCATAATTGCCGTCCAGGAACGGCTGTCCTCTGAGAACGTATTTTCCAGAATTGCAACATACTGACGGAACACAATCTTGCCGTTGACTTTCAGCACCTCGCACTCTTCCGGCACCCCGAGCGCAGCAAGCTGCGCATCGGAAAGGCTCGAAAGGCGCATGTCATAGGTCGGGTCGAGTCCGAGTGCGATCATCTGATCAAAATTCAGAATCAGCACGCGGTCGGCGTCAATCAAAATCAGCCCCTGCTCTTCGGCAGACTGTCCGACGAGCAGCTCGACATCCTTTTCAATGGCGTAGCCAAGCTGCTTACGCTGCGCACGGCTCAGATCGCCTGCCTCATACTCCTTGGTATACCCGACATTCAGATTCAGCGTGCGCATCTGATCGGCGTTCAGCGTAAAGGTAGTCGCCGAATTGATATTCAGCAGCGCGCGGGTGATTTCCCGTCTTTCCTGCGTTGTCCACTCATACTTGAACGTATCCAGCGGCCGTTCGCGGTAAATCTCCTGACTCAGTCCCTTTGCCCGCCAGACCGAGTGCGTGTATTCCATATCGGCGTTGTTCGATTCAATCGCAACATAGGTATTGCCGTCTGCCTGATCGAGCTGCTGCACAATGCTGTAACGGTAATTGCCGCCGGGCGAGACCTCTCTTGCGATGACCGTCTCCGTCACCGCCGGCGACAGAATGCTCTGCACCACAAAATAGACCACCGCGCCGAGGATATAACACATCAGAAACACCGCGCCGAGAATCGTCTTCGGACCCTCGCCCGTTCCGCTCGCAAGATAGGTGATCACAATCATCAGCCCCAGCGGAATAATCAGTTCCAGATGCCGGTAATTGAACAGAAAGATCGGGAAATAGAACGGCATCGCCAGCATGATGACAAAGCGCGTAATGATCTGCCGCCGCGTGAACAGCATCAGCAGACAGAATTCAATGCAGGCTACCATGACCGCCCAGCAATAGCTTTTTTCCTCGCCCGCGTGCAGTTCCAGCCGGTAAAACAGGCTGTTATAGGCAAACTGCACCACACCGCGCAGATAAACCAGCATCAGCAGAGAAAGCAGAAACTGCACTGCGAATACGATGTATTTTCCGGGCTT
The DNA here is from genome assembly GCA_045627405.1 of Oscillospiraceae bacterium. Classification (GTDB taxonomy): domain Bacteria; phylum Bacillota; class Clostridia; order Oscillospirales; family Ruminococcaceae; genus Firm-04. The sequence continues at coordinate 6,441 of JAZQNP010000098.1, read as the reverse complement.
TGTTGTGAGCTTTTCGCGCACCCACAAGAGGGTGTTCGGCTGCTGCGGTGCATTTGCCTCTGCCGCCGCAGCCTGATACTGTGTACTCGTACTCATGTTGTTACCTTTCGGATTCTGGCGTATTTTGCCATGATTTTCTTGGTGCCGACATTGTCAAAGGCGATTTCCAGCATCGCATCGCCCGCCATGTTTACGGTGCTGAGCACCGTCCCCTCACCGAACGTGCCGTGTCTGATGCGGTCGCCGGGAGAAAACTGCTCTGTTCCGCCGCCTGCTGCCGCAGCCGCGCCGTAGCCGGTATCTCCCGTGACTCCCGTGACTCCCGTGAACCGCTTGGCGGATGCAGTCTGCCCGCTCCGGCTGTGCAGCACCGTTTCCGATGTCCCTGTGCGGTCGAGCCTGTCGATGACCTCCGGATCCATCTCTCTGAGGAATTTGGATGCGCCGTTGGAGTTCGTCGTGCCGTACAGCATGCGCCATGCCGTCGTCGTGATATAGAGCTGCTGCTTGGCACGGGTGATCGCCACATACGCAAGCCGCCGCTCTTCCTCCACCTCGGCGGAAGAATCCATGCTGCGCCGGCTCGGAAACACACCGTCCTCCATGCCGATCAGAAATACCTTTTCAAATTCCAGTCCCTTTGCCGCGTGAATGGTCATCAGCGTCATCGCATCGGCGGACTCATCCGCTCTGTCCTGCTCGGTATAGAGCGAAATCTCTTCCAGAAAGCCTTCCAGCGTCGGATCCTCGCCCTCATTTTCCGCCGTGCTGATGTAAGAAAGGATGCTGGTTTTCAGCTCTTTGATATTTTCAATTCTGCCCTCGCCCTCTTCGCCCTCGGCTTGCAGCATCGCGTAGTAGCCTGAACGCGACAGCACCAGATCGTAGAGTTCATCGAGCGGCAGTTCTTCCGCCGCCTGCCGCATGTCACGGAACATCTCCGCGGCAGCAGTCAGCGCAGCACCGCTTCGTTTCAGAATCGGATAATCGCCGCAGGTGTCCAGCACTTCCAGCGGCGATATGCCGAGATCTACGGCAATATCGGTGATATTCTGCACGGTTGCCGCACCGATCTTGCGCTTTGGTTCATTGATGATGCGCGAAAACCGCAGAATGTCAAAGGGATTGTTCAGTACGCAGAGATAGGCGATGACGTCCTTGATTTCCTTGCGGTCAAAAAAGCGCAGACCGCCGTAGATGCGGTAGGGAATCCCCGCCTGTGCCAGATGCCGCTCTAAGGTGTTGGACAGTGCGTGCGTGCGGTAAAGCACCGCATAATCGCGGTAATTTCCGCCTTCACGGATGCCGCTCAGCACAGTATCGGTCACAAACCGCGCCTCGTCATTCTGATCCTGCGCCTTCACCCAGCAAACCTTATCGCCCTCGCCGGCAGCAGTCCAGAGTGTTTTGTCCTTTCGCTGCGCATTGTTGCGGATCACCGAGTTTGCTGCCGCCAGAATTCTGCCTGTTGAGCGGTAATTCTGTTCCAGCCGGATGACCTTTGCATCCGGAAACTGCGCATCGAATGAGAGAATGTTCTCGATGGTCGCACCGCGGAATTTGTATATGCTCTGGTCATCGTCACCGACCACGCAGAGATTGTGATGCCGCTCCGCCAGCAGGCGGATCAGCTCGTACTGTGCGGGGTTGGTATCCTGATACTCGTCCACCAGCAGATACCGGCAGCGGTTCTGATATTTTTCCAGCACATCCGGACAGCTTCGGAAGAGCTGCACCGTCAACATGATGATGTCGTCAAAATCCACGGCATTGGAATCCCGCAGCCGCTTCTGGTATGCTGCATAAATCTGCGCAATCTTTGTGCGGCGGAAATCGCCTTCCGCCTCGTCGAGCATCTGCTCCGGCGTAATCAGTCTGTCCTTTGCGCGCCCGATCTCATGCGCCACCGCCTTGTCGGGGAACGCTTTTTCCATCGAGAAGCCGCGCGTCCGCTCCTGCTGTCCCAGCTCGGCAATACATGCCGCGACGGTCTTCCGGCTGTCGTCCGCATCATAGATTGTAAATCCGCTGTCATAGCCGATCCGGTCGATATGCTGCCGCAGGATGCGCACACACGCGCTGTGGAATGTCGCCGCCCAGATCTCGCCGGCATCTTCTCCGAGCATATTTGCCAGACGGCTTTTCAGCTCCGCAGCCGCTTTGTTTGTAAAGGTGATCGCCAGAATCCGCCAGCCGGGGATCGGCGCATAGCCCAGCAGTTCCGCCAGACGCAGTTCATCGGGTTCTTCAGCACCGTCCGCGACCGCGCGCAGATATACCTCGTCCTCCGCATGGAAAGGCGGCGTCTCCCCGTAATAAGCATCTCCGAACCGCATCATGAATGCGATGCGGTTGACAATCGCGGTGGTTTTTCCGCTGCCCGCGCCCGCAAGCACGCTGACCGGTCCGTTCACCGTGCAGACAGCCTCCTGCTGCGGGGGATTGAGTCCCTTCGCAGTCAGCAGCCTTGTCAGTGCTGCACGCTTGATTTCTGTTATCGTCATGCTCTGCATGGTTTTCAAAAACTCCGTTTCTCATTGGAAGCCGTGCCGAAAACGACAGATTGAGCAGCCTGAAAGATGCCCTCTTTTTTCGTCCTCCGGCAACCGCACATAGAAATACATCTTTATTATAGCATAAAACTTCCGAATTGAAAAGAGCAGAAGCATATTTTTTTCTAAAAAAATCATTTTTTTCGCAAAGAGCGAACATAGGTTCCTGCGAAATATCTGTCTGTTCTTAAAAATTTATGAAAAGACTTTTCTTTTTTGCAATTATCCTGTATAATAGAAGGGAAGAAACCATTTTCCCGTACCCGCAGATGAAAGGGGGCGTCTCTCTGTGAAAATACGCATTGATGAAAAGCATAAGGAGACTGCACGCACGGCAATCCTTGTGTTTACGGTCTGCCTGCTGATCGGCATCTGCCTCTGGCGGCTTGCCGAGGTGCGCGAATTCCTGAATAAGATCCTGGGGATTTTCGCGCCGATTCTCTGGGGGCTGGCACTTGCCTATCTGCTCTCTCCGATTCAGGTCTGGATGGAAACTCGTCTCGGCAGGCTGATCGAGCGAAAAAAACCGCACCCGAAGCTCAAACGCGCACTCTCATCGTTCTGCACGCTTCTGGTTCTCGTGCTGGTGCTGTTCGGACTGATTGCCGCGATCATCCCGGAACTGTATTCCAGCATCAAGAATCTGCTGACGCACCTGCCGGAATATATGACAAACGTCGGTAACTGGATCGAAGTGCGCATCGCCGGACTCGAAGAAGAACAGCCGCAGATGTATTCTGCACTGAATTCACTCTGGAACTCCGTACTGAACGGCATCATGAACTATACCGATCAGTTTGAACCGAAGCTGGACAGCCTTGCAAGCGGCGGTGCCGATCTGATCTCCTCCCTGACCAGCGGTGCGTTCTCTGTGCTGAATGCCGTGCTGGATTTCCTCCTCGGCATCATCTTCGCGCTCTACCTGCTCGTCCAGAAAGAACGCTATCAGGCGCAGATGCGCAAATTCCTCTACGCCCTTCTCCCGGAAGCGCATGTCCACAAATTCCTCAAAGCAGGTTCTCACGTCAGCCACACGTTCATGCACTTTTTCTCCGGAAAGCTCGTCGATTCCCTGGTTATCGGGCTTCTCTGCTTCATCGGTCTGACGCTTCTCAACATGCCGTATGCTGCACTGATCTCCATTTTCATCGGCGTGACCAATATCATTCCGTTCTTCGGTCCGTTCATCGGTGCCATACCGAGCGGTCTGCTGATCCTGCTCTCGGAGCCGAAAAAGGTCATTCCGTTTGCCATTTTCATTCTCGTTCTGCAACAGTTCGACGGCAATATCCTCGGTCCGAAAATCCTGGGTGATTCCCTCGGTCTGCCGATGTTCTGGGTATTGTTTGCCATCACCGTCGGCGGCGGACTCTTCGGCTTCGTCGGCATGGTCGCGTTCATTCCGCTCTTTGCCGCACTGTATACCTTCCTCTCGGATTTCCTCGCAGATAAACTGGAAAAAAAGGGGCTGCCGCAGTCAACGGGCAGCTATTATTCCAACGAATTGCACACCGCCAATCCACCGGATGATGCGGATACCGCGGACACACCGGAAGGCGCAGAAACAAAGCCTGCCCTGAACCCGGCAGAGCCGGAAGATACGCCGGAGAATCCGGAATGAAAAAGCAGACCGCGCTGGACGCACTCTCTGAAACGCAGCGAAGAGAGGCAATCGAGCTCCTGCGGCAGTGGAAGCAGAAAACATGGCTGACTGCAAGCGTCGCACTCGGCATGACAGTGCTTGCCGCACTGCTGCTCTCTGCCGTATGGGACATCGGCATGCCGGAGGCGGCTGCGATCTGCGCACTCTTTGTCACTCTGGCAATGACAGTCGCACTGAACATACAAAAGCAGCACTTTGTGCAGTCGCTTGCGGAGATTCCCGAGTTAAATGAACGGCAGAGGATTCCGACAGGCAAACCGGGAAAAAGCCCTTCATTCAGCAGAATCTGCGAGCTGGTGCTGGTCACGCTGCTCTGTCCGCCGCTCGGCATCCCGCTTCTGCTCTTCACCAAAGACAGCAAACGCGAACAGGAACACGCACAGCTGACAAATACGCCGAAAACTGCGCTCACACATATGGCAGATGTCCATGCCGAAAGACTCGGCTGCGGCGGACTGCTGATCTTCGGCGCAGCCTGCTGCTGGATCGTGCTGTCGGGAATGCTGGGCTTTGTCGCAAAGGGCAAGCTCGCCTCGCTGAATAACAGCGCGAAAAACATCTACATCTCGGCGAATGCTGTGCTCGCAGAGATGCAGGAAGCGGAAGAGCCGCTGCCGCAGCACAATACGGTCTGTATCGTCAATGCGAACGGGGAATTCACCGTAAACAGCCTAGAATGGCGCATTGAGCAGTATTTCACGGACATACGCCGCACCGGTGTGTGGTATGCGCTCGAATTTGACTACAAGGGAAGCGTCTCTGCGGCGTGGATTTCCTATCAGCCGCTGACGGAGCAGGACCTCGTCCCGCCCGACCAGGACGTTCAGCTCAAACTGCTGAGCAGTTTGTTTCAGTCCCATGCGCAAGAAGCGATCGGTTATTATACAGAACAGGAGTGAGTCACATGGATGACAGACAGTATCAATACGCGGAGCCGCCGCAGGCACAGGATGTCATTGACCCGTTTGCAGCGGAGCATCCGATCAACAATGAACCGTTTGTGCGCTACTGCCGCAACTGCGGGGAAAAGGTGGAGCCGGGTGCCAGCGTCTGTGTCCACTGCAATTATGTACTGGATGTTGTGACGCTCCAACGCGCACAGAGAATGCAGCGCGTCCGCTATGAACAGGCGCAGCGGCAGGCAAGGCGCAACCGCGGTCTGCTCGGCGTACTCTCGGATACGGTAACGCGCGTACTGGTCGGAGAGCAGCCGCGTCAGAGGACTGCCTCCAATCAGACGGCAAAAAACAGAAAAAACTATCTTTATCATACAATCGGAAAATGCTATTGCAGCGGATGCGGTGCGGAAGTGGAAACCGGTGCCGTCGTCTGCGTTCGCTGCGGATATGTCATTAACCCCGCAGCCGTTCAGCAGGCACAGCGCATGGTCAAAGACCGCAATGCCAAGCTCCGAGCCTCCGATGTCATCAAAAGTCTGCTGATCCCCGGCTACGGCAAAAAGGTCTTTCGGACCTACGCGCTGCGCCGCCCGCAGATCGCAAAGACCTGCCGCAATCTCGGCTATGTCAATCTCGCGCTGATCGCCGCAGTTCTGATCGGGCTGGGCTTCCTGCTCTTCTTCTGAGGGGGATGTGTATGCAGCTTCAAATCATCAGGGCGACGGAGGAATTTGAACGCGCCGGCGCATATTATGTCCGCATTCAGGCGATGGCAAGGCAATACGGCATCACACTGCGCGAGGAATTTGACGCAACGGACGGCGCGAACTGCAATTATATTGTCATTCTGGATGATGACTTTCCCGTTGCGACCTGCCGGTGGTTTGCGGTCGCGGACGGCACCGCGGAGATCGGGCGCGTCGTCGTGCTGCCGGAATACCGCGGAAAAGGACTCGGCGCACTGGCGGTCACGCAGGCAGAACAATGGATCGCAGAATCCGGCTGCAAAAAAATCGCAATTTCCAGCAGAGAGGAAGCTGTCGGTTTCTATGAGAAGCTCGGCTACGCCTACAACAGCGCGGAATCGGCGCACAGCGGCACATTCCGCTGCGTGTATATGGAAAAATATCTCACATAACAAAAGTCCCGAAACAGCAGGAACAAGCTGCTTCGGGACTTCGTTTTTTAGGGCGTGTTGACACTAAGCCTAACACGCGTCTTTTTGGCTGATTTTGCCCCGTTCGTCGTTAAAAATCCTTGCCGGGCGACAGCCCGCCTGCGGATTTTTGCCTTGAACGGAACAAAATCATCTCAAAAATCCGCATAT